>JBEKJW010000047.1:0-24003 GCA_050011035.1 Candidatus Acidiferrales bacterium
CTCGTGATCTACCAATTCATGTACGGCAAGCTGAACGCGAAGCCGTGCCCGATGTGCACGATGTGGATCGACGGCATCAACGGCGTCGCGCAACACATTGCACAGAACATCGATCTCGCGATCGTGGCAGCGGCCGATCCCGCGACGCTCCGCGCGCACGCTCGCGCGCGTGGATGGGACAATCTGCGTTTGATCAGCGCGGGTGACAGCACGTTCAAGTACGACTTCGGCGGCGAGAAGACCGACGGCGGGCAGGACTCAACGCTCAACGTTTTCTCGAAGGATGCCGACGGCACGATCCGGCACTTCTACACGTGCCATCCGAAAATGGCGCCGGAGATCAACGAGCGCGGGATTGATCTGCTCGTGCCGGTTTACAACATGATGGATGTTACGCCGCAGGGGCGCGGGAGCTGGTACGCGTCGTTCGCGTATCCGCCGAAGGTGAACACCGCCGGCGCGTGACGCGACGAACTGCAAAAACAAAAAAGGCGAGTGACGCGAGGGTTGCCTCGCGCCACTCGCCCCACAGGCAAGATTGCCTGTGCTACTGAATTCCCTGCCTTAGTATCCGCCGACTTCGAAATCGGCGCGGCAGCCGCGATCGACCCAAATGCCGCGGCGGTCGTAACCCCACGTGCGCTGGTAGATGCAGTCCGAATCGCTGCGCTGGCGAATCAACCGCACGCCGCCGTTGGTGTTCGTCGGGCAAACGTTGCGATTCATGTCGTTCGACGAACAGGTGACGATGTTCTTACCCGGCTGCCATCCAGGTCCGCCGGGCTTCCACCCGCCGCCGGTGCTGCCGATTTGAAAGTCCGCGCGGCAACCGCGATCGACCCAGATGCCGCTCTTGTCCCATCCCCAGGTCTGCATGTAGATGCAGGGCGAGCTGCTGCGCTGGCGCACCATTTGCACGCCGCCGCGCGTGTCGGTCGGGCAACGCTGGCGCCCGCCATTATCCGACGAGCAGTAAACGTTGTAGCCCTTGTCCCAGCCGCCCCATGACGGAGTGATTTGAAAATCGGCGCGGCAGCCTTTGTCTACCCAGATGCTGCGCGCGTCGTAGCCCCAGGTGCGTCCGAAAACGCAGGGCGAACCGCTGCGCTGATTCACAAGCTGCACGCCGGAACGCGTGTCCGCCGGACAGACGTTGCGGCGGCCGTCATTCGAGGCGCAGGTAAGCACACCCTGCGCGTTTACTTGTGGCGCGGTGAAGGATGGCGCTGCGTGCGACGCTTCCACCGAATATCCAAACGCGGCGAGAACGAATATTGCGAGAACTGCCCAAAGGAAATTTTTCATGGTGGGATCACTCCGTATCGTGGCCGTAGCGGCCGAAGGTGCCGCGATTAAATCAGAAAGAAAATCGGAGCGCAAGGCATCAAAACGCAGCGCGGCCGATGAACTCTCGTCACGGCACGCGCGGAACCACTCGATCCATGTTGCGATTCAGATCTTCCGTGGAGAAGTGCAGCGCCTCAGCGGAATCCACTGGCGTGAGCGTGATACGAATGCATTTAAATACGGGCTGGTTACTCTTGGCGGCGACGTTGCGTACCGGAACCAGAACGTTGGTCTCCGGATAGTACGCCGCGGCGCTCCGGCGAGCGATCGCATAGGGAACGATCGCGAAGCGCGGCGCCCTGCGCACTTCCCCCTCAAAGTGACTATAGATGTCCACCACTTGGCCGGTCCGCAGATTCTGTTCCTGCATATCAACAGGGTTCAGGAAAATCACGCGCCGGCCGCTGAAGACGCCCCGATAGCGATCGTTCAATCCGTAGATCGTGGAGTTGAATTGATCGTGGCTACGAATGGTCGTAAGCAGAAATTCGCCGGGCTGCAGATTGTGCTTCGGGATTGGGCAGACGGTCATCTTTGCTTTGCCAGAGCTTGTCTTGAAGATGCGGTGCTTCGCGCCGTTCGGCAAATAAAAGAACCCTTCGTTTGCGAGCCGCGCGTTGAAATTCTCGAATCCCGGAATCACCCTGGAAATCGAATCGCGGATAAGGTTGTAGTCCGCCGCAAATCCCAGCCAGTTGATGGTGGATCGAGCACCGAAAGTGGCGTGCGCAAGTTGGCACAGGATCGCCACGTCGCTCATCAGCTCACGCGAAGCCGGCGGGAAAAATCCCTGCGAAGGATTGATGATCCCCATCGAATCTTCCACCGTAAGGAACTGCTTGCCGGTCGCCTGCATGTCTTCCTCCGTGCGGCCCAGGCACGGCAGGATCAGCGCTCGCTCGCCGGTGATCAGGTGCGATCGGTTTAGCTTGGTCGATACGTGCGCCGTGAGCTTGCAACGTTGCATGATCGCAAAGAATACCTTCACGTCTCCGTCGAACATGGCGTGCAGAGTCTCGACAGTGTCGTATCCCCATTTCTGTGGCGGTTCAAAGTTGAATTCTTTCTTCAGCGCATCCAAAAAAGGTTTCGGCGGACGTTCCCACACACCCATGGTGCGGTCGCCCTGCACATTCGAGTGTCCGCGGACGCAGACCGTGCCCGCTCCCGGACGCCCGATGTTCCCGCCCACCAGCAGCAGGTTCACGATCATCGAGACGTTGTCGACGCCGTTGCGCTGCTGCGTCATTCCCAGGCACCACGCGATGATCGTCTTCTTGGAATTCGCGTACATGTCGGCGGCGGTGTTGATCTGGTTTCGCGTCAGCCCGCTCTCTTCTTCGATCTCTTCCCAGCTGGCCGCCTCCACGTCCGCCAGCAGCGCGTCAAAGCCCTCGGTGAACGTTCGAATAAATTCGCGGTCGATCGCCGACGGAATTCCCTTCTTCTCGCGCTCGAAAAGCTCCTTCAGAATTCCTTTGATTGCCGCCACATCTCCATTCACCCGCACGGGCAAATATAAATCCGCAAGCGCTTGCCCTTTGCCCAGCAGTGCAAACGGCAGCTCCAGAGGATTCGGATAATCCTGCGGGTTCGGATTCTTCACCCGCATCAGGCTCACTTCCGGCAGCGGATTCACCGCGATGATCTTGGCGCCCTGGTCCTTGGCCTTCTGCAGCGACGTCAGCATCCGCGGATGATTCGTGCCGGGATTGTTCCCGAAAATAAAGATCAGCTCTGAACTCTCCATGTCCTCCAGCGTCGCTGCGCCTTTGCCGACGCCGAGCGTTTCCACCAAGGCCACGCCCGAAGACTCGTGGCACATGTTCGAGCAATCCGGAAGATTGTTCGTCCCGAACTGGCGGGCGAACAGCTGAAGAAGAAAGGCCGGCTCGTTGGTCGTTTTTCCCGAGGTGTAGAACGAGGCCTGATCGGGAGACTCCAGACCGTTCAGCTCCTGCGCGATCATCGCGAAGGCTTCGGGCCACGTGATCGGTTCGTAGTGTGTCGCGTTGGCGTGGCGCACCATCGGTGTGGTGAGCCGGCCCTGCTCGTTCAGCCAGTAATCCGAGTGCGCCGCGAGCTCCGCGATCGAATGCTTCGCGAAGAACTCCGGAGTAACGCGTTTGCCTGTAGACTCGTCGGAAACCGCCTTCGCGCCGTTTTCGCAGAACTCGAACGTCTTCCGCTTTTTGTCGGGGCTCGGCCACGCGCAGCTCTGGCAATCAAAGCCCTTCACGTGATTGATCTTCAGAAACGCTTCCGGCGCGCGGATCGGACCCATATCGCCTATGCCGTAGAGCGCAGTGTTCCAGATGGCCGGGATTCCCGCAGCGTCGTCCGAAGCACGCCCGACTCTCAGGTCGTCGAAATCCGTCGGGTTCTGCGCTTGGCGCGACGTAGAGCCATTCGGATCTAGTGCAGCGACCTGCTTCGCACCTTCGCTGCTCGTGGACTGTTCGCGCACGTCCTGCTTGGCGCGATAATGTCCGTCCCTGCACGCCTCATCTCCCTGAATCACTCGCGTGCTGTCTGGCGTGTCCATGCACTTGCTCCCGTTGACCGTGAACCATTGGAATTAGTCGATTGCGGCGCGGCCGCCGTCGACTACGAATCGCCAACCTTATCGCAGACCACGGATTCCGTCACGCGAATCCGATAGCACGACTTGCGAGGACTCCCCGCGTGATGGGGTTTACGTCCTGGAACATGTTCAATAGTGGACAGTATTGCGATTCAGTCCATGCGCTAATGCAGAGGTACCTGCAGGACCAGAGTTGATTCAGCAAAGGCGAACTTTCTGCAACTTCGTCATGTCTGCGACTACCCTCTCCCGTGGCGGTTCCACGCTCCTCATGAGTTGGACCGAGCCTCGCATGGCTGCGTGCTGGTTGCGTTACACGCGCGGTCTGAGAAAGGCTCTCCGCCTTCGTCTATGTGGAGTTCTCGCCGGTGTGTCGCTCGTTCTGTTTTTGGCGCCTGCGAGTGCGCTCGCTCAGCAACAGACCGGCGCGCGTGAGAGTGGAAGCGGATTTCCTCCAGGTGCAACACGCTCCGATGTCGTCCCTCGGGATTCGGGCACGAAGACGCCAGATGCCGAGGCGTCGGCCAACGTCGTAGGAACGGTGCGTGACGTAAGCGGGGCCTCTGTTTCCGGCGCGACGGTGAGTTTGATACCTGAGGGCGGCGCACAATCCCGAACAACGGTCAGCGCGGCGGACGGCGAATTTAGTTTTACGAAGATTCTTCCCGGTTCCTACTTGCTGGCGGTCAACGCCGAGAATTTCGCTACGTTCACATCGGCGGAGTTCATCGTCGCGGTGCAGCAGTCGTATGAGGTTCCCAACGTCTCACTGACGCTCGCGACGAAAAACACAGAGGTCACCGTCCATCCCGACGAGTTCGTCGCCGCTGAGCAGATCCGAGCTGCCGAGAAGCAGCGCCTGCTGGGCGTCATCCCAAACTTCTATACCAGCTACACGTTGGACGCCGCCCCAATGACGGCCAAACAGAAATTCCTGTTCGCCGCGAGAGGCACATTCGATCCGGTTTCGATGCTCGGCGTTGGCTTCGGCGCCGGCATCGAACAGGCGACCAACGCCTTTTCAGGCTACGGGCAAGGCGCCGCGGGATACGGAAAACGTTTTGCCGCAAAGTTTGCTGACGGGCGCGACAGCGACTTCCTCACTCACGCCGTCTTCCCCTCGCTCTTCCACCAGGATCCGCGGTACTTCTACCTTGGCCCCGGTTCTCCCTTCAAGGCCCGGCTTGCACACGCTGTGGGCTCGGCGTTTTTTACGCGCACCGATAGTGGACTCACTGCGCCTAATTATTCTTATCTGCTTGGCGACGTGAGCGCCGCCGCTCTCTCCAACCTCTACTACCCTCGAGCCAACCGCGGGGTCAGCCTGGTCTTCACGAACGCCGCAATTGGCCTCGCCGGCCGGATCGGTGGGAATATACTCCGCGAATTTTCAAAGCGCGTGACGACGAACGTGCCGGAAGACCGAGCGCAGTGAACGACGTGGAGTTCTGCCAGTTCAACAGTTCAGGGTGCTGAGTAATCGCGCCAACGTCGGCTATTTTGCGGGCGCGCTTTTTTTCTGCGCGGCAACCCATTCGTGGATCCGCTCTTTCAGCACGTCCATGGGAACGGCGCCGCCGCTCAGGACTTCGTCGTTGAACGAGCGAATGTCGAATTTATCGCCCAGCTGGTCCTTGGCGTATTGGCGGAGCTCCAGAATTGTGAGCTGGCCGACTTTGTAGCCTAGCGCCTGACCGGGCCACGCGATGTAGCGATCCGTCTCCGATTGAATGCTGACCTCGTCTTCCGCTGAGTGCGCGTGAAAGTAATCCACGACTTGCTGGCGCGTCCAATGTTTGGAGTGCAATCCCGTGTCGACGACCAGGCGTATGGCGCGCAGCATGTCGTCCTCGAGATGGCCGTAGTACATGTAGGGGTCCTGATAAAATCCAACTTCCTTTCCCAAGCGCTCCGCATAAAGCGCCCAACCTTCGGTGTAGGCAATGAAAAACTCATGCTGGCGAAACGTTGGGAGGTCCGTTGTTTCCATGGCGATGGAGATCTGCATGTGATGGCCCGGCACGCCTTCGTGGTAGGCGGTGGATTCGGCGTCCAGGGTGGAGCGTTTCGCGAAATCTCCGGTATTCACCATCACACGGCCGGGACGCGTTCCATCGGCTGCGGGATCAAGGTAATAAGCGCTCGCGGCGTCTTTCTCCTTGAATTCCTCCGCCGGCAATACTTCCAGCCTTGCCTTCGGAAGACGATTGAAAAGATCGGGAAGCTTGGGATACATCTGATCGATGAAGTGTTTGTACAAGTCCAAAATCTGCTGGCGAGACTGGCCGTGCACTTTCGGATCCGTTGCCAGCGCGGCATTAAAACTCTTTGCGTCGGCGTAACCGAATTTGTTTGCCACCGCCTTCATTTCTCCCTCGATTTCCGCCACCTGCGCGAGACCCAACTGGTGAATCTGATCGGGAGTGAGGTCGGTGGTAGTGCTTTCTTTCACGCGAAAGGCATAGTAAGCATCGCCGTTGGGAAGCGACCAGACGCCGGGTTCCGTGCGGCCGTGCGGTGCGTAGTCGTCGCGTACGAATTGCGCGAAATGCGCGTAGGCGGGCAGGACGCCGTCGCGAATCGCCGCCATGCCTTGATCCTTTAGGCGGATTTGCTCGACCTCGGGGATAGACTTCGGGAAATTCTTGAAAGGCTCAGCGAACGTAGAGTCGTCGGCGGGCTTCGCGGCGATCGCACTGGATTGATCGGCGATTTTCTCCAGCAGGAAGCGGGGAGGCATCAATTGGTCGGCGACACCTTTCCGCATTTGAATGATGGTCTGATCAAACAGAAGCGGAAGAGCCTTCAGGCGGTTGATGTAGTCTTCGTAGTCTTTGGTGGTCTGAAAGGAAAGCATCGTGACTATTTCGGGTATGTCGAGGTGAACGCCGTACTGCTGCGTCACCGGCATTTCCCACGGTTTGAAACGGGCTCGCTCGAGCCTGTTGCTGAGGTCCCGTACCAAGATCCGTTTGCTCACGATTTCCTGCTCTGAAAAGCCGGATGTGTCGATCGCTTCCAGCCGGTCGAGGAACTTCTTTGTGTCGACCAGTTCCCTGTCGAGTTCTTCTTGCGAGAAATCGTCTACCTTGTCGTTCCATCGCTTGTCGCCGAGCGTGGATGCGTACAAGGGATTCGTACGCATCATGTAATCCCAATATTCGGTAAAAAGATCGTTCAGCGCTTTCCGGCGAGCTTCCAAGGAAAGCGTCGCCTGCGCCGCGCACGCCGCGACGCAAACGACGAATACACAAACGACGGCCGCAACACGCTTCGTCGACAAAGACATCCTTCCCTCCTAGATTCTGTCGATGTGAATCTCAGCTCGTAGGCACCCGCCGCGATTACTTCGTCGGGGGCTGCCAACCCGGTTGGCCGCTCTGCCACAGAAGAAAAGTCCACTCATCGGCGAACTGTTCCTCGCGCTGCGTGCGGCTGGATCCCAAGCCGTGACCTGCGTCGAAATCGACGCGGAGGAGGATTGGGCGATCGCTGGAAGTATTGGCCTGTAGTGCCGCGATGAACTTGGCCACCATCCAGGAAGGAACTCTTGGATCGTTCACACCGGTGATGCCCATCACGGCGGGATATTTCGTGCCTGCCACCACGTGATGGTACGCACTTATGCCGTAAAGCCAGCCGTAGTCTTCCTTCTGCCGCACGTCACCGAACTCCGGCACGTTGGCGGCGCCGCCCTGCGTGGTTTGGAATCGCAGCGCGTCGGTCATGCCAACATTGTCGATGGCAGCGGCAAACAGTTCCGGATGTTGGGTGATAGCGCCACCGACGGCGATGCCGCCGGCGCTGGTGCCTCGAACCGACAGATGCGCGGGCGAAGAATATCCCTGCTGAATCAGGTATTGAGCCGCGGCGATCATGTCGTCGATGGTGTGTTGCTTGGTCTGCTTCTGCCCCGCTTGATGCCACTTCTCGCCGAATTCACCGCCGCCTCGCGGATGCAGGTACGCCATCACGCCGCCCAGTTCAATCCAGGCGAGACTTCTTGGATCGAAGTAAGGATCTTCGGAAATGCCGTAGGAGCCGTATCCCTCGTACAAGGTGGGATGTGAGCCGTCCAACTTGATGTCTTTCCTACAGATGATGGAGAGCGGGACCTGCGCGCCGTCGGTGCTCGGGATCATTACTTCGCGTGCCTCGACCCCGGAAAAATCCGCGGGATGCTTCGGCATGATTCCCAGATCGCGGACTTCGTTCTTCTCGGGGTCGTATGAAAACGCGTTCTGCGGTTTGATCCAGGAACCCATGACAAAACGGAGACCGGGATCCAAAACGTTAGAGTCGAGAGCAAGAATCGCGCCGTTGTACGGCAACGATATCTTCTGCAGCGCGGAGGACGAGTCGTACTTCATTCGATACAGTTCGAATCCAACTCCCACACGTTTCAGAATGTAGAGCCCGTCAGATGCAGCAGTGATGCCTTCCAACACAACGTCGGACTCCGGCAATACGGTCTGGGCCTTGGACACGTCAGGATGATTCAGATCGATGGCGATGAGCCTCCGATTCGGAGTTCCCTTCTGCATCAGGAGATAAAGCGTCGAAGCATGAATCGCTATCGGACCCGCCCCGCCCGTGGAGATTCCATCCTCTGACGAAATTATTTTTTGCCAGGGCGTCTTGTCGTTCGTAGCCTGATCGCTCTTCGCAAGATAAAGACTTGGCGGATCCGTCGTGCCCGAGCTCTGAAAACCCAGAACAAAAGGAGAATTCGGCGTCGTTGCAATTCCGGTGAACCCCGCTACGGGAAGGTTCACGCTCGCCGAGACGCCGGGCCCGAAGATGACGGGGTCCTTCTCCGGATCGGTTCCCAGGACGTGCAGGAACGTCCTCTGATTTTCGTAAATTGCGGTGGGCGGCGCGTTCGGCGGCAACTGCTGCAGCCGCGCGTAGTAAAAAGACTTGCCGTCTTCGCGCCAGTTCGGCCCGGCGTACTGCGTGCGAGTGATGGCGTCGGGCAAAAGGCGCCCGGTCTTGGTTTCGATCACATGAATCGTGCTGTTTTCCGACCCTCCCTGCGACACGCCCGCCACGACCAGCGACCCATCGAAATTCGGAACAAAATAATCGATCGCCGCGTGAGCATCCGCACCTGCGAACTTTTCCGGGTCGAGTAGCGTCCGCTTGATCGCGTCCGGTCCCAGCACCATCAGCGACGGCGCGCGCGCGCCGGGATCGGTTTGAAGGAAAAAGAGGTATTGGCCGGCGCGAGTGGGAGCGCCCACTGTGGCCACGGCGTTGTCCAATTCTTTCAGCCGGGCAAGCAGCTTATCTCGCTGAGCGGAAAGCGGTGCGAGCGTGGCGCGCGTGTAATCGTTCTCCGCCTTTAGGAATTCGAGGAACTTGGGATCGCTTGGACCGGCTTCCATCCAGCGATACGGGTCGGTGATTTTCGTGCCGAAGTAGTCGTCGACCACGGGCCGAACGTCGGCGACGGGCGGCTTCACTGCCGCGGGCTGCGTGGGCTGCGCCGATTGCGCTCCGGTGCACGAGACCACGACGAGCAAAACGGGAACGAGCCTGGACATGAATCCACAAACAGAAGCAACACGCATGGAATGCTCCTATGGAGGTTAGGTTGTGGGCCGTGGGTACTGCGCAGGGGGCCGAAAATCGCGCTGAACGGCTGGAAATCAGGAGCCGTCCGCGGAGCTTATCACTAATTCAAAAACTCAACTACTGATTCAGATATTGATAACTTTTCCCCCGTATGGCGCGGTTTCTAGTCCTGTTCACCGAGAGTTTGGACGAACGTTTTGCCGTAAGGGTAGAAGAGTTCCTTGCGGCCTTCCTGCCAGGCAGCTTTCATTTCGGGCGTGGTGATGTCCCAATCGGGGCGACATTTTTTCGTGACGGCGCGAAGGTCCTGACGCAGATCTTCCATGGTGGGCCGGCCGACGAACCAGTAGCCGTTGTAGACCTTATAAACGATGAGTCCGGGCTCGAGGACGATCACGTGAGGGATCATCGGATTGTGAGTCGGATCGGTGTACTCGGCGATGTCGAGATCCTTTTGAATCACGCGGCCCGGATCGCACAGAAACGGCCAGTGCGCCCCAACGCCGGTGCGAACTTCGCTGGTCTCGGTAATGTTGTCGGTGCTGATCGTGACCAAGCGGCAGTAGGAAACTTCAATCTCGCGGTGAAGCTGAACGAGCAGCTCAGCCTGGCGGCGGTCCTTCGGGCAGAATCCTCCACGGCTGAGAACGAGAACCATGGGATGCGGTCCCTGCAGGTCGGAAAGCTTCCGGCGCTTCGCTGCGTGATCGGGGAATTCGTAGTCGGGAAACTTCGCGCCTGGAACGATGTCGGATCGCATAGGAATTCCTCGGAAGTTGAATTGGCTGCTCGCGCGTTATCGTAACACCGAGCGTCCCTTATACGGATTTCGGAGCGCGAAACCGCATCCTCGCCGTCTTTGTTATACTTGCTCACAATCCCTTCATGAAGCGCCACGTCCTTATCTTCGGTCTCGTCGGCGGCCTGCTCATCGCTACCCTTCAATACACCGAATACCGTTTCATCGTGATCGAACACTCGCTTGAGCTTTACGGCGCGCTCGTCGCCATCCTGTTCGCGGCGTTCGGGATCTGGCTCGGCCTCCGAATCACGCGCAGTCGCGACACTGTCCGCGAAACCGTGGTGGTGAGGGAGGTGCGGGTCCCCGCAGAGTCCCCCGCCCCGAACGGGCCCTTCGCTCCCGACACGGCCCGCCAGCAGAGCCTGGGCATCACGGCACGCGAGCTTGAAATTCTCACGCTGGTCGCCCGCGGCCTCAGCAATCGCGAGATCGCCACGCAGCTTTTCGTTTCCGAAAATACCGTCAAGACCCACTGCGCCCGCGCCTTTGACAAGCTCGGAGCCGCCCGGCGCACCCAGGCCGTCCAACGCGGCAAGGAATTAGGCCTCCTGCCCTGACCGGGGCGTTGAGATTGGACTGGTCTTCGCGGGTCGAATTTCAGTTATTCGATTCAGGCTGCGGGTTCAGCCGGTCGACGCAACATCATCTAATCGCATGAGCTCTTGTTTTCAATGAAAATGGGTCGGAGACGAGTGTTGCATCGACCTGTTGAGACCACCGCGTTTATCAGGCATTTGTCGACGGCGGGGCGTTACCAACCTCTGGGACAATCGCGCCATCAGAATTGGCAGTAGATACTCACCACATTCGATCATCCGCGAACGGTCCAGACTGTGCCAACGGGGCCATTGAGTGGAAGTCCAGATGGAGGCGGACGCAAGATGAAGGAGTCATCCGGGCTGCTTGTGTTGCTCTTGCTGATTGGTTTCGCGATGCCGGCGAAAGGCCAAGATGTTACCCCCAGGTTTGAAACCTATGTGGGTTACGACTACATGCGAGACAACGCCACCAACGACATCACCCACGTCCCGCCTTCGCAATCGGTCAATGGCAACGGAGCAAGCGGCCAGCTGGAATTCAACGCCACTCCCTGGCTTGGTGTCGTGGGAGATCTTGGCGGATATGCCGTTGCCCGCAATGGATTTGCGACTACGCACCAGATTTCGTATCTTTTCGGACCCCGCATAAGTTTCCGCGGCGGTAGGGTCACGCCATTTGCCCAGGTTCTTCTGGGAGCTGTCTGGGCGTCGGACGCGATTGTCCTGGGATCGAAAACCGCCTTTGGGACGACGGCAGGAGGTGGAATTGATGTGACGCTGTCGCGCCATTTTGCGGTGCGTCCTTTGCAGGCCGAGTATTTTTTGACGAAGTTTCCCGACGGCGCCAATAACCGGCAGAACAATTTCCGGTACAGCGCGGGAATCGTATTCCGTTTTGGCAGGCAGTAATCTGAGTTAATGAGTTCGTGATTTCCCGCATTTGTGTCCGTGATTAGTCGCGTTAGTCGGACAACTGGCCAAGCGCCGGTTTGGCCGCCGCTGCATCCCATGGCTGCGGCGAGCCTCCTGCAGCTAGGCACGCGCCACGCCCTGGTCATCCTGCCGCGATCGTGTCACCCGAAAGCACGATTTCCGCTCCATTCCGCTAAAATCATCCGAAAGGATGACGACAGCCGGCCCCGTTTCATCGCATCATTGCGCCATCTTCGGTAGCAACAGGAGCCTCGAATGAAGAAAACCGTCCTCACCTTCGGCCTCATCGCCGGCGTCATGATCTCCGTCCTGATGGGCGGGTCGCTACTCGTCGCCAACAAGATTGGCAACGTCCACAGCATGGTTCTCGGCTACACCATGATGGTGGCGTCGTTCCTGCTGGTTTACTTCGGCATCCGCAGCTACCGCGACAACACTCTCGGCGGCCAAATCTCGTTTGGCCGCGCGTTCGCCTGCGGCATCCTGATCACCCTGATCACCTGCGTCTTCTACGTCGCCATGTGGGAAATCCTGTACTTCAACTTCATGCCGCACTTCATGGACAGCTATTTCGCGGCGCAGATTCGCCATGTCCAGTCCGCCGGACTCGATCCCGCGACTACCGCCGCGAAGGTGGCTGCCATTCAACATTCGCAGGAGCTCTATCAAAACCCGTTCGTCAACATGGCGTACACCTTTATAGAGCCGCTGCCCGTCGGCCTGATCATTACTCTCATCTCCGCTGCGGTCCTCCGCCGCAAAGCGCCTGTCGGATCCACCGGCACTTCCGCAGCGATGGCCACGTAAGTCGGCGCTGCTGCCCGGCCAGATAGAAAGTCATCACACGGCCAAAGGTCTCGCCTACAATTTCGGGGACCGCTATTCATAAGGAAATTACGGGAGGAACGGAAATGGAAAAAGTAACCGGCATCGGGGGATTCTTCTTTCGCTCCAAAGATCCGAAAGCGCTGGCGGCTTGGTACCACCAACACCTGGGCGTTTTGCCGGTGCCAACGGGAGAAGGACAAGACGCTTGGGAGCAAGAGGCAGGAACCACCGCATTCTCTCCGTTCCCTGAGAACAGCAAATATTTTGGCGACCCTCAGAAGGTCTGGATGCTGAACTTTCGAGTGAAGGATCTCGACAAAATGGCGGCCCAGCTACAAGCCGCCGGAATCGAGGTGAAGATCGACCCGAACACCGACTTCGGCAAGTTTGGCCGTCTGCACGACCCCGAAGGAAATCCGATCGAATTGTGGCAACCCGAATAGGGAGACGCTCACGCTAGCGTAATGAAAAGTTCGGGACTGGCTAGCAGGAAGAAATGCGTCGTGGTTCGGACTCATTGTGCCGTGGATACGGACGGAGTAGTATCGGCGCCGAGAAACCGATCTCAAACGGCAGCAAATCGTTCGATTGCTCTTGACGCGTGACCAATGAGTCCGGATCCATCAACGGGTGGCCTGGCGTCGCCGCGTTTCAAAGCCAGGATCACGGGCGCCGTCTACTTACTTTATTTTGTCACGGCAATCTTCGCGGAATTCCTGGCTAGCCACGGGCACGAAAGCTATGGGCTCGCCGTTAACCTGATTTCAGCCGCGTTCTATGTGGCCGTAACGGTTCTCTTCTATTATTTGTTCAAGCCCGTGAATGCGACACTTTCGTTGCTCGCCGCGATCATCAGCCTGGCGGGGTGCGCGATTACGATTCTGAATCTATTTCATCTCGCTGAGCGAATCAGCCCGCTCTTCTTTTTCGGACCATATTGCCTGCTGCTCGGCTACCTCATTTTGAAATCCACCTTCCTGCCGCGAATTCTCGGCGTGCTGATGGTGCTTGCCGGTTTAGGTTGGCTAACTTTTCTCCTGCCATCGCCCACGAGCCGATTCGTCCCTTACATTGAGGGGCTCGGCATTCTTGCGGAAGGCTTGTTGATGTTGTGGCTTCTCGCCTTCGGTGTGAATTCTCGGCGGTGGAGTGAGCAGGCCGAGCGCGTCGGCTAGTATTTGCTGATACCATCTGCGCCTCTCGCATAACTTGGTGAATCACAAATGAAACGGCTCAAATACGGAAGCGCGGCGGTTCTTGCGCTGTGCGCGTTGCATGCGCCGGTTACGCACGCGCAAGCGTCCGTGCCAGACTGGTGCCGCGCGTTGCCGCGGCCGGAATACAAAGCTCTCGAGCGCATCCCGATCAGCGATGCGTGGTACGAGGTCTATAAGCCTGCCCCGGGCGTTTTCGCGATCTACGAGCCGCACCAGTCCGAGGAAACCATAAGCTACCTGATCGTCGGCTCGCAGCGCGCCTTGCTCTTCGACACCGGGATGGGAATCAGCGACCTGAAAAAAGTTGTCGCCGAGCTGACCAAGCTGCCGGTGATCGTGCTGAACTCGCACACCCACAACGATCACGTCGGCGACAATTGGGAATTCTCCACGGTCTACGGAATGGATACGGATTTCACGCGGCAGAACGCGCGCGGTTCGCGTGACGACGCGCACGCGGAAATCGGACCGGGCCAAATCTGTGGCGCGCTCCCGGCGGGATTTGACTCGAACGCCTACGCAACGCGGCCGTGGAAGATCGCAGCGTACATTCACGACGGCGAGCGCTTCGATCTGGGCGGCCGCACTCTGGAAGTGATCGCGACTCCCGGCCACACGCCGGACGCCATCTCTTTACTCGACCGCGTGAACGGGCTGCTATTCACCGGCGACACGTACTACCCCGCGCCGATCTGGCTCTTCCGGCCTGAAACCGATCTCGACTCGTACGCGGCTTCGATTCGCCGCCTGGCTGCGCTCGCACCACAAATTAAGTTGGTGTTGGGCGCGCACAATGTTCCCGTCGCATCGCCCTCGGTGCTGCCGCGGCTCGTCGCCGCGTTCGATGCGGTGCGCGCAGGAAAAGTCCAGCCGACGCCGGCGCCCGACTCGCCCGGAAAAGTGATCTACAAAGTGGACGGCTTTTCTTTTCTGATGCGCGCACCCGCCACGCACTAATTTCTAAGCTATCTCTACAAAAGGCACAGAGACAATATTCCTATGCCACAAACAGCGCCACTATCCCGTGGTGCACTCGTGCGCAGTCCTGCACAGATCATTTGTTCCGCGCAAGCAAGCTAAGGCCACCGGCACCCCACCAGCGGACCACGCAAGTTACGGTGACTTGCATGGCATAGAAATATTTTCTGTGTGCTTATTGTAGTCAGAGCGAGCGAACGCTTGCGCGCAGGCGCGTCGAGTTGACCCCAAGACGGTCGGAGAAGTAACGTGTCGTTGACACGCTCAGCGATCTGAGCGGTGCATAATGGGAGCGCGCACGACGAGGAGAACAGCACATGGGCACAATCAAAACGAAAGACGGCGTTGAGATTTATTACAAGGATTGGGGCAAGGGGCAGCCGATCGTTTTTTCGCACGGCTGGCCGCTATCGGCCGACGACTGGGATACGCAAATGTTGTTTTTTCTGAACCACGGTTTCCGCGTGATCGCGCATGACCGCAGAGGTCACGGGCGATCCAGTCAGCCGGGCGAAGGACATGACATGGATCACTACGCGGACGATCTGGCCGCGGTCACGTCGCATCTCGATCTGAAGGATGCGATCCACATTGGCCATTCGACGGGTGGCGGCGAGGTGACGCGTTACATCGGACGGCATGGCGAAGGCCGCGTTGCAAAAGCCGTGCTGATCAGTTCGGTCCCGCCGCTCATGGTGAAGACGCCGGCAAATCCCGGCGGCCTGCCGAAGGAAGTGTTCGACGGATTGCAGGCGCAGCTTGCCGCGAACCGCGCGCAATTCTATATGGATCTGCCCAGCGGCCCGTTTTACGGCTACAACCGGCCGGGCGCGAAGCCGCAGCAAGGCGTGATCGACAACTGGTGGCGCCAGGGCATGATGGGCGGCGCCAAGGCGCACTATGACGGCATCGTCGCTTTCTCTCAGACCGACTTCACGGAGGATCTGAAGAAGTTCACCGTGCCGACGCTGGTGATGCACGGCGACGACGATCAGATCGTGCCGTATGCCGATGCCGGCGTGCTCAGCGCGAAACTGGTGAAGGGCGCGATCCTGAAAATCTACAAAGGCTTCCCGCACGGCATGCCGACCACGAACGCCGATACGATCAACGCCGACCTGCTCGCATTCTGCAAGGGCGCTCTCGCAGCCTCAGCATCCTGATCCACAAGGAACCGCTCGCCCCCAAAAAGGGCGGGCGGTTCCACTTCCCGCCCACTTCCGCTAGCGTCTGAGGTGTGAACACAAATGCGTCGCCGCCGCGGCGACCGGTCCTCCGCCGACGACCCAACGCAGTACAAGCCATTACCGTCACGCCACATCACTTCGCGCGCTACTCGAGCTACGCACTCGGAAGCGTTTGCGTCATGACTTCCTGTGTTGTCCGCTCGTCGTACTTCTTCTCACGGTTAACAAGTCATTGACACCGTATCTATGTCGGCACACTATACGCATGACGGCCCCCTGCAACCCCCCTAGGAAATGCTTGCCGAGGAGAAACGAAAATGGCGACCAATGAAACTTCTTTCGAGCAACTACTGAGTAGGACGGCCCTGGCACCCAGTTCTGACACCATCACGGTCGTCGGCGCTCTCGCGCGCTCACCCGATCCACAGAAGTTTGTGCTCGGTGTCCAGGATGGACAGACATTCACAATCGACGTTGCGGCGGTTCGGAAATTCAAAGTTGTGGCGGAATCGGTGGGTCAGATTCTCGTTGAACTCGAACTCGATAAAGCGAAATTGCCGGCCGAACTTCGCAAGACCGTTGCCACCGCATCCATTGAATACAAGCCGCCCGTGCGAGACGCGATTCCAACCGCAGCCGAAAATATCACGGCGGTTGAAACCGCTTCGGAAACCATACTCCAACATGACCACCCGCTTGGGTCCTTTGCGGCGTGGTGGGATGTCGGACCAGGATTTGGCGGTGGATCGTTTGTAGGTCCCGTCCCGTTTGTCGCGGCGGCGGCACATCAGGCGCCCGCCGAAACGATCGAGGCGATGCAGAACCTTTCGGCCCAGCGTGAAATATTCAAGTTTCGCTTTGACCCGTTGCCGAAAGTGAGGCTAGACCCGGGGCAAACATACCTACCGGGTTACGACTTCCCCAAGACGATGCCTGACGATAGATAATGAAAACCACCGTACTGATTGTTTCCAGTTTGTCTGACGTTCACGCGCGCGCGGTCATGACGGCGCTGGCGGCCCATTCCTGCCGGGTCGAACTGCTCGACTTGTCGGAGTTTCCGCAGCAGCTCGCACTCTCAATGGCATTCCGGAATGGCCTACGTCAGTTTCGGCTCGATCGCGTGGGTGGCGGGAGCTTCGACCTTAGTGAAGTGCGGGCGGCATGGTGGCGGCGTCCACAACCCTTCAAGCCGCCCGCCTCACTGAAAAACAGCAGCGACCATCGCCTGGCGTTCTCGGAATCCGGAACGGCGTTTCAAGGAATGTATCAATCCCTGGACGCGTTCTGGATCAACGACCCGATGCGCGACCAGGCCGCCAGCCACAAGCCGTGGCAGTTGACCGTGGCACAACAGGTCGGGCTGGAGATTCCTGAAACGCTGATGACCAACCATCCCGAGGCCGCCCGCGCGTTCTGGGCTGCCTGCAACGGCGATGCGATTTACAAACAGTTCCTGGCGCTGCCAGATTCGTGGAGCGAAACCCGGCGCGTCGGCCAGCAGGAAGAAACGTTGACCGAGAACATTCGGCTGTGTCCCGTGATCTTTCAGAAGCGAATTCCCGCGACAGCGGACTTGCGCGTGACAATCATCGGAGACGAAATATTCGCCGCATCGACAGCGTGTGAGGAACACGATTACGACGTCGATGTACGCGTCAATCTTGCAGCTCGTTATGCGGCACACAAGCTCCCCGAGGACGTCGAGCGCAAGCTGGTTGCCCTGATGCGGAGGCTTGGGCTTGTCTACGGCGCGATCGATTTGCGGCTGACCGACGACGGCCGTTACGTTTTTCTAGAGGTGAATCCGGCCGGGCAGTTTCTCTACGTCGAGAATGCCACCGGCCAGCCGATTTCCGCTGCGCTTGCGGCGCATCTCGCCGAAGGAAAATCTCTCGCGGCGACTGCGTCTTGATCCACAAGGAACCGCTCGCCCCACACCGCGAGCGGTTCCACTTCCCTCCTGCCCGAAAATTAGCAAACGTGGGATCGCCGAACCGGCTGTCATCCTACGACCACGCCCTCCGTGATTAGGCCTTCGATCCCGGACACACTAAATACAACAACGCGAGTCCTGGGTGAGTGGACCGGCAGCGATGTTGCTCGTTCACTGCTGTGGAGTTCGTCGGATGACAGCCGCTTCGGCTATCCCACGCGAACAACCGTCGCCGTTGCGACACTTGGCGTGTGTGGATCGGCACGGCCTCGCGCGCTCCGCGCGTCGACGGCGGCGGCGCTGTGGTGTAGACACTAGGCTTAGCGGCCGCGTGAAGGAACGAAGCGTAGGCAGCGCAGTTGCGATGGAGTCCACGGCCGCGCCGCTCATGAATACCTTGCGTCGAGAGAGAGCGCGCGCGAGGAGGACGACTCCACGATGCTTCGATCCGCGATCTCCGCGGCTTCCGGTGTGTTCATTTTCGCGGCGCTGGCCGGCGGAGCCACGGCGCAAACCACAACGATCAAAACGGCGCCCGATTCCGCAACCATTGCGTGGACGAGGCTCGCCTTCAGCCACGATGGGCGCGTTCTTCGCGAGGTCGGGTCGTCGGCTCCGCGCGCGAGCGGCGAGGGATGGCTCGTTCGGATCGCCACGTATGATGCTGCGACCGGGAACATCACTCGCACGCAAACGTTGCCGTCGCTGAACAGAGTTGACTCGATGACTTCCGACGGGCGCGTTCTCGCGGTTAGCGTGGACTCGGCGGACCTGGACGGCCCCGCACATTTTTATCTGCTTGATGCCGACACGGCCGAGACCCAGCCGATACCGGACAACTGGTTCGAAGTGAACGATCGGTGGGCGGCGGTCGGGATTTCCGGCGACGGCAAACTGGTTTCCGCGTTCTCCATTAACGTTGACGCCGAAGTCCCGCTGGTGGTCGCGCTCTACGACTGGCAGACCAAGGAACTCGTAGGAAAACAAAGGAACGGCTTTCCGGCAGGTGGCTTTTCTACCGGCGAGGTGACCACGGATGGCAAAATCGCGTTCACGTACAATCGAACTGGTAGTGAGATCGTCGATCCAGGAACGGGGCGCCTTGTCCTGCACGCCGGCATCAATTCCGTTCGTTCTCCGGATGGGAAATGGGTGGTGGAATTTACGAACCACGGTTCGGTGGAACCACCGGCTGAAATCACAATCGAGCATGGTGAAGGCGGCCAACCTGCCGGCAAGTTGGATATTCAGCTCACGGAGCAACAGCGGTATGGCACGTACCCGGGCGCGTTCTGCGGCACGACCGGTAAATTCGTGACGTCGATCAGCGACACGGTCCGCGTTTTCAAGATTCCCTCAGGCAAGAAAATAGCGAGCATCGCCGCCTCGAAATGGCGCGACCCAAAAGCGGGCGACTATCCCTCGGACTCGCTCGCGTGCAGCGACGACGGCAAGCACGTGGCGATACGCTCAGGTTCGCGGCTCACGGTACACAAATTAAAGTAAGCTCGCGCGCCGCCGCGCGAAAGGATGACAATTCCACGATGATTCGATCTCTGATACCCGGGACTTGCGGCGTATTTATTTTCGCGGCGTTTGCGAGTGGCAGCGCGGCGCAAACTGTGACGATGAAGACGTCGCCCGATTCGGCGGACGTGACCTGGCCCCAACTCGCGTTCAGCCATGATGGCCGCATTCTTCGCGAAGATGCGTCTCTCAACTCCGACAACAATTCTGGTCCCGTCCGCATCGCCGCGTATGACACTGCGACAGGCGCCGTGATCCGCGAGCGCACACTTGCGCTGTACACGCGAGTCGAGTCGCAAACCTCCGACGGCCGCACGCTCCTGATTTCGCAGTCCGACCCCGCCGGGAACGCGCCCGCCAAATTATTTCTGCTGGATGCGGACACCGGCGAGACGCAGCCGATTCCGCGCGAGTGGTTCGACGCCGATGACGAGCGGCCCACTGCGGCGCTTTCCGGAGATGGGCGATTGATTTCGGCGTACTCGGAAAACGGCCCGCAGGAGTCGCCGATGGTCGTCACGCTCTATGACTGGAAGACGAAGAAGCCGGTCGCAAAACAGATGGAGGGTTTTCCGGCGGGTGGCGCCGCTTCCGGCGGCGTGACCGTCGACGGCAAAATTGAATTCGATTACAGCCGGTCCGGAAGTGAGATCGTCGATCCGCAGACGGGCCGCGTTCTCACGCACGAAGGCGTCGATTCCGTTCGTTCGCCGGATGGGGCGTGGGTGGTGGATTTTCCGTACGAGCCAATGACAGATCCGGGGATCGACGTGAAAATCACGCACGGCGAAGACGGACGCCCCGCCGGCAAGCTAGACCTGCAACTGACCGAGGAACAGCGCGAGCGAGTTTGGCCGGGCGCGTTTTGCGGCACGTCGGGAAGCTTCGTCACCGCGGTCGACGATACTGTGTACGTTTTCCAGATTCCGACGGGGATGAAACTCGCAAGCTTTGCCGCCGCGACGTGGCGCGACGCGAAGGCACCAGCGGACGCGTCGGTGTCGATCGCATGCACCGACGACGGCAAGCACGTCGCGATCCGCTCCGGCTCGCGCCTCACCGTGCATGACGCGAAGAACTAACCGCGTTGAATCGGCACGGCGAGCCGAAATACCAGCGCCCATTTCTATGTGTGGCGTTCGCAGGTTTATTTCGAGTGGGTTTGAATTGGATGCGACGAATCGCCCGCGGACGGATACTGCCCAAAGACGTAGTCTGTTGATGCCGCCCCTTGATGGCAATCCGAGCAGGCCAGGGTGCTTGCTGAGTCGCCGGATCGCGGGTAGTAGGCAAACTCCCAGCCTCCGGTGGCGGCGAACTGGGGCGTCCCTCTCTTGATCATAAAAGCCACGCCCACGACGGTTCCGTCAGGCAAGTCGAGGATTTTCTCTTTGGCAATCACCGCGCCGGTCTGGAATGGCCCCGACTTTCCTTGACCCAAGGATTGAGCAGCGATCGGATTGGCATACACCTGAATGTAGCGCTGGTTGTGAGGGCCGTATTTCATCCGAGCCTGTGCCCAATCGTCCGGAGTCGTCATAGTGCATCGACTCCAGAGATCGAGGGGTACGGGTGTTGGGGACTGGACTTCGGTTTTCCAGCCCTTGTACTTGGCTAGTTCTTCGGGCAACTTAAATTGGCCTGCCACTGATGGCGACTGTCCCGACCAAAGTCGCGCCGCGCCGACGAGCAGGTACACCATACCGGCAGCGACTATGGCAACGGCGGTAAGTTTGTTTCTCGATCGGAATGAACTTTTCATTGTTTAGTCGTCCCACGCAAAGCCGTCAACCAAGCGGCGAAATAACTACTTGTAGATTATACCTCGATATACCCAGCTCAGAAAGATCGGGACGGCGCGCAGTTTCGCATGAGTTAGCTTCCGCGGCGCGCGTAAATAGTTTCGGATTGTAGGTCGAGCGAGTCGGTATAATGCGCTCGCCTGATGCCCCTCCCTATTGGCAGCAAAGTTGGACCTTACGAAATCGTTGCGCTAATCGGCGCCGGCGGCATGGGCGAAGTGTATCGCGCGCGCGACACGCGTCTCGGCCGCGAAGTGGCGCTGAAGGTCCTTCCTGAATCGTTCTCGCGCGACGCCGAACGCCTGCGCCGATTCGAGCAGGAAGCCCGCGCCGTCGCCGCGCTGAATCATCCGAACATTCTCGCGATTCACGACATCGGCGAATCCGGCGGCGCGCCGTTCCTCGTTTCCGAACTTCTCGAAGGCCACTCGCTCCGCAAGGAACTCGACTCCGGTCCCCTCCCCACTCGCCGCGCCGTCGACTACGGCACGCAGCTCGCGAACGGCCTCGCCGCCGCGCACGACAAAGGCATCGTGCATCGCGACCTGAAGCCCGAGAACGTTTTCGTTTGCACGGACGGCCGCATCAAAATTCTCGACTTCGGCCTCGCGAAACTCACGCGCGCCCCGATCAGCGCGGACGAAGGCGTAACGCAAGGCCCGTCGATGCACGAGACGACGCCGGGCATCGTACTCGGCACCGTCGGTTACATGTCGCCGGAGCAGGTGCGCGGCGAGCCTGCCGATGCGCGGTCCGATATTTTTGCGCTCGGCACGATTCTCTACGAAATGTTTTCCGGCCAGCGCGCGTTTCGCCGGGATACGTCCGCCGAAACGATGACCGCAATTCTGAAGGAGGATCCGCCGGAGATCACCACGGCAGGAAAACCGATTGCTCCGGCGCTCGAACGAATCGTAAGACGATGCCTCGAGAAAAAGCCGCTGCAGCGTTTCCAATCCGCGCGCGATCTTGCGTTCAACCTCGAAGGGCTCTCCGGTTCGACGAGCATGTCGGCAGCATCGGCCGCCGTCACGGCCGCCGGCCCCGAAACCAAAACCGAAAAATCGCGAAGCTGGCTACTTCCCGCTGCCGCGCTCGGTCTACTCCTACTTCTCGCCGGCGGCGCGGCTGGCTGGCTGCTGCATCGCGGCGGTTCGGGCGCGGTCCCAACGTTTCGCCAGCTCACCTTTGATCGTGGCCTGCTGTACAGCGCGCGCTTCGGCACCGATGGCCGCACCATTTATTACAGCGCCAGTTGGAACGGCGAGCCGCTGCAAATCTATTCCACCGATCCGGATAGTCCGGAATCGCGTCCGCTGAACCTGCTGAACTCGTCGCTGCTCGCCGTGTCGCGTTCGGAAATGGCGATATCACAGGGATGCCACGACCGTTTCATCGGCGCGTGCCAGGGCACACTCGCCACGGTACCTCTCGCGGGCGGCGCGCCGCGAGCGCTGGCGGAAGATGCGCTGGCTGCCGATTGGGCGGCGGATGGCAGCGAAATGGCGCTGGTCCGCCAGACAAACGGAAAATACCGCGTGGAATATCCGCGTGGCACCGTGATCTTGGAAAGCGAACACTGGCTCGACTACATGCGCATCTCGCCCGACGGCAAGCACGTCGCCGTCGCGGAGATGGTTTCCATCGATGGCGACGCCGGAAAGGTGACGGTTGTCGATCGATCGGGCAAGGTCGTCTTGCAGACGCGGAATTTCGTGAGCTTCGAAGGGCTCGCGTGGTCTCCTTCGGGAGACGAAGTGTGGGTTGGCGTCACGGACACGCAAGCCGGATGGGCCGACACGATCGTCGGCATAAGCCTGAGCGGCAAACAACGCGAGGTCTACCGCATTCCCGGCATGCTGCGGCTGCACGATGTGACGCGCGACGGCCGCATTCTATTTTCGCGTGAATCGTGGCGCACCGGGACGTTCGCCGGCCGGCCACATGCTGCAATGGAGCGCGATCTTTCCTGGCTCGACTACGCCGTAGCGCGCGACATCTCCGCGGACGGATCGCTTGTGGCGCTCGACGACTGGGGAGCGGCGGCAGGAAGCTCATCGCTCGCTTACGTGCGCAAGACGGACGGATCGCCCGCCATAAAACTGGGTGCATGGTGGCTGCCAGTGCTCTCGCCGGATGGGCAATGGGTACTCGCCGATAACGGCGCGGGAGTCAACAGCGACGGCAAATTCTATTTGATGCCCGTGGGTGCGGGCGAGACGCGCTCTGTGGGAAGTGCGAATTTCGCGCAGCTGGCGGCGCTCGGCTGGATGCCCGACGGCAAGAATGTTTACGCTCTCGCGAATTTGGGGGACGGCTGGCACGTCTGGCTGCAGGATCTCGCGGGTGGCGCACCGCGAAGCATTACTCCGGCGGTCACTCCCAGGCAGGGCTACAGCGAAACGCATTTGGTCTCGCCCGATGGCAAGGTGGTGTTCGCGCGCGATGCCGGCAACAAGGGGATGCTCTACCCGGTTGATGGCGGCGAAGCCCGCGCCGCGCTCGGATGGCAACCTGAAGATATTTGGATCACGTGGACCACGGATGGAAAATCCGCGTACGTGTATCACGACGAAAAGTCTTCCGCGCCGGTGTATCGTCTCGATCTCACGACCGGCAAGCGCGAACTCGTCACCACGATTACCGTTGCCGATCCCGCCGGCGTCACTTCCATGCAAGCCGTCCGCATGACGCCCAACGGGCAAACCTACGTGTACTCCTACGGCCGCGAACAGTCCGACCTCTT
>JBEKJW010000048.1:0-29353 GCA_050011035.1 Candidatus Acidiferrales bacterium
AGCACCAGCACGTGCCGGTCGCCGTTGCCCGGGTTCGGATAGCCCTCGATCGGCGCGTTCGCCGGAACCGGCGCCGGCCCCGGATCGCTCTCGTCGCCGTACGCCGTAAAGTTGATCGCCACCGGCGCCTGCGACGAATTCACCACCACATACGGAATCCCGATCGACGAACCGTCATACGTCCCCGATCCGAAATCCGGATGCAGCGGCGTAGTGCCACCGATCAGATTCATATACCCCGATGAATTCGGATCCACTGGCTGGCTGGCAATGTTCTGGTTCCACAAATTGTCTGCCGGGAACGGCAAAAATCCGTTCAAGCTCGCGCCCTGCCCCACGCTGATCACGCTGCACGCGCTCGGCGTCGCGCCACCACCGCCCCCTCCGCCACCACCACTTGTGCTCGCCGTCACCGTCACGTTAATCGTCGACGACGCACTCTCACCCGGATTCGGATTGCTCACACTCACCGCATACGTTCCCGCCGTTGCCTCATTCCCCGTCGCCGACAATTGCGTCGCCGAAGTGTACGTAGTCGTGAGCGCCGCGCCCGCCCACATCACCGTCGCGCCCTGCACAAAATTGCTGCCCTTCACGGTCAGCGTGAACGATCCCGCCGTAAACGTCGACGGCGACACGCTCGCAATCGACGGCGTCGGATTCAGTAGCGTCACCGCACTCGATCCCGTCGCGCTCGTATCCACCTGCGAAGCCGCAGTCACCGTAATCGTGTTGGGGTTCGGCAACGCCGCCGGCGCGGTGTAATTCCCGCCGGATGTAATCGTCCCCACTGTCGCGTTCCCGCCGTTCGCGCCGTTCACCGACCACGTAACCGTCTGGCTCGACGCGCCCGCCACCGTCGCCGTGAACGCTTGCGTCGCGCCCACGCGCAGGTTCGCCGAGGCCGGGCTTACCGTTACTGTCGGCGTCACTGGAGGTGGAGTCGTCTTCGTCGGTGCGCCCGTGCCGGCGCAACCCAACTGGATCCCGAGAAGTAGAAAGAGCAGGAAGAAGGTAATGCGTCGCACAAGCCTCTCCGTTCGAGCGAAATTGTGAGGATTGGGGTCGCAACAATCGCACGCGCGTCAGCGCCTCAAACTACGCCAAAACTACGGTTTCTGCCCGGGCGCCTTGTTGCTCGTGATTCCCTTGCAGCTTTGCGCCGGATACGCCGCCGAAGTCGGCGTGCTGTTGTTCGACGAGCAGGTCGACGTCTTATTCACCGAGCGTACCACCACCGTCGCGACCACCGCCGCCGCAGCCGCTCCAATTCCAATTCCCGCCGCCGCGCCCGCGCTAAGTCCCGCTCCCGCCGCACCGGCCGCGCCCGTCACGCTCGTCGAATTCAGCGCCGCCGTCATGTTCACCGGCGTCGTCGGCGCAGGCTGCGTAGGCGCGGTGTTCTGGTGCACGTTCGACTCCTGCCCGCCGTGCAGCGTCACGCAATTCCCGCCCAGGTCGCACGCCTGGCACGTTCCCTCTTCACAAATCACGTTCATGTTACCAATCGAGTCGAACGAAACGATCATCACCGTCCCGACCACGCCCGCAACGCCCACCGGTGTCCGCACCTTGAAGTGCGCGTCCGGCTTCACCAACTTCACCGCCTGCGCCCGAACTTTCCCGTAATTCAGGTCGAGGTCGGTCTGCTGTCCGGACGCGTCATGCTTCACGATCGTGAGGTTCGAATCCGATCCGACGCTCAGAATCGAGCCGTCCGTCAAACTCACGCGCGCACGCGCCATGTGCCCCGTGTTCACGGTGTCACCCCAATACACCGGCAGGTTATTCGCCGCCGGAACTTGCTGCGGTCCGCGCACGACGTTAACCACCGGCAGCATAGCCGTGATTTTCCCCGCTTCCTGTTGCTGCGTCTGCGCCGCCACGTCCACCGGCAGCGCCAGCAGTATCGAGATTCCAAGGGCGATGGCCGAAATCAGGGGATGACGCGCGTTCATGTGATCGACTCCTCCCCGGAGTTTCCCGATGCGTTAGGGCGCGAAGGGCCAGAAATTCCCGAAATCATGGAAATCCGTAGGGAAATTGCGAATGCGGGGCTGGCGAAAAATTACCACATCTCCCCATCCCCGCCTAGCGCTTTTGAACCCGCACGGGAAAGTCGACCCGGCTGTCATCCGACGAACTCGCTCCGCCGTTGCTGCTTGTTCGCCGTCGAACCACAACCTCAATCGGCCGGTCCCGACTCGCGCCCACCTACCTCGTAATCCTCGGCCTCATCCGCGCCGCCACCTCGCGCATCGCCTGATTCGACCCGGGCGCCCTTCGCTCTCGCCACTGCTCCATGTGACTACAGTGAATCTCCAGATTCTCAAACACGTGTGGATTCTTGAACATCTCCCTCCACGTCGGCACCAGCGGCTTCAGCCGGTCCCACACCATCCACTGCTCGCCCGTGTTCTCGAAGAAAAACTCCTCATCGATCAGCCCGCGGTTCACGATGTTCGCCACCATGTCCCAGTAGCTCCACACCATTCGCATGTAGTCGTTCTCTTCGCTTCCCGGGGGCGCCACCTTCATCATTTCTTCCATCGACGTCGGATGGAAATGCTGCGCGAACCATCCCCTCGCGTCCCGCAGCTTCGGTTCCCTTCGCATGTCGTACAAGCGCAGCATCAGATTCACCTGCTCGTGCGTCACTTCTCCCATCGCTTCCTCCTGATCGCTCCGGTGTTAGTGCGCTTGGGGCGTAGGCACTTCGCCATGGATCGAAATTTGGTGGGTGTAAGCCAGCGGAATCGGCGACTCATCAAATCCAATCTTGATCCGCCGCCGCAACTCCCTCGCAACATCTTCTTTCCGGTTCAGCACCGTCTTCACCTGCAAACGGATCACCGTCCCGTCCAGCGCCAGTGACTCGATGCCCAGCACGCGCGGCCCATCGATCAGCGCCGGCGACCAGTCCGACGCCTGCCGGAAGTCTCCTGCAATTTTCTCGAGAAGTGAAATCGCGCGGCTGGTGTTCTCCGCCGCCGGCACCACCACATCCACAAAAATCTGCGACCAGTCGCGGCTCAGGTTCGCCACCTGCCCGATCAACCCATTCGGAATCGTCACCACCGCGCCCGCCGCATTGCGCAGCACCGTGCGCCGCAGCGTCAGATGTTCTACACGCCCCGTCTCACTTCCCGCTGTGATTAGATCGCCGATCACGTACTGGTCTTCAAACACGATGAAAAATCCGTTGATCAAGTCCTTAAGTAGGTTCTGGGCGCCAAACGCGATCGCCACGCTCGCCAGACCCGCCGTCGCCAGCGCCGGCGCGATGTTGATGTCGAACACCTGCAAGCCCATCAGTACCGCGACCACGATCGTCACGGTCGCGAAGATGCTGTAGAGCAGTCCGCCCATCGTCCGCGTCTGTTGCTCGCGCAGTTGCGACGCGCGCGTCTGGTTCGTCGCATGCTGCACTAGCCGCGCTGTCACCGACCGCAGCAGCCGTAGCAAAAATAGCGCCAGCGCGAGGATCACCAGCAGCCGCAGGCCCATCTTTCCTGCGGTTTGCATCCATTGGGTTAGGGAATCGGTCATAAGATAGGGCGAACGGGCACTATAGTACCCGCCAGGGTTCGGCGCGACAACCCTTCTTCCCCCGCGCGACATCAATCGTTAGAGAATGTCGCCGGCCCTCGCGTTTCGTACGGGAGTCAAACCATGGTCGACTTTCAAAAAAGAAATCTCGTAGTCAAACTCGCCGCTTCCGTTCTTGCGCTTCCCGCCGGACTCTTCGCCGCGCGTCACTTCGCTTTCGCCCAAGCGCGCACTCCGCAAAATCCCATGCCGCAGGTGCCGGCTCCCGGCGTCTCGCCCGACACTTCGATGTCGCCTCCCACCCTCGCCGATCCCAAAGTCACCCTCAAACGCAATCAATCCCAAATCCGCGAAGACGTCGAAAAACTCTACGCCCTCGCCGTCGAACTCAAAGATCAGGTCGAAAAAACCGAAACCAGCCAGGTCCTCAGCCTCCCCATGATCCAAAAAGCCGAACAAATCGAAAAACTAGCCAAACAAGTCAAAACCCTGGCCCGCGACTGACCGTGCTCACCCAATTCCTTTGCCGCCCCGCACGCTTCCGCTGTATCATCGAAAAACAGCTCCCGTGCGGCTGTAGCTCAGTTGGATAGAGCGGTTGCCTCCGAAGCAACAGGTCGCCAGTTCGACTCTGGCCAGCCGCACCATCCTTCTACAAATCCACGACAACGTCCCCCGTCGGCGTCGAACAGCAAATAAGTAGATTCCCATCGGCCGGCTTGTCCAGCGGCTCCGGGTCGTAGACGACCGTTCCCGAAACCAATCCACTCTCACAGTTGTGACAAACTCCGGTTCGGCACGCCCAACGCACCGGCACATCACACGCCTCTGCCATTTCAAGAATGCTCTGGTAGCGCGACGCATCCCAGTGTGTCGAAATGCCGCTGCGTGCAAACGACACGAGCGAACCTGTACTCGCCTCGTTGCTTGGCGGATGGGGCGCTCTCGTCGCCACTCCGACCACGCCCGGGGTCCTCGACTCACCGCCGCTGAAGATCTCGATATGAATGCGCTCCGGCGCCACGCCGAACACCGTCAGCGTTTCCTTCATGTCCGTCATGAATTGGTTTGGCCCACAAAGGTAGACGTCAGCGTCGCGTGGCAGTCCAAGCTCATCGAACACCGATCGCGAAAAGCGGCCCGTCGCATCGAAATTCTCACCCGCTTTGTCGGCAGACTCCGGTCTGCTGTAGCAAACATAGCTGCGCCCATTCGTTAGCGCGCTCATGAGCTGGCGTACTTCGCCGGCAAACGGATGATGCTGCCCGTCACGCGCTGTGTGCAGCCAGATGATCTGCCGTGTAGAACGTTCCGCTGCGAGTGCTTGCAGCATCGCCAGCACTGGCGTTGCGCCGATTCCGGCACTGAGCAGCACAATCGGCCGCTCGTCCGGCTGCAGCACAAAACTTCCGCGCGGCGAACTGACGTCAAGCCGGTCGCCCGCACGGATCTGCTCGCTCAGATATTTCCCCGCCACTCCATTCGGCTCGATTTTCACGCTGATTCGGTAACGCTCCGTCGAAAGCGGACCCGACAGCGAGTAGCTGCGAAAAAGTGTGGGCCCGACGGCGCCTAGCTTCAGACGCAACACCACGTACTGACCTGGCAGAGGCATCGCAAGCACGTGCCCCTCCGCGCTCTGCATCACGAACGAGAGAACATCCGCGGACTCGCGCTCAACCGACGCAACGACGAGCGACTGAAATCCAGATGCAGCCGGATGCGCCGCGGCAGCAGGCGCGAGTCCCGCGTTTCCCGATTCCGCTCCGCTCTTCAGACTCTCGAGCAGCGCCTCAAACGAGCCACGCCATCCGCGCGGAAGCGCCTCAATCCGCAACGCGCGCTCCAAAAGCTCCCGTGAGTGATGCGGGAAGTAGAGGAGCGCGTTAATCTCAGTCACGGTCATGCGCTCTCCCGCCTCTCCCACCTTCACGATCTCGTCGCCCGCCCCCACCTCACCTTCGCGCAAAACTCGAAAATAAAAACCCGGCCGCCCGCTCGATGTCAGCAACGCCGCCATCCGCGGTTCGTTCATCCGAATGCCGACGCGAAAGCAGGTCACGCGCGGTTGCGTGACCTCGAACAGTGCAGTTCCGACTTCATAACGGTCGCCGATGCATACAACATCGTCAGCCAATCCTTCGATCGTGAAGTTCTCGCCAAACTGTCCGTAAACGAAATCGCTCCGCTTCAATTGCTCCTGCCAATATCGGTACGACTCGATCTGGTAGACGAACACCGCTCGATGCTCGCCCCCATGCCCCGCGAGGTCGCCTTGCCCATCTCCCTCCAGATTCAACCGCCCGACGCGGCAGCGGCCGGTCACCGCTCTCTTCCACACCCCAGTGTGTACAGTGCGGCCTTTCCACGCGACATCGCGCGGAAGCCCAACATTCACCGATAGCAGCCGAGCCATACCGTTACGATTTCTCCCGCATGGATTTTCCCATCGTCGACGCGGCGCTTAATCAACTCAGTAACTTGCCCACGAGCCAGTAATCGAAACTGAACTTTCCCGGACCGGCGCAGATCAGCCAGATGAAGAACAGCACGTACAGAGCTTCCGGAAGGTAAAGGAAATCATCGAGCCAGTTCAGAGGCGCAAGCCCCTTCGGCAACGTGGAAAGCGCTTCGGTCGGGATCGCGACAATCATATCGACCAACAAAACCAGGCACGCCGCGCTCGATAGAAACCCCACAGCCACCAACGACCCGCCAACGAACTCGACACCCGCTACGAAGTAAGCCGTCTGGCGGGGGAACGGAATTTTGGCCTTAACCAGCGTGTCGTAAACAGGCTTCGTGCCGCCGGCGCGAAACAATTTGTTTGCACCGGAGATGGCGAAGAACAGCCCGATCGAAACGCGCACCAGCAGGATCGCGTATTGCTCCAAACCAGGGCCGCCCAGCAACGCAAACTCAACCAACCGCTTCCAATCCATCTGTCTCTTCTCCGTCGATCGAACTCTCGCGCTTCGAAATCAGGAGTCTATCCGCTCGACCCATTGCGCACGAAACTCGGGAGCCACGAACGGATCGGCAAAGTACTGCGTCTCGCGCGCAACCTTGTCGCCCTTGAACTCCATGATGCTCACGGTGTACGACGGCTTGCCGTCGTAGGTCAGTATGAATTCCGTGACCCAAAGCTCGCCGCTACCGATGATCCGCCGCACAGAAAATCGTTTGTTGCTCGGCTGATTGCCGCGCTGGTTCTGTATGTTGCTCCGGCCGCGCGTTCGCTCGCCCGACTGCGGGTAATCCAGCACCGCGTCCTCGTGATAGATCAGGTGTTCCGTTTCAAAATCGTTCGCATCGGACGCCGCCCAATGCTGATCCAATGCTGCACGAATCTGTTGTTCCTGCGTCGACTGCTCCAACTTCGGTTTCGCTTCCATCGTCAGCTCCCTCGTGGAATGAAAAACTCCGAATGCCGGTTTTCACCCTTCATTCAGCTTCGGGGGCAGGCGTGGCTACCGGAAGTGCTAGATAGACGACCACTGTCCAAACGAAGGAACTCGGAACTGAATCCACTGCGGCAGCACGCCAACCACGGCCGGCGATTCTGCCAACAGCCGCGTCCCATACATCGCACTCCACGTTCCCAGCCATGCAAACAGCCCCACTTCTTCCCGCCGGCGGACCGCCGCAAAGGCACAGGCGGACAGGCCGATGAACACGTACACCGTTCCGAATTTGATCACGGCGAGCTGCTCGCAGCTTATTACGGGAAGTTGGTCCTGCAATGGCGCCCCCAAACACGCCAAGATAGCAGAATCAACGTTCCTTTGGCCTCCATCGCCGTTGGATAGCGACCCACCGGGAAGCAATTCCAATTGTCTTCCGCACCCGTAAATTCAAGTTCACAGGCAAAAGCAAATACAAGTTGGCACGATTCCGTCGAAACGCTGCGGGCGTGATGCCGCCGCCAATCCTCACCCTCCTTCGCCTCTGCTTCGCTTGACAGCTTTCGCCTTCGGGAACAACATGCGCCGCGCTATTAAAGTTTTAATGAAACGCGCTGAAATTCTTGTCGCAGTTCCGGGGGATTCCATGAAGCTTTCCATGAAGCTCACCGCTCGCCACCCGTCGTGTCTTACTGCCCTTCTTTCCAAGCTTCTCGCCCTCGCCATCCTCGCCGGCGTAGCCGCCGGCGCCGCGCACGCACAGGCCGCGTGGGTCCGCGTCAACCAGGTCGGATACGAATCCGGCAAAGGTCCCTTCCGCGCCTACCTTATGTCCAAAGTCGACGAAACCGGCGCGACCTTCACCGTCACCGATTCACAAGGCCGCAAGGTCTATAGCGCCCCGATCGGCACGCTCGTCGGCACCTGGAGCCACTCGAAGACGCTCACCTACAACGTCTACGCGCTCGATTTCACCGTACCGCGCAACGAGATCTACACTATCGCGGTGAAAGGTCCAAAGAAGGCCGACTCTCCCGCCTTCGCTGTAAACTCTCCCGACGTCCTCTATCCCGGCCTCCTGCTTAACACCCTCTTCTTCTACGAAACCGAGCGCGATGGAGCGAAGTACATCCCGAACGCGCTGCGCGACGGCGCCGGCCACGTGAACGATTCAAACGCGGTGATCTACAACACGCCTCCACTCGACGACAACGATGACATCAACAACGTTCCGCCCGCCGCGCCTCTCGTCAACGCAGGCCTTCCGAACACCGACGTTTCCGGTGGCTGGTGGGACGCTGGCGACTACATCAAGTACGTCGAGACCACCAGCTACACCGTGGCCTTGATGGAAATCGGCATCCGCGATTTTCCGAGCCAGATGGGGCCATCGGCCAACGTGAATCCTGTAAGGCCGCCCGCTTCGATTTCCTACGCTGCAAACAGCGGCAAAGGCGCGCCCGATTCCACAGACTTCACCGGCGAAGCGCGTTTCGGAATCGACTGGCTGAACAAGATGTGGAACCAGCAGAACAAAACGCTGCTCTATCAGGTCAGCAACTCGCAAGAGTTCAACTACTACGGCTACGGCACGCCCACCTCGGCGAATCCGAATTGCGGTGGCACATATCAGACACCGTACTGCCTCTTCACCGAATACGATATCTGGACGCTTCCGCAGGTGCAGGACACTTACCAGCAACCCGGCGATCCCGAGCCGTGCGACCCCTTCACTTCCTATTACATCTGCCACCGTCCCGCATTTCTGGCAGGTCCCGCAGGCTCAAAGTTCAGCCCGAATCTCGCCGGTCGCCTCGCTGCGGATTTCGCGCTCTGCTACCAGCTCGAGCGCTTCGACAATCCGACTCGCGCGAAGAATTGCCTGAAGAGCGCGGAGGCGATTTTCGATCTCGCGGATCTCTCGTTCCCCGATCCCGCACCAACCGTCGATTCCGGCTCGTGCAACACATGCCTACTGACTGCAGTTCCCTTCGACGGCTATCCCGAAGACGTTTGGGAAGACGACATGGAACTCGGCGCCACTGAGCTGTATTTCGCATTGCAGTCGGCGTGCGACGACAGCGCGATCGCGGACCTCGAGCACACCAATCCCGAGTTCTACCTCTCGCAAGCGGCAACCTTTGCGAACGGCTACATCAACAACGTCTACACGCCCGGCTACACGGACACGCTGAATCTGTACGACGTAAGCGGTCTGGCACATTACGAGCTCTACCGCGCGTTTGAAAAAGCAGGCAATCCGAAAGACCTTGCCATCACGCAGTCAGGTATCAAACAACAGTTCCTCCAACAAGTGGCCGACGCGATCTCACAGGCCCAGACCGACGCGTGGGGTTACGGGAATATCTGGAGTTCCGGCGACACCACGTCGCACGGCGCAGGGCTTTCCGTGATGGCGAGCGAAGCCTATGACATCACCGGCTCGAAGCAGTACGACACCTACTCTCGCCAATGGCTCGGAAACATTCTGGGCGCGAATCCGTGGGGCTCGTCGTTTATCGTCGGCGACGGCAGCACGTTCCCGAACTGCATCCAGCACCAAGTGGCGAATCTCGCCGGCGCACTCAATGGAAGCGAAGGCGGAGTGCCGGTGCTGTGGGGCGCGGCGACGGAAGGTCCGAACAATTACACTACGGCAGGTGTGGTCGGCGGGATGAATCTGTGTCCGGCGGACGGCGTCGACACGTTCAAGCCCTTCAACGGCAATGATGGCGCATACGATCCGGATGCAAAAACTTTTTACGAGGACAACGTTCAGTCCTACAGCACCACGGAACCGGCCATCGATTTGACGTCCACTTCATTTTTGATGTGGTCGTGGAGGCTAGCCGGGCATCCCGCCTATTAGTGATTTCGCGATGGCGCTGAGCCGGGGGCCGGCGCGTCCGTTTTTTTGACGAGCCAGGTCACCGCGCCGAACGCGCCAATCCACGAGCCGAGCGCCGCGAAGATGACGTACACCGGGTTGCCGGTATAGTTGATCACCGCGAACGCCGAGAGCAGGTACCACACGCTGCTCCAGGTCGCCGCCAGGCCCCGCCTTCGCGATGTGACGGCGGCGGTGAACATCACGTACACCGCGTCGGTGCCGGCCGTGCAAGCCATCACTCCGGCGGCGATCAGTGGATTCGGCGGTTGAATATTAAAGGTCATGTGGCCCTTCCTCGTTTCGGCGGGTATCTAGCCTTCCCAAGCCCCGTAAATGCTGCGATTTTACAACCTGTAAGCCGTCCGCGGCTTTATCTGCATGACAGCCTTTCCCCGGCAATGTACTCTTTTGCGGAAACCACCATGACACGGGAGTCCTCGCAGTGTTCGCGCTGATCCGTTCCCTCGTCCGCCCGTATCGCGGTCCACTCGCGTTGATCCTAAGTGCAATGCTGGTGCAGACGGCCATGTCCGTCGCTGCTCCCTGGCCACTAAAGATCGTGCTGGACAACGTCGTCGGGACGCACCACCTCCCTCACTGGCTCGACGAACTGCTGAAGCCATTGCTCGGCAGTGGGACAAAGATGCAGATCGCTGCAGCCGCAGCGATCGTCACGATAATCATCGCCGCGCTCGACGCAATCGCGACGTACGTAGCGAATTACTACACCACGAGCGTCGGACAGTGGGTCGCGAACGACCTCCGCCTGCGCACGTACCACCATCTGCAGCAACTCTCCCTCGGCTATTACAGCAAGCATCAAACCGGAGCTCTGCTGAGCACGATCACCGCGGACGTGCAGACGATCCAGAGCTTCGCGTCAGGATCGACGCTTTCGATCGCGGTAGACATGCTGACGATCGCGGCGATGCTGGCGATCATGTTCTGGGTGAACTGGGACTTCACGTTGATCGCGATCGCAGTGACGCCATTCATGCTTCTCTTTGTATCGCGGTTCAAGAAAGCAGTGAAGAAAGCGCAGCACGAGGTGCGCAGGCAGCAGAGCAACATCGTCGCGGTGGTCGAGCAGGGGCTCGAGTCAGTACAGGTGATCAAGGCGTTTGGTCGCGAGGATCTGGCTCAAGCCGAGCTGGGCGTCGCGAGCAAGGCGACGGTGGATGCAGCTCTGAAGGCTCGGCGTGTGAAGGCGCTGCTCTCGCCGGTTGTGGCGGTGACGGTATCGTTGTGCGTGGCCATCGTGCTGTGGCGCGGCTCGTGGCTCATCCTGCGCGACAGGATGACGGCTGGCGCGCTCATCGTGTTTCTCGCGTACCTCCAAAAGTTCTTCAAGCCGGTGCAGGACCTGGCGACGATGACGAACCAGATCGCGCAGACCGCCGTGGGCGTTGAGCGGGTACAGGAGATTCTGGACGCAGACACTGTGATACCCGAGGATCACGACCCCATAAAGCCGAATCCGTTTAAGGGGCGAATCAAGTTCGACCACGTAGCATTCGGCTACAACGCCGAGGAGTGCGTGCTGAAGGATGTGAGCTTCAATGTCGAGCCAGGGCAATTGATTGGCATCGTCGGCCCGACCGGCGGCGGCAAGTCCACGATCGTGAGTCTGATTCCGCGGCTGTACGATCCACTGAGCGGCACGATCGAAGTGGACGACGTGGACGTGCGGAAGTACAAAATCGACGGGTTGCGCAATCAGATCGGATACGTGTTGCAGGAGACGGTCCTCTTTGCGGGCACGATTCGCGACAACATCGCGTACGGAAAAGCGGGCGCGACGGAAGCGGAAATCCTGGAAGCGGCAAAGCTGGCGGACGCAGACGAGTTTATCCAAAAAATGCCGCACGGGTACGACACACTGGTGGGCGAGCGCGGCGCGACGCTATCCGGCGGCCAACGCCAGCGCATCGGAATCGCACGCGCTATCATTCGCAACAATCCAATCCTTATTCTGGATGAGCCTACGGCGGCGCTGGATACCGAGGCGGAACGGTCTGTGATTGGGGCGCTGGAGCGGCTGATGAAGGGCCGTACGGTAATCACGATTGCGCACCGCTTGAGCACGATTCGCGATGCCAATAAGATACTTGTGCTGAAAGGCGGCGTGGTGGCGGAACAAGGCACGCACGACGAGCTGATGGCGTTGAACGGCGTGTATGCGGATTTGTACCACGTGCAGTTCGCGGACCAGACGGCAAAGGTCGTGGGCGCTACGAAAACGCCGGCGGCATCGGCGAGTCCGAACGAGCAGGGTCCGAGCGTCCCCACACCCGCAGATGAAGATGTGACGGCCGATTGAAGAGATTGTTGGAGACTGAATGTCGCATACGCTGATTGTTCTCCCCGATGATTCTGCACGACCGATCATCGACGCCATCAACGCAGCCCAGAAATCCCTGCGAATCAAGATGTTCATCTTTTCGGCGCCAGAGCTGCTCAATGCGGTGATCGCGGCGAAAAAGCGCGGCTTGGACGTGCGCGTGATGTTGAACCCGGCACGGCGCGATGGCGAAAGGGAAAATGCTGCGTCGCGAAAGAAGCTCGAAGCTGCGGGCGTGGACGTGAAGGACAGCAATCCGAAATTTGGGCTGACCCACGAGAAATCGATGGTGGTGGACGACGCCTTGGGCTTCGTGAAGTCGCTGAACTGGGAAGTGAAAAATCTAACCGAGACGCGCGACTACGCGGTGGTCACGACCAAGAAGCACGAGGTAGCAGAGATCGTCGCGTGTTTCGAGGCGGACTGGCACCGCAAGGATTTCACTGCCGGTAAAGACGCGCGGTTGATCTGGTGCACGGACAACGGGCGCGAACGAATCGCGAAGTTCATCGACAAGTCCAAGCACTCGATTTTTCTGCAAAACGAACGCTATCAGGACGCGGTAATCATCGAACGTCTGGTCCGGGCGGCGCTGCGGGGCGTTGAGGTGCGCGTGATGGCGCGGCCTCCGCACAAGTTGAAGAGAGCGAAGCTGACAGAGAGCGTCGGCGGCTTGCGGACGATGGACGACGTGGGCATCAAGATTCACAAGCTGAAGCACCTGAAGCTGCACGCGAAAATGCTACTGGCGGACGACAAGCGCGCGATCATCGGCTCGATTAATTTGGCGCCCGGGAGTTTCGATAGCCGGCGTGAGCTTGCTATCGAAGTAAAAGACAAAGGCGTGATCAAGCGCATTCGCAAAATTGCGAAGCATGATTGGAAGCACTCGCATCCACTGGATCTGACGGACGAAGGCCTGCTGGCGGAACTGAAGAAGCATAAGATCGATTGCATCGAAGAGCTCGCGATCACCACGGGTCTCGACCACGCGGGCCATCTTCCGGGCGCAAAAAAGAAAAAGAAGTAACGAGTATGGTGCGCACGCTGCGCGCGTGTGTCAGTCCAGCTTTACGACCTTCAGTGCAATCCCGTTTTTGAAGTCGGGTGAGTGCAGTACGATCGTGCCCGAGGGATTCTGCAAGTCTTCCGCTTTGGTGATTTTCCCCGATTTCACATCGAGCCAATCGATGTGGAAGTGCCCTTGCGGCAACATGAGCGTCACGTCGGCGGGACCATCGCCATCGAGATAAATCGCGTAGACGCGGCCCGGGCTTGAGAGCGCGTGAGTGACGATGCCAGGAGAATTCTGGACCACTTGCGAGTCGGGCCGGAAATTTGCGAGAGGAAGCGACTGAAGGAACTCGGAGAGAATTCTGAGCTGGCGACGAAAATCAGCGCTGCCGCCGCCGGGACCGTTGGGCTGATCGTCAGAGCCGTCTTCATGCCCGGGGCTGAAGGAATAGTCGAGGCCGTCGAACACACCGCCTCCGGAGAGCATGAAGTTCCATGCCTGGCGGCGGTACGGTTCATCTTCCCGGCCGAGGAAACCCGTCTCATCGCACGAGATGACTTTGCCGAGGCCGTAATTCCAACTTGCCGCTTCGGGATAGGCGTAGTGAAAACTGACGATGCTGACCCCAGGAATCACATCGCGAATCGGATAGCGGAAGTTTGAGATGTTCTCGGAGATGAGATGGCGGTTCGGTAGTTTGCTTTCCTCGTCCGTGATCCAGCTTGCGACGCGCTGCTGGAATGCCATTTCATCGGCGTCGGGAAGATCGATGGAGTTCGGGAAACGGTCGCGATTCGGCGGGAAGAGATAAGGATTGATGACGCCGGAGAAGACGGGACGGTCCGACCACGGTTCATTTTGAATTTCTAAAATAACGTTGTCGTGCGCGTTCGCTTCACGAACGAGCTTGCGAGCGTAAGCTTCCTGAAAACCGAGAATGTTGCCGTTGTCAGGCGTGTTGAGTTTCTTCCAATCGATCGCGGTCGTGTTGTTGATGTTGTTCGCAGGATTGAGGGGGCTGAAATTCCATTGGGCTTCGCCGTAGTGCGCTGAGAACAACGTGAGTTCGACAACGATGCCGCGTTTGCCTGCTTCGGTAAGGAAATCGTGAAAGCGGCGGAAATATTCGGGATTCCATTGAGTGAGGTCGAACTTGTTACCCCCGCCTGCGTAGCCCGGCGTCGTACTGCGAGACCACGGCGCGATGAATTTGCCGTCGCCGGGAGCGAGATCGTTGCGCAGGATGCCGAAGGATTTGCCAGGAACTTCGACGTACGAGCCGCCGAAGATGCGAGTGAAGTTGAGGCCGTCCGCCCCGATCGTTGCTAAGTATCTGTGATAGTCGAAGTCGGCGTTGAAGACCGAGCCGTAATGTTCGCCGCTGGTGATCAGCGCAATCGTTTTGCCGCGGTAGAAAAAGTAGTGAGGATTCGTGGGATCGAGACGGATGGGCAGCGACGACTCTGCCGGATGGGCTGTTGCGGCAAGGGCGATGCACGCGGCTACGAGAACGGCGGCGACGGTGCGCATGTTGTGGACTCCGAGTACGTCGGCGGCGGTGGGATTCTACAACGGCGGGAGGCTCCACGTGCGGTAACCACCATGCGAACCCTAGGCGTGCGAACGAATCCCTACACGACAACGACAACGCAATTTCCACCTTATTCGACTGGACTGTGATAAGTAGGGCTCGTAAAGACGGGCCCCGGCGCGCGAGCGCCTTCGTCGACGGCCTTCCGCTCTACAGCGAAAGCGCGCGTGAAGTAAGGTGTTCGCATGATGCCGTCGCCGGCATCGACCGGGTACCCTTTCCACCATTCCTTAGGCCCCAACTGAAGCGTCCGTTGATCGCAAGGAGATACAACAATGAGTTTTCTCGCATGGATTGTGCTGGGACTTCTGGCAGGTTTCATCGGAAGTAAAATCGTAAACAAAAGCGGCGAAGGGATTTTGATGGATATCGTACTCGGAATCCTGGGTGCGGTCGCGGGCGGCTGGCTTTTCAACGAGTTTGGCCACTCAGGCGTAACCGGAGTGAACCTTTACAGCTTGGCGGTCGCAGTGATCGGCGCGGTAATTCTGCTCGTGATCTATCACGCGATCCGGCGGGCGGTTTAGCCAGGGTTTCATCTTTCCCCTCTCTAGCTATTGAGATTTGAAGATCCGCGCCGCGCGTCCGAGAAAGCCGAGTTCGGCCGTTGCGGCGCGGATGTGTTTCTAGGGGGAGCGTCGATGAACCCTCGCGCGGATCGTTGTTTCCGTTTTTTCACTTTCCCTTTCACGGTCTGTCCCATTACATTCGTTCGCACGCCGGCGCCTCTTCTCCCGCGGCGACACTCACTTCTGGACTCGCCAGAAATATGACATTTCAGGATCTGCTGTTCGGCAAGGCACTCCGCACGATCGACGAAGGAAACGAGCAAGTCGGCATCGGAGAAGGTATTCCGATTTTCGGTCTCGACGCGCTGAGTTCGGCGGCGTACGGACCCGAAGCGGCGTTGACGCTGCTCATCGTGCTGGGCGCGGCAGGCGTTGCGTACATCGTGCCGATCACTACGAGCATCATCATCCTGCTGGCGATCGTTTTCTTTTCCTACCGGCAGACCATCGACGCGTACCCCGGCGGCGGCGGATCGTACACCGTAGCCAGCGAGAATCTCGGGCCGTTTGCGGGGTTGCTTGCGGCGGCTGCGCTGATGATCGATTACATCCTGACGGTGGCCGTGGGAATTTCGGCGGGGGTGGGCGCGCTGGTCTCCGCCGTGCCCTCGCTTCTACCGCATACGCTGGGGCTGTGCCTGGTGATTTTGTTCGCGATTACGTTCATCAATCTGCGCGGGCTGCGGTCGGCGGGCATTTTGTTTATGGTGCCGACGTATCTTTTTCTCGTTAGCATTTTGGGCGCAATTGGATGGGGCCTGATCAAGACCGCGGCGGCGGGCGGACATCCCGTGCCGGTCGTGGCTCCGCCTCCCGCGCTTCCCGCGACGATGGGAGTCGCAGGTGCGTGGCTGCTCCTCCAGGCATTCGCCAGCGGCTGCACCGCAATGACGGGTGTGGAAGCGGTGAGCAACGGCGTGAAGGCGTTTCGCCAGCCCTGCTCGAATACAGCGAAGCGCACGCTGACGATCATAATCGCCCTATTGATGCTGATGCTGGGCGGCATAGCCTATCTGGTGCGCGCGTATCACATTGCTGCGACCGATCCCGGCGCGGATGGGTACCAAAGCGTCCTTTCGATGCTAATCGCAGCGGTGGCGGGGCGCGGAACTTTTTACTACGTGGCGATTGGCTCGGTTCTGGCGGTGTTGGCGCTGTCAGCGAACACAGCGTTCGCGGATTTTCCAAGGCTGTGCCGCGCAATCGCGATGAACAGTTACCTGCCGGATTCGTTCGTGCTGCGCGGCCGGCGTCTCGTTTACACGCGCGGTATCTATTTCCTTTTCATCTTCTCGGCAATCTTGCTGATTGTGTTCCGCGGCGTGACGAATGCGCTGATCCCGCTGTATGCCGTGGGCGCATTCCTGGCGTTCACGCTCTCGCAGGCTGGCATGGTGGCGCACTGGCGGCGCGAAAAAGGGCCGAAGTACAGACGCTACATGTTCGTGAACGCGCTCGGGGCGATTGCGACGGGAATTACGGTGTTGGTGGTCGTAGTCGCAAAGTTCGTCGAAGGCGCGTGGATCACGGTGCTGCTAATCCCGGCACTGGTGCTGTTCATGAAAGGAGTGAAGCACTATTTCGATCGCGTCGCAAAAGAGACGGAACACGCAGGACCGCTGGACGTTTCCGATCCGCATGTACCGATCGTGGTGCTCCCGGTGCAACAGTGGGGACGCGTCGCGCAGAAGGCGTTGCGCGTGGCGTTGACGCTGTCGAACGAAATTGAAGCGGTGCACGTGTGCCTCGAAGGCGAGAAGAGCGATATCAAGGACCGGTGGGTGGAGTACGTGGAGGAGCCCGCGAAGAAAGCGGGCTTTCCGGTGGCGAAGCTCGTGATGATCACGTCGCAATACCGGCAGGTGTTAAATCCCATCGTGGAGTATGTGCTGGAGGCGCAGAAGAACAATCCACACCGAAGGATCGCGGTGGTGATTCCGGAAACGGTGGAGCGTCACTGGTACCACTTTTTCCTACAAAACCAGCGGCCAGAAATTCTGAAGGCGCTCTTACTGCTGAAGGGAAATGAAAGAATCGTGATTGTCAACGTGCCGTGGTATCTGCACGTTTGAGATTCTGTTTGAGCTGGGCTACGGCGTTGTGACTTTCGCCTCGCGCAGGAACCGCGCCGCTTCTTCGGGCGGCGTAGGATTGATGTAAAAGCCAGTTCCCCACTCAAAGCCCGCGACTTTCGTCAGCTTGGGCATCATCTCGATGTGCCAGTGATAGTGATCGTTGATTTCCTCGCCGATGGGCGAGGTGTGGATGACGTAGTTGTACGACGGGAACGCGAGCACGGAATCGAGGCGATTCATGAAATCGTGCAGTACGCGCGCGAGATTGCCGTAATAAGGCGTCGGCATGTTTTCAAACGCCGAGCTGTGCTGGCGCGGGAGGATCCAAGTTTCAAACGGAAACCGTGGCGCGTAAGGCGCGAGCGCGATGAAGTAGTCGTTCTCCAGTATCATCCGCGACTCGGTCTCGATTTCCTGGCGGATCATGTCGCAAAAAATGCAGCGCTCTTTCTGGTCGTAGTACAGCTTGGCGTTATCGACCTCTTCGCGGACGCGCTTGGGAACGATAGGGAGCGCGATGAGCTGCGAGTGAGTGTGCTCGAGCGAGGCGCCTGCGGGCTCGCCGTGATTTTTGAAAATGAGAATGTAACGGAAGCGGCGATCGTTTTTCAGGTCAAGCATGCGGTCGCGGTACGCCCACAGAAGCTCTTCTACGCCTTTCTCGTGGAGCGTGGCGAGTGTGCATTTGTGGTCGGGCGTTTCGATGATCACTTCGTGCGCTCCCACGCCGTTCATGCGATCGAAAAGGCCTTCGCCTTCCTTGCCTAGATCGCCCTCGATGCCGAGTGCAGGAAAGCGGTTAGGAACCACGCGGAGAGACCAGCCGGGAGTGTCCTTGCCGGAACCGCTACGGCCGTACGCGAGAACCTCGGAAGGCGTCTTGCCTTCGTTGCCGGGACAGAAGGGACAACTTCCGCCACCTTTGATCTGCACGCTTTCGCGGAGGAAATCAATCGGGCGCTTGGCGCGATCGGTGGAGATAATGACCCAGCGGCCGGTAATCGGGTCTTTGCGAAGTTCGGGCAAACCTGCCTCCCTTGGGCGTACGCGCTAGCGCGCTGGGGCGCACAAATGCAAAGCCCGATTCTACTACGAGGGATTCGATGGGCGAGTGAGTTTGCGGCACTCGGGCGTGCGAGAAGAGAAACAGCGGGCAGCTGCGGAGTGGGTCAGGCGGCGGTCGGGTCGAGAACGCCCTTGTGAAGGCGGATGACGGGTTGCGCACCGGAGCGGGTTTCGATGGCGACGACATCGAATCGGCAATTGGAGGAATCGACGCGGCGGGCGAGGCGGAAACGTTGAGCGATGCGGGAGACGTTGCGCTGCTTCTCGCCCGTGACGGCGTCTTCGGGGCGAAGATGGGACGCGTCTTCGTTGGCCGAACGCGTTTTGACTTCGACGAAGGCGAGCGTGGGGCCGTCGTAGCCGACGATGTCGATCTCGCCCTTTACGCCGGGCGTCATGAAATTGCGCGCGACCATCACGTAACCCTTCGATCGCAGAAACCAGTACGCGTAGGTTTCGCCGCGGACGCCGGTGCGGCGAGCACGAAGTTTTGAAGCCTGAGCTTGAGCAATATCAAGCGGTGGCGGGAGCAGTTCGCCTTCAGCGTCTGGATCGGGGTTCGGCCTCGGCGGGCCCACCACAGGCACAGGATCGGAGACGGGTTCAGCGAGACCGTGGCGGGCACGGAAGCGAACGACGGCGAAAATCAAACGCGCGAACATCGTGACGAATTTACTTTGCGCGGCGCAGTGCTACTTGATGACTTCGAGATTCCACTCCACAGTCTTGCCCCGGAAGATGAATGAAAGATAGTACTCCCAAAATTTCCTGAACCAGCGGAACTTGTTGATCATGAACTCGAGGCCGAAGGTGCGCCAGAGGCGAAGCGTTTCGACGTGAACGCGGCGCTCTTTGTAATTGGCGGGCGCGTAGTAGTCATATTCGGCGGGTTTGTCGCTGAAGAACCAAAACGAAAAACTGGAAAGATGCCAGCGGTGCGCCGGGCTGCAGTACGAGGCGTGATCGGTGTAGTGCGGCGTGATGATAGTGACGATGGCGCCGGGCTTCGAGACGCGATGGGCTTCGGCGAGCACGCGGAAGATGTTGTCCACTTCCTCGATGATGTGAATCATCCGGACTTGATCGAAGCTGCTGTCGCGGAACGGGAGAGTCTTCTCCCAGTCGCAGAGAACGTCGGCCTCGCCGGCAGAACTCATATCGATACCGATCGAGCCGGGATACTTTTTTCGGCCGCAGCCGACGTCGAGGATTAGCGGAGGCATCGCGTTACTTGATGACCTCGAAGGTGAACTCCATTAACTTCCCACGGATGAGAAAACTCAGGTAGTGCTCCCAGAATTGGCGAAACATTTTGCTGTGATTGACGAGAAATTCGAAGCCCAGCGCGCGCCAGAGGCGGAGCAGCGAGACGTAATTGCGTTTTTCGAGCATGCGCACTTTTGTGTACCACATGTCACGGCCGTGCATGCCGCCGGGATAGAAGTAGAGAAACGAGTAGGTGTTGAGATGCCAGCGATGTGTCGGATCGCGGAAGGAGCTGTAGTCGGTGTAATGCGGCGTGGCGATGAAAATCGTGCCGCCGGGCTTGGTTACACGGTGAAACTCTTCCATCGTGGCAATGATGTCAGCAACATGTTCGATGACGTGTTCGCCGCGAACGTGATCGAAGGAGCTGTCGCGGAATGGAAGCGCGCCCTTATCGAGATGAGCGATAACGTCGGCGGCGGTGCTCGCGTTCATATCGAGGCCGATGGAGCCCGGATATTTTTTCGGACCGCAACCCACGTCCAAAATGCGCGGCAAATCGTCTCCCCTTTTCAGATATCAATCGCGCGAGCGAACACCCGGCGGAACGGCGCGAAAAAGCTGCGCACAAGAAAATAGCACAGGCCCCCCGATGCGACGAGCCTGTGCTATTGGAAATCGCGCCGTTTGCGAGGCCTTCGCGCTCGGCACTACAGTGAGCGTTCGATCTCGCTGATGCATTCACCGAGTGTATTGACGGCAAAATCGGCCTGCTCGGCGTCGATCATCAGCGGCGGAGCGAGGCGGATGGTGTTTTCGCCTGCGCCAAGGATCAACAGCCCCTTGTGGAACGCGAGGTCGACGATACGATTGCGAAGGTCGTGCGCTTTCTCCTTCGTTTTCTGATCGCGCACGATTTCGACGCCAATCATCAAGCCCTTGCCGCGAACGTCCCCAACGATCTTGTAACGCTGGCGCCAATCGGACATGAGATCGAGGATGAGCTTCCCCATCACCGCGGCGTTCTCAATGTACTGGTTCTCGAGCAAGTCGATTGTGGTGAGCGACGCTGCGATCGAGACCGGATTGCCGCCGAAGGTCGAGGCGTGCGCGCCGGGCTTCCAGTTCATGACGCTGGCGCGGGCGATGATGGCGCTGAGCGGCATTCCGGAAGCGATTCCCTTCGCGGTGGAAATGATGTCTGGCTCGACGTTCGAATGTTCGCAGGCCCACCACTTGCCGGTGCGGCCCATGCCGGACTGGACTTCGTCCATGATGAGCATGATTCCGTGTTCGTGGCAGAGCGTCTGAAGCCCCTGCAAAAATTCAGCAGGCGCGGGCAGGTAGCCGCCTTCGCCCTGGATGGGCTCGACGACGATGCCGGCAACGTCTTCAGGATCGACGATACGCTTGAAGAGCGTGCTCTGAATGTAGTCGAGCGCATCCGCTGCGGCGTGTTCGGGATTGTTGCCGAAGGTGCCGCGGTACGTGTTCGGATAGTGTGCGTGAAAGACGCCGGCGAGCAGCGAGCCAAAGTCCTTGCGCTGAACCGATTTGCTCGCGGTGAGGGAAAGAGCGCCCATCGTGCGGCCATGGAAGCTGCCATAGAACGCGATGAGCTTGTCACGCTTGGTGTGATACCGCGCGAGCTTGATGGCTGCTTCGGTGCCTTCGGCGCCGGAATTGCCGAAGTAAACGCGCTTGGCTTCCTTACCGGGAGCAATTCCTGCGAGACGCTGAGCGAGTTCGACGAGGTTCGGATAGTAGAAATCCGTGCCGGACATGTGAATCAGCTCGCCGGCCTGCTTCCGAATTGCGCGGACAACGTCCGGATGGCAGTGGCCGGTGGCACAGACGGCGATGCCGGCGGCGAAGTCGAGGAAGGTGTTGCCATCGACGTCTTCGATCATGGCTCCGCGGCCCGTCTTCGCGACCAACGGATAGTCACGCGTGTAGGACGGCGACAGGATGCTGTGATCCTCTTCTACGTGCCGCTTGGCCTTGGGCCCGGGCAATGTGGTAACCAGTTGGGGTAACTTCAATTCCGTTGTTTGCATGTACTCCTCCTGAGCCGGCTTCGCTGAATGGAATTACACCGCGCATGCGGGCCGGTTACCGCCGGGCGCACGCCGGAACTACAAGTGGAGGAGTGAGTATTTAATCGACGCCGTAGAGGTTAGGACGCTGCAGAGAGGGCTGCACGTGGAGCGACAGGCCGCGTTTTGAGAACATCGTCATTTGTATTTCCAGCGGACACTGCCGTCTTTCGAATCTTCTAGAAGTATACCAGAATCGGCCAATTTCTTGCGGATTTCGTCAGCGCGTTTGAAGTCGCGCTTCTTTTTGGCCGCGTTCCGCTCTTCGATCAGGGCTTCGACTTCCGCGGCTGGCAACCGAGGGTCGCCGGACGTAAAGCCCATGCGCTGAAGGATCTCGGCGTCGTTATCTTCGAGAATCGCGAAGATGGCGTCGAATTTTTCCATCGCCGCGATCAAGCGCGGCGCATCCTGCTGGCGGAATTCCCCTTTGTCCATCGCCGTGTTCACGTCGCGAACGAGATCGAAAATCACTGCGAGCGAGTAAGCAGTGTTTAAATCGTCGGCGAGGCCCGAGTCGAAATCGGCTTCGGCCTTGGTTGCGCGCGTCAGGATATCGGGAGTTTCGCCGGCTTTGAACTGTTCGGTTTTTAGGCGCGCGTAGAAATTGCGGAGGCGCGTAACCGAGTTTTCGGCCTGCTTCAGGCTGTCGCCGGTGAAGTTGAGTTGGCGGCGGTACGGAACAGAAAGCAGAAGATAACGAATCGCCGAGGGTTTTTGCCCTTTCGCGAACAGGTCGCGCAGCGTGAAGAAGTTGCCGAGCGACTTAGACATTTTTTCGCCGTCGATGATTAGGTGCTCGGCGTGCAGCCAAATTTTCACGAAAGGATGGCCGGTGGCAGCCTCGCTTTGTGCGATTTCGTTTTCGTGGTGCGGAAAGGCCAGGTCGACGCCGCCCGTGTGGATGTCCAGCGTGTCCCCGAGATATTTCATCGCCATGGCCGAGCATTCGATGTGCCAGCCGGGGCGGCCCGGGCCGATCTTCGTCTCCCAGAAATGCTCGCCGGGCTTAGGGGATTTCCAGAGTGCGAAGTCGCGTGCGTCGTCTTTCTCGTAGCGATCGTTATCGACCCGCGCGCCGGCTTTGATACCGCCCAGATCGATTTTCGAGAGTTTGCCGTAGCCCGGAAATTTCGAGATTCGATAGTAAATGGAGCCTTCGCTGTCGTACGTGAGGCCTTTTTTCTGAAGACGCCCGATCAAGTCGACCATGTCTTCGATGTGGTCGGTGGCGCGGACGATCTCCTCGGGCATTTCGAGTCGAAGCGCGCGCATGTCTTCCAGGAAGGCGTCAACGTACTTCTCCGTGTATTCCCGGATCGATATATGAGCTTCGGCAGCGTTCTGGATGATGCGGTCGTCGACGTCGGTAAGGTTCATTACCTGCAGGACTCGGTACCCCTGGGAGCGCAGGAAGCGCCGCAGGATGTCCTGGAAGGTGAAGGTGCGGAAATTTCCTATGTGGGCAAAATCGTAGACCGTAGGGCCACAAGTATAGATACGGACCTCGCCCGGGTGCAGGGGCTGAAGAGGCTCCAGGCGGTTCGATAGCGTGTTGTAGAGCCGTATCTCGTTCATTTTCGCGGACCTTGCGAGCTGTCAATTGTATCGGAGGCACTCATTCGCGGCAAACGCATGAATCTCCGATGTGGTGGCAAAGCGGCAACGCAATTGCTGATTACTAGCCGTGACGCTGAATAAAAAGCCGAAACAGTCTTAGCAGGACTAGCGCGGAAGTACCACTGTCGTTAGTACCGCGATCTCGAGAAAGAGCGAGGAACGCGCGACGAACGTAGGCTCCACCGTACGGAGGAATCACGTGAAAAAAGTTCTTCTGATTGTCGCTTTCTTTGTCGTCGCCGGAGCGGCCCAAGCTCAGATAGGAGGGTCGATTAGCGGTCACGCAGGAATCAATGGCGCCGGGGGTCTTGAGTCTCACGGAGGGTTGAATCCGCAGTCCCCGCTTCTGAACAACGGGACGACGACCTTCAACAATGTCTCTGGAACCAATCCCGGCGAGTTCGTTCCGTCGACGTTCGCGACCTACAAGGACGCTGTGGCGGACGCAAAAGCGAATGCGAACAAGCAGCCGCTGACGCTGGCGGACATAGCGCGACAGGCGCAGGCCGAAAAGAAAGCTGCCGAAACGAAGTCGGCGATGGTGCTCGAACAGAATTCGGACGGCAAGCTGGTAATAGCGGACCCAAAGAAACAGTAATCTCGAGCACAGCGTGGCGTGGTGCGCTCACGGAAGAAGTTGGACGTGGCGCGCCACGATCGTACGGTCCCCATCCCCAAACGCGGTCGCCGTGAACGGCCGCGCCTTCACGAGAAACGAACCCTCCAAGGGAAGTGAGTAGGTCTCATCGATCGCCGTCACCGTGACGGGCTTACCGATGGGAAGCGAAAACGCCATCTCGATTCCCTTCTGCGGCATGGTTGAACATTCGAAGTGATACCAACCGTTGCTATAGCGGCGGACTGCTTCCACCTGCTTCCCCACGGGTTGGCCTTCGATGGTGACGTTTTCGATGCGGGCGTCCGGTGGGAAGAACACTGCTGCGCCGTTTGCACCACGCTCCGAACGAAGTAACGCGCGCAAGAGTCGGCGCCCATTTGATTCCGTGGACTCGAGAATGGTGAAAGTAGGCGGCGCAAATTCGAGGTGCGGCGCGTCAGCGTAGAAAGGAGCGCGCGAATCCCAGGGGAAAAACGGCTTTTCGTCGTGATGGAAATTCGTGGTGACGCGCAGCGGTTCAGGCAGGCGGCCTGACTCAGGCCACAAGACCCAATTGGAATGGCCGGAATCCGCATCTTGAAAGTATTCGATGTTGAGATGCTCGGGCGACTTTGCGGAATACGCTGGCACCACGAAGGCCGCGAAGATCGAGATGCCGAAGACGACAAGCGCTGTGGACGGGAGCGGAAAGCCGGCGTGAAAGCCTGCGTTTTTGTAGCGGGCAAGGAGCGGAGCCAGGGGCGTGAGAAGCAGCCCGACGCTGCCAGCGAGCAGCGTGAGACTCGGTACTCCCAGCGCGGAATAGAGCGAGAGCGCGAGACTAAAGCCGACGATCGCCGATGCGAGGAGCGGGAAAAGCTGGCCGAGGAAAACAGTGAGCGGCGGTTCATCTTTCAAGGCGACGACGGGAATGGCGGCGATAACCGCGACGCAGGCGGGCACGAGAAAGAGATAGGTGAGGCTAGGCATCAACGACGTGGTGAGAATCGCGAGCGCAAGCCACCAGATCCAGATGCCAACCCACAGTCCCCAGCCACCAGCGCGTTTTGCGAATGCGAGCGCGAACAGCGCAACGATCGCGACGGCGAGCGACCAGAAAGCGAAGAGCGCGGGAAGAGGATAGGCGATCCAGTCGATGGGCTGCGCGCCGGTCAGCCCCAAAGCGCGGCGAAGTAGATAGGCGATTACGCCGATGACGACGACTGTAAGCGGAGTGTAGAAAAACCCCCAGAGGAATGAGCACAGCGCCAGACGCTTGGTGTAAACAAGCCAGCCTATCTGAAATATCAGAAGCACCGCCGCAATGATGGCGACGCGCAGATTCGAACGCAGCTGCCAGACCACCGTCAGTTTGTTGAACACGTCGAAGTAGGAAGCTTCGGCGATCGGCGGCGCGGCGATGCCGGCGTTTGCCAGTGCCGAAGCCATCGCGAGACCGTCGGCGCCTTCATCCTGAAGACTGGCGGGCGTTGCGTTGTCAAAGTTATCGAGAACCGTGTGGTAGTGCGGTTCGCCGCCGATGATCGCGAAATTTACGCCCTGATATCCCGCAGCTTTGAAGACGGTGAAATCGGTGTCGTTCGGGAGCTCTTTGTAGATTCCATAGAAAATAGAGCTCGTCGCAGGGCGCGAAATATTTTTGGCGTAGAGGCGGAGCACCCAATCGTTGGCGCTGCCAGTTTCGAACATCAGCGACGGGCCGGACGTGCCGCGATTGTCGAGATTCACGGCCGCGCGAATGTCCTTCGCGTAAGGATGGTTCGCAACGAAGACGTGCGCGCCGAGAAGGCCGGCTTCCTCGCCGTCGTCGATGAGAATGACGACCGGGTGGCGCGGCGCGGGACGCGCTTTTACGGCGCGCGCAATCTCGAGGACCGAAGCGGCGCCGATGCCGTCGTCGGACGCACCCGGGCCAGCTGGAACGGAATCGTAGTGCGCAGCGACAAGAACGGACGGCCCGGGCTCGGCGCCGTCAAGACGCGCGACAACGTTTTGAACGTAGCCGCAGTCACCGTACTCATCACAAGCGAAACCGGATTGAACAGCCGGATCGTAGCCGAGATTCTTTAGCGTCTCGATAACACGCCCACGAACGACATCATTCTGCTGCGTGCCGCTGGGGTGAGGTATGCCGTCGCCAACGAGGCGGCGAAGAACCTCGCGGGCGCGCTCGGCCGAAAATTCGGTAGCAGGAGCGCCGGCAGGCTTGGGGGCAGGCGGCCGCGACGTGTAAAGCAAAGTGAGGAGAATCGCGGCGAGGAGGCAGACGACGAGCAGCGGACTTCCAGCAGGTCTCTGATTTTCCTGGGACAACCGTCCCTCCGTGTTGGCGACACAATAGGATGCGAGTCCGCCCAAGTCAATAAGACAGCAGTACTTCTCGGCGGTGAGCGCGGGCGACTGCACCGGAAATTCACACAAATTCACAGGCCGGTATACGGGCCACAGGCCGTGGCGGCCAACGCGCCTAGCACCACCAAGCGTTGTGGAAAAAATTGCAAAAGCGCGCTTTACACGGGGGGGGACGCGTGCTATTTTTTCTTCCCGTAACCGCCGTCCCTGAATGCGCCAGGCGGAAGGGCTCTTGAGCAGGTACCCTCCGATATTTTTGTCTCGAAAATCCTCCATTGAAAGACATGTAAATTGAAGTTTCTTCAGGCACTTATATCTGAAGAACGAAAGTCGTGAGGGGCTGGTGTTAAAACTCCGCAAGGTTGAGTTGTTTGGCTTCAAGTCGTTCTGCGAGAAGACGCCGATTACGTTCAGCGGAACAGGCATCACGTGCATCGTGGGCCCGAACGGCTGCGGAAAGTCGAACGTGGTGGACGCGATCTCCTGGGTACTGGGCGAGCAAAGCAAGAAAATGCTGCGCGCGGAGGCCATGTCCGACTGCATTTTCAACGGGACGGCAAAGCGGCCGCCGATGGGATTGTCGGAAGTGACGCTGACGCTGGTCGATCCGGATCTGGTGGATGCGATGCGGAAGATCGCGGCGGCGCCGGTGGCGATCGAGACCGAGGTCACCGTTGTGGATATTCCGCCTGCACCGGTGGCGGAGGGCGACGCAGAGGCGGAGAACGCGGAACCCGTAATTGTCGATCCGACCACGCACGTGACAGGCGATGTGACGACGAGCATCGAGGATGGGTTCGTGGTGGTGACGTCGACGCAGGAATATTCGAGCGACGTCACCGAGCCGAGCGCGAGTGACGCTTCGGCGACGGAATCTGAACCGGTGGCCACGGAAGCGACGGTGGAAGAGCCGTCCGCTGGGAGCAAATTCAAGAAGAAGCGCGCGGCGGAAAAGCATGCGCCGTCGATGAAGCCGGGCGAAGTGGTGGTCGGACGCCGGCTGTACCGTTCGGGGCAGAGCGAATACGTGATCAACGGCCGCGTGGCGCGGCTGCGCGACGTGCAGGAGCTTTTCAGCGGGCTTGGACTCGGTCCAGACAGCTACGCAATCATCGAACAGGGACGCATCGGGCAGATTCTGAATTCGAAGCCGATGGATCGCCGCGCGATCATCGAGGAAGCCGCCGGCATCACGATGTACAAGACGAAGCGGCGGCTGGCGGAAGCGAAGCTTGAAGCTTCGAAGGTCAACCTCTCTCGCGTTCACGACATTCTGGTGGAAGTGGAAAAGCAGCTTGTGTCACTGAAGCGGCAGGCGTCCAAGGCGCGGCGGTATGCGGAGCTGCGCGAACAGATGCGCGGATCGCTGCGGATCGTGCTGGCGAGCAAGGCGCAGCACCTGGACATCGAGGCGGTGCGGCTGGAATCGCTGCTGCGTGAGATGGACGCGGCGGAGTCGCGCGAGGCGACGGTGGTGCACGAACTTGACGGCGAGCAGGAACGGTTGAGCCACCGCAGCTACGAACTCGACGCGGAATTGCGCCAGACGCAGAACCTGTTGAGCCAAGTCGCGCTGGATCTTGATCGCGCGGAAAACCGCATGACGTTCAACCGCGAGCAGATGGCGCAAATCGATTCGCGCGAAATGCGTGTTTCGGTGGAATTGGAACAGGCGCAGCGGATGGCGACCGAGCTGAGTGCACGCATGGCGGCGCATCGCGAGGCCGTGATGGCACTGCGCGAACAGACGTCGATGCTGGAAACCACACTCCGCGAGAGCACGGAGATGGCTGCCGCGGGCGTGGCCGAGCAGCACCGGCTCGACATGCGGATCTCGGAGCTGCGAACGCTGGCATCGCGGCTGGGCGAGGATTCAGCCCGGCAGCATGCGGAAGCCGTACAGGCCGAGGACGCGGCAACGCGGCACTCCACGGCGGAGGAACAGCGGTCGGAAGCACTGCGGACCGTTGAGACAGAATGCGCGCGACTGACCGAGAAGGTTGGCGCGTCGGAGACTGCGTTTGCCGAGGCAGAGACGCTGGCGACGACGCTCGGCGCCACGGTGCGCACAGCACAAGCGCAGCTGGCGGATTCGCGGCGCAATCATCAGGAATCAACGCAGAAACTGGAGACGCTGCGCGAGTCGCTTTCTGGCGAGCGAGCGCGGCAGGCGTCGATTGAGAAGATTTTGAGCGAACGCGCCTACACGGCAGACGCGGTGCAGAAGCTCTTCGGCGGGCACACGAACAGCGAAGGCACCTCGACAGAGTTCCACGCAGTGGGCTTGTTGGCGGATTACGCCGAAGTTCAGGAGCAATACGAAGCAGCGATCGAACAATTTTTGCGCGATGAGTTGGAATACGTGGTGGTTGAATCCTTCGATCAGGCGCGCGCGGGCATTATGCTCCTACGCGATGAGATGGGCGGACGCGCGACCTTCTTCGTCGACTCGCTGAACAAACTCGGGCTTTCGACGCCGGAAGCCGATGGCTCGCTTCCCTTGCCTGCCGGAGTTTTGGGGCGGCTCGACCGTCTGGTGGACTTCCGCGACCCGCTGGGGCCGGCGGCGAAACACTTCCTCACTAAGCTGCGTACGGCATATATCGCCGAAAACGCGGAAATCGCGGAACGGCTTGCGAACGAAAATCCGCACAGCTACTACCTGACGCCGGACGGCACCTGCTATCACGGACGAATGGTGTCAGGCGGACGCGCGGGCGAAGCGGGACCGTTGGCGCTGAAGCGCGAGATGCGGCAGCATGAAGCGGAGGTCTCGCGACTCGAAGTGTCGGTAAGCGAGCGTCATTCGGAAATGATCCGACTTGAAGCTGAGATTGCGGCGGGCGAGGCGGAAGTGACGTCTGCAATCGCGCGGCAGATGGAAGCGGAAAAATCACTGGTTGCAGCGCGGCTGGAGTGCGACCAGGCCAAGTCGGAATTAAAGCGGATCGAATCGCAGTT
>JBEKJW010000049.1:0-21619 GCA_050011035.1 Candidatus Acidiferrales bacterium
TCCCCAACGCCCAAAGTCTGCTTGCGATCGTTCGCTCGGACGATACCTCCATCACGCAGTCCTACGTTTCGTATCCCGACTACATTGATTTGCGTGATCGCAATACGAGTTTCGAAGCGCTCGCGGCGTACAGCATTGGCGAAGTGGGGCTCGACGCGGGCGATGGGCCGGCGCGCGTTTCAGTCTCCGGTGTAAGCGGAAATTATTTTAACGTTCTGCAGGTCCAACCCTATCTTGGGCGCTTCTTGCACGCTTCCGATGAGCGCGGTGCGAATAGTGCGCCGTACGTCGTGCTCTCGTACGGCTTCTGGCACAGCCATTTTCATAACGATGCGGGCGTCGTCGGACGAACGGTGCAAGTGAACAAGCACCCGTTCACAGTGATCGGCGTCGCGGCGCGCGGTTTTCATGGATCGGCGTCATTTTTTTCGCCGGACATCTTTGTGCCGCTTTTAAACGAGGGGCAGATTGACGACACCGGCGATTTGGATGTGAGAGGAAATCGCTGGGTGTTTCAAGTGCTGGGTCACTTGAAACCCGGCGTCACGCGCGCACAGGCACTCGCGGATCTCGGGTCGATCGGTGCGTATCTTCAGAAGACCTATCCGAACGACGATGCGAAATTGGCGTTGTCACTGGCACGGCCGAGTCTGCTCGGAAGTGTGATCGAGCATGGCGTTGCGGCGTTTGTGATGGCGTTGATGGTTCTCGCGGGACTGATTTTGCTGGCAGCGTGCACGAATCTCGGCAGTTTGTTCGCGGCGCGAGCGGCGGACCGTTCGCGCGAGCTTGCGCTGCGGCTGGCGTTGGGGTCGAGCCGTGCGCGAATTATGCGACAGCTCTTCACCGAGGCGATTCTGATGTCACTGGCGGGCGGCGCGATTGGGCTTTGTTTGAGCGTGGCGCTGCTGAACAGCCTGAGCGTGTGGCGGCCGTTTCCACAATTTCCGCTCAACGTGCCAGTCGCACCGGATTGGCGCGTCTATGCAGCCGCGCTCGTGCTGGCGGTGGCCAGCGGATTTCTTTTCGGCGCGATTCCGGTGAAACAAATTCTGCAAGCCGATCCGTACGAAGTGGTGAAGTCGGGCGCGGCGAGCGGAACTCCCGGGAAAATCGGTTTGCGCGATGTGCTGCTCGCGGTGCAGATTGCGATCTGCGCAGTGCTGGTGACGGCATCGCTGGTTGCGGTGCGCGGCCTGGTGCGTTCGCTGCATAGCAATTTCGGATTCGAACCGCGAGGAGCGTTGCTGGTCCAGACCGATTTGAGCATGGCAGGTTATCGGGCGGAAGCACAGCCGGCGATGCAGAAACGATTGATCGAAGAGGTGCGGACAATTCCGGGCGTGAAGTCCGTCGGCATGGTGAGTTTGCCCCCGCTGCATTTGTACTGGGCCACGACGAGCGTATTCAAGGACTCGACCGGGAGCTTGCGATCGGCGGACTCAGCAGCCGACGCGATCGAGTATGACGTCTCGCCGGAATATTTTCAGACTGCACAGACTGCGCTGATTTCAGGCCGCGCGCTTACGTGGCAGGACGACAAGAACGCGCCGCGCGTGGCCGTGGTGAATCGTGAGTTCGCGCGCCGGCTGTTCGGATCGGAAGGCGATGCGATTGGACACTACTTCAAGATTCAGAACGGAACGAAAATCCAGGTCGCTGGAATCGTTGAAGACGGAAAGTACACGGTGAATCTCGCTGAGGATCCGCAGGCGGCGATGTTTTTGCCGCTGCTGCAGGCGCCGACGAGCGAGACGTGGATGGTCGTGCGACCGGACGGCGATCCTCGCGGCCTGACCGGCGCGATTCGCAGCAAGGTGCATGAGCTCGATCCGGGGTTGCCGACGTTCATGCAAACCTGGACTGACGCGATGAACGGTGCGCTATTTCCGCCGCTGATGGCGTCGCTTTCGCTGGGCGTGCTCGGCGCGATGGGAGCATTGCTTTCGGTGACGGGAATATTCGGACTTGCCACCTACGCCGTGAGCAAACGAAAACGCGAACTCGGCATCCGGATGGCGCTCGGCGCACAGAAGAGGGAAGTGCTCGAAGCGGCGCTGGGCCGCGCGTTAAAACTTCTCGTTTTCGGATCGGCGGCGGGATTGATTCTTGGTCTGCTCGCAAGCCGCGTGCTGGCGATGGTGGTGTACGGCGCTACGCCGCGCGATCCGTTTGTGCTGGCGGGCGTAGTGCTGGCCATGCTGCTGGTCGGCTTGATTGCCACGTGGATACCGGCTCAACGCGCGCTTGCGGTCGATCCCGCAATGCTGATGCGTGAAAATTGACCTTCCGCCTGAAACTATTTGCGGTTGAAAGACGTATCACACGGTGATGGGCTGGGGATGTCCTGACGAGGCTCCATGAGCGTCTCTCCTCTACTGTTCCTTCACATTTGCGGCGGTACCGTTGCGATTTTCTCAGGCGCCGCGGCGATCATATTTCGCAAGGGCTCACCGCGGCACGTCTACGCTGGGAACATTTTCGTCGCGTCGATGGTGCTCCTCGCCGGAACGGGCGTGATCCTCGCATTGATGAAATCGCAGGCAGGCAACGTGGTGGGTGGCACGCTCACGTTGTATTTGGTGGCAACATCCTGGATGACGGCACGACGCCGCGAACGCCGCACGGATTTTTGGGATTGGATCGCGCTTGCCGCGGGGCTCGGTGTAGCCGCCTTTGCTTCAACTTACGGAATTGCCGCGCTTCGAAACCCGACGGGTGAGGCGCACGGTTACCCGCCTGGTCCGTACTTCTTCCTCGGATCAATCGCCGCGCTCGGTGCGATTGGCGACTGCCGGCTCCTCGTGCGTGGCGGAGTTGATGGGGCGGGGCGCCTCGCGCGGCACCTTTGGCGGATGTGCTTTGCCCTATTCATCGCCTCGGCTTCTGTATTCCTGGCGCGTGCGCACATTTTTCCTGCCGTGATGCGCACGACGGGAATGCTGAATGTGCTGACGATCGCTCCGCTCGCCGTGATGATTTTCTGGCTGATTCGCGTGCGTGTGCTCGGACGCAGAGCGGCGCGTGGCGGACGAGAGTTGCCGCTCGAGGCGCGGCGCGGGTATTCTTTGGGCGATGCTGCAACTGGAAAGCGCGCAGGAATTTCGCCCGGCGTTTGACGTGGAGTTTTTCGAAGCTCTTCCCGCGCGTCCCGGCGTTTTTTTGCTGGCGATGAAGGCCGCGGGTGCGCGACCTTACCTTGCGCGCACGGCTGACATTCGAGCGGCGGCGACGCGTCTGCTGAGCCGAGCGGAAGCGGGGACGAAGCGGCTGAATCTTCGCGACGTGGTTGCCTCGATCCGATACCGGGTGACGGGATCGAAATTCGAGCAGTCGATCGCGATGTACGAGAATGCGCGCGAGCAGTTTCCTTCGAAGTACCGCGATGTGGTCCGGTTGCGGACTCCAGCCCTCCTGAAAATCAACCTGCGCAATGCTTACCCGCGCTGTTACGTGACGCGCAAAATTCGCGGCGATGAAGGATTTTATTTCGGGCCTTTTCCGTCGCGCCAGTTCGCGGACGAATTCAGCACGGGATTGCTGGACCTTTTCAAGACGCGACGCTGCCAGATCAAAATTCTCCGCGATCCCACGTTTCCCGGATGCATTTATTCGGAGATGAAGATGTGCCTCGCGCCGTGCTTTGCGGGGTGCACGGAGGAAGAGTACCGCGCGGAAGTGGGGCATCTGCTCGTGACGCTGGATTCGTCGGGCGAGAGTTTGACGGAGTCGCTCGAGGCTGAACGCGAGCAAGCGAGCGAGGCGCTCGATTTCGAACGCGCGGCAGCGTTGCACAAACGGCTGGAGAAAGCTTCGGCTGCGCTTCGAGGGCTGCCGGAAATTGCGGGTCCGATCGCGGGACTCGATGCCGTGATTTTGCAGAGAGGCGCGGAAGAGAAAACGATCGTCGCGTTTCCGGTATTGCACGGCACGATCGGTGAGCCGCTGGTGCTGAATTTCGGCGACGTGACCGCGGAGCCGCGTTCGGCCGAAGCGGTGCTGAAGCGCGCGCTTGAGCCTGAGGCGTTTGACGACAACGGCGAGCCGATCGAGAAGTCGCGCGCTAAGGTGACGTCAGGTGCCGCGCCGGCGCCAGCAGAACAGAGCCCGCTCGTGAGCGCGGCCGAGGTTCGCGAGCAATTTGGAATGAAGCATGTGGCGCCACAGCTCTCCGAACATCTCTCGCTGATCTCGCGTTGGTTCTATTCGAAACCGCGCGACGGTGACATTTTGTTTCGCGAAGACGTTTGGCCCTACCGGCGCATGCTGCGGGCCTGCGCCCGCCTGCTCGCCCCGCCGCCGCAGATCAAGCCCGCCGAACCACCCGCAAACTGAATCTGCCCGATGTCGCGAAATATTCATCGAAACTTTGCACCCGATCGAAACGCGGGCGGGGAGATTTGCGTCGTACAATTAAAAAAATGCCCAACGCGGACACAGAGGAATCTCTTCCCGCCCCGCCCGAGCTTGCGACGCCGTCGCCTCGAACGCGGCTCGAGGACATGTTCCGATCGCTGCGGCACCGGAATTTTCAGCTTTTCTTCAGCGGCCAACTGATTTCGCTCATCGGGACGTGGATGCAGAACGTCGCGCAGGCGTGGCTCGTCTATTCGCTGACGGGATCGTCGTTGCTGCTCGGCGTCGTCGGCTTTGCTGGGCAGATTCCGATTTTTCTTTTTGCGCCGCTGGGCGGGCTTGCCGCCGATCGCTGGAACCGGCACAGGATTGTGATCGCGACGCAGGCAGCGTCGATGATTCTCGCGTTCGCGCTCGCGGCGCTCACGCTGATGCACATCGTGAAAGTGTGGGAAGTGGTGGTGCTTGCCGCGCTGCTCGGCGTGGTGAATGCGTTTGACGTGCCGGCGAGGCAATCGTTCCTGATCGAAATGGTTTCGCGCGACGACCTGATGAACGCGATCGCGCTGAACTCCTCGATGTTCAACGGCGCGCGCGTGATCGGCCCGGCCATCGCGGGCATCACGGTGGCGAAAATCGGCGAAGGCTGGTGCTTTTTCGCGAACGCGGTGAGCTACATCGCGGTGATCGTCGGCCTGCTGATGATGCATCTCTCGCCGTTCGAGGAGCAGAAGCATAAAACGTCGCCCTACGAACACATCAAGGAAGGTTTCGATTACGTGCAGAAGACGGCGCCGATGATGGCGCTGGTGATGCTGATCGGCGTCGTGAGCCTCGTTGCGGTGCCGTATAGCGTGCTGATGCCGGTGTTCGCGGACCGCATTTTGCATCGCGGCGCGCACGGGCTTGGAATTTTGATGGGCGCAAGCGGAGTCGGCGCGCTGCTCGGTGCGTTGACGCTCGCGATGCGGCGCGGAGTGAAGGGGCTCGGGCATACGGTCGGTTATTCGGCTGGTGCGTTCGGCGTGTCGTTGATTCTATTCGCGGTGTCCAAGAGTTTCTGGCTTTCGGTGGTGATGCTCGTGCCGGTCGGATACGGCGTGATGCTACAGATGTCGGGCTCGAACACGTTGATTCAATCGATGGTGCCGGACAAACTGCGCGGGCGCGCGATGGCGGTGTACACGATGATGTTCATGGGCATGGCGCCGCTCGGCTCGCTGCTGGCGGGCGCGCTTGCCGATCGCGTCGGCGCGCCGTGGACGGTTTCGCTCGGCGGCGTGGGCGCCATTGCGGGTGCGTGGTGGTTTTTGAAAAACTTACCGAAGTGGCAGGTGGAAGCGCGGCAGCTGATCGCCGCGCAGGGAATTTCGCCCAGCGCTGCGGCCGAAAATCGCGACGCGATGAGCTAGCTAACGCAACGCGCCGCTGACAGAATCGAACCGATACACCCTTGACCATCTGTTATACTGCCGCGATTTAGAGCGCGGCACCGGCGCTCTGAGGACGGAAACAAGCGCTCCATGTCTTCTTTTGCGGCATCTCCCAACGAACAGAAAGCTGGCTCGGCCACGGCGGAAGGAACTCTGCGTTTCGCCGCGAAATTTCAGGGCCAAGCCGCGCCAGGGAATTATCGCGAGATCCGCGGCGGGCTGGTGCTTTCCTCGATCGGCATCGGCACGTATCTGGGCGAGCCGGACGCCGCGACCGACAAAGCCTACACGGCAGCGATCGCAGCGGCGGTTGAGTCGGGCATCAATGTGATCGACACGGCGATCAACTACCGCTTGCAGCGCAGCGAACGTTCCGTCGGCGCGGCGCTCACCGAGCTTTACGCGAAGGGCTATGCGCGCGACGAGCTGGTGATCTGCACGAAAGCGGGGTTCCTGACGCCAGATGGCTCGATGCCCGCCGATCCAAACACATATTTCTCGCGGGAATTTCTGGAGAAGGGAATTTTTCGCGTTGAAGACATCGCGGCCGGTTGCCACTGCATGGCGCCGACCTACCTAGCCGATCAGCTCGATCGCAGCCGCCGCAACATGGGCATCCAGACCGTCGACATTTTCTATCTGCACAATCCCGAGACGCAGCTCACCGAAATTTCGGGCGACGAATTCCGTAATCGCATCCGCGAAGCGTTTCTCTTTCTCGAATCGGCGGTGACGGCGCAGCAAATTCGCTCCTACGGAATGGCCACGTGGAACGCGTTTCGCGAGGATCCGAAGTCCGCGGGTTACCTCTCGCTTGAGCAAATGGTGGGCATCGCCAAGAATGTAGCGGGCGACGATCACCATTTCCGGTTCGTGCAGCTTCCGTTCAACCTCGCGATGCCGGAGGCGTTGACGCGGCCCACGCAAGTGGTCGGCGGAAAAGCGATGCCGATGGTGCAGGCGGCGCGCGCTCTCGGAGTCGCCCTCGTCACGAGCGCGGCGTTGCTGCAAGGGCAGCTCGCGAAAAATATGCCGCCGTTCGTGAAGGATGCGCTTGGACTCAGCGAACCTTCCGCGCTCGCGCTGCAGTTTGCGCGCTCCGTGCCAGGATTTACTACGGCGCTAGTGGGGATGAGCAGCCTCGCGCACGTGAAAGCCAACGCAAAACTTCTGGCCGTGGCGCCCGCGGCGCGCGAACAGTTTATGAGGATATTCGAGAGTCGAGGCTAGGCGTTCAGGCGCGCGCTCACGCTCCGGTGGACGCATCGAGCCACGCGTCGATCGCCGCGGCAACTTCCGGAAGTTTCCCTGCGAAGAAGTGATCCACGCCATGGACGAAGACAAGCTGCTTCGGCTCGGGCATCTGCGCAAACAGAGCTTCGACATTCGCGCGCGAACCGAACTCATCGTTGCCGCCCTGCACGATTAATTTTGGCTTCGTGCAGTCGAAAAGATATTCGAGATTCGATCTGTCTACCGGCACGCCGAGACCGATCAGCTTTTCCACGCGCTCGTCCTTGCATCCGACGCGCAATCCAACCCACGAACCGAAGCTGAATCCCGCAAGAACGATTGGCCGCCCAGGATATTCTGCCGCGAGAAAATCGAGAGCTGCCTGAACGTCGCCACGCTCGCCGAACCCGCCCGCGTGTTCGCCCTCGCTCAGTCCCGCGCCGCGAAAATTAAAACGCAAAACGGGCATGCCGCGCCGGTGCAGAGTCTTCGCCACCTGGTAGACGACTTTGTTGTGCATCGTGCCCGCAAAAAGGGGATGCGGATGGCACACGACGGCCGCGTACGGCGGGTCTTCGAGCGCGCTGGTCCAGAGCAGCGATTCGAGTTTCCCCGCGGGACCGTTCAGAAAAAATGTGCGATGAAAAACGTCGGCCATGTTTGCGCGAGCAATCAGCTTAGCGGCGGGGCTTGGCTGGGTTCAAGAGGGATGGGCTGGTTGCGGACGGATTTACTCTCGATTGAGACGCTAAGCGTGCCGCTTTATTCACGGGTCCGTCCCAGCGAATGCACACCGTGTTAAGGATGCCGCTGTTTCCCGTCGCAGGATTCGAGCGCGGCGCAAGGCCGGAAACGATTGGAGCCTGCTCGACGCGCACGATGCGGGCGTTCATCTCGCCCGAGTCTTCCCATTCGCCCCAGGGAATTTTCGCGAGCACCGCATCGCCCGCGGAGTAGATGTGCGCCGATTCGAAGCGCGCACCGGCACGCGACACGTCCTGCGTCATCGACTCTTCGGGCCACGGGGAATCGGCGGCGCGCACGAAAATCGGAAGAGCAAATTGAATGCGCGGGCTCGCACGGCGTTCGCGTGCGATTTTGCGCGGGCCTCCGGGCGCCGCCCGTTCGAGTTGCAGTGCGATCTGGTAGCCGCCGCGAGGAGCTTTCGTCACGCGCACTACGCCAGCCGGCGTTTCGGGTTGTGTTCCGGAGGTATTGCGATCAAAAGGGTAGGCAATCCAAACGCGCGAGCTGACGTCGCAGCCTTCGTTGCACTGGATCAGCACGCCGCCGCGCCCCACATTGATCGTATGCGCTGGAGCGAATCGCATGCCCAGCGGACCGCGCCATCGGAGCCGGGCCGGGATGCGCAGTTGCGCACGGGGATGCTTGCGCAGTTCGGCTGGGACCGCCACGCGATTCATGGCGGACATCGTAGCGTGGGCGCGATGGGGCGTCAAACTGAAGCGAAAATCGGGAGAAGGCACGGTAATTGATAGGCCAGTAATGGCGCGCTGCTCCGTCCACGTGAATCTTCGCGCGCGGACGCAAAAGCGTTGCGCGGCTGGCGGCGCAGTGATAGCTTTGCGCGAACGGGGAGTCTTTCGGGAGGGGTGCTGATGGATCGGGACGTCGAACGCCGTACGGCACGCCGCTTTTCCATGATGCTTCCGCTGAGAGTCCGCTTCACCTCGGAAGAAACCGTTCAGGAACAGCAGGGCGAGACGCGCGACGTGAGCTTCCGCGGACTTTATTTTACGATCGAAGCGGCGCTCGAAAACGACGCGCCGATTGAATTCGTGCTCACGCTTCCGCAGCAAATCACTCTCGCAGGCGACGTTCACATCCGATGTTACGCGCGCGTGCTACGCGTCGAGCCGAACAACGGCCGGCGCGGTGTGGCCGCGCGAATCGACCGCTACGAGTTTCTTCCCGCGTCCGCCTGACGAATCCCGCCGAATCAGAGTAAAATCGTTTTCGCACACTACAGGGAGAATTTTATGTACCACTACGATCCTTCGCTCGCATTGGAAGAATTGCGCGACGATGCGGTGCTGCCGCATCCCGTCCACCTGCGCGACATGATTCTGCGCACGAAGCTCGATCCGACGAAGGCGAAGGACCTGAACCGCGAGTTTCAGGACTACCTGACGCGGTTTGGCGAGCTCCAGAAGCTGGCGGGCGCGATTCTCACCGACGTCGCGGCAGGCGTGCGCAAGACGGCCGCGACTTCGTAAGGGCACGGCCGCGCCGGATTTCCTGCGCATGAAAATCACACACCAGGACTTTGCATGCCACGCCAGACCATTCTGATCGACGCCGACGACACGCTCTGGGAAAACAATATTTTCTTTGAGAAGGCGATCGATCATTTCATCTCGCAGCTCGAGCACCTCGGCTACACGCGCGAGTACATTCGCCACATTCTGAACGAAACCGAGCGGCGCAACATTCGGCAACACGGCTACGGCGTGCGGAGTTTTCGGCGGTCACTCGAAGATACGTACATGAAGCTTGCGGGGAATGCGGCGCGGCGCGAGATCGTGCAGCAGATCGAAAAACTCGCGGCGGACCTGGAAGCCACTCCACCGCACATATTGGACGGTGTGCCCGAGACCCTCGCGTATCTCGCAAAGCACCACCGTCTGATACTTTTGACTAAGGGCGAGCCGGCCGAGCAAGCAGCAAAGGTCGAGCGCTCGGGCCTGCAGCCCTACTTCGATGCGATCGAGATCGTGCTCGAAAAAGATGCCGCGGTGTACGAGCGGATGGTCGAACAATTCAAGATCGTGAAAACACTCGGCTGGATGGTGGGCAACAGCCCTCGCAGCGATATCAATCCGGCGCTGAACATCGGACTGAACGCCGTGTTCGTGCCGCACGCAAACACCTGGCAACTGGAACACGCCGAGATCGAAAGCGGCGGGGGACGGCTGCTGATTCTTTCGAGCTTCCGCGATTTGCGCGCGCATTTTTAACGCGGCGCGGCGTTTTCAAAAATTCTGAGAGCGAGTGAGATGGACTACCGGAAAGAATTTGCTGATTTTGAGGGCGTGGCGTATCTGGATGTTGCGACTCAGGGCGCGTTTCCGTTGGCAGCCGCGGCGGCGGGACGCGCAGCGATCGAGTGGAAGAAGCGGCCCGACCAGCTTCCGATGGATGCCTACTTTGAGCGGCCGAATCGGGTGCGCGAGAAATTCGGCAAGATTGTCGGTGCAGACGCGGTGGACATCGCGCTCGCCACGGGCGCAACGTCTGGAATGAACGCCGTGGCGGCAGGGATGGATTTTCAGCCTGGCGATGAAGTGCTCCTCGCGAAGCGCGAATTCCCCGCGCATTTTGCCACGTGGGTGCCGTATCAGCGCGCCGGACGCGTGAACGTGCGGATCATCGAGCCGCGCGAACGGTTTATCACCTCGGAAGACTACATTCAAAATATTGGGCCGAAGACGCGACTTGTGAGCGCGAGTCTTGTGCGATTCGATAACGGCGCGAAGCTCGATGCGTGGCGCTTGGCGAAAGCTTGCCGGGAGAAGGGGATTCCGTTCCTGCTGGATCTTTCGCAGGCGGCCGGCGCGGTGACAATTAATCTGAAAGAGATCGGCGCGGATTTCGCGGTATGCAGCGGTTACAAGTGGGTGCTCGGGCCCTACGGCACTGGATTTTTCTGGGTGAATCCGGAAGCTACGAAGCGGCTCGAGCTGGGGCCTGCGTACTGGATGGCGATCGAGGGCGCTCATAATTTCAGCGCGCTTTCCATGGACAATCTGAAATTCGCGCCGGGTGCGCGCCGGTGGGATGCGGCGGAGACTGCGAGCTTCACGAATCTGGCGTCGCTCGAGGCGTCGCTGGATTTTGTGTTGGGCGTGGGTGTTGAAGAGATCGTGCGGCTGAATCGGGAGCTGCAGCAGGAAATTATCGACCGCTTGCCGCGCGATCGTTGTGCGCTCGCGTCACCCACGGAGACCGAGCGCCGTGGGCCTTATGTTTGCGTGGTGGCGCGTCACGCCGATCAAACTGCTGCGCTGCATAAGCGTCTCATCGAGTCGCAGGTGATTGTGGCGCTGCGTGAGGGCGCGATTCGTGTTTCGCCGTACCTCTACAATACTTCCGACCACGTCACGCGGCTGATCAAGGGACTCTCCGTTTAGCGACGGCGCTGGGCTCGGCGATCCTGTTGCCTCCCAACTCAAAAGCACACAGGCAAACCAGCCTGTCCCACTCGCCCCTCCGCCTACTTTGAATGTAACCCGCCGTCGAAGCTGCCAGAATATTGATCAGCGCTCGTAAGGGGACCGGCTCGCAGCGTCGACGACCTGTCTGATGCGTGAGCTTAGTTGTCGGGGCGGAAGCGGAACGGGATGTGGATGACCGCTTCGCAATCGACGGGCTTTCCGTCGCGAGTGGCAGGGCGGAAGACCCAGCGCGCCAAAGCGTCGACTGAGTTTTTGTCGAGCGCGGGATCGAGACTGCGGATCACCTGGATGCTGTCGATGGTGCCGTCCTTGCGGATGATGGCGTAGAGAACCACTTCGCCGTCGACGCGCTCCTTGATCAGAGATTGTGGATATTTCGGATCCACTTTGGTTAGAGGCTCGGGGCCGGACAACGTGCCGGATTCATGGCGATAGGGCGGATCGCCCGATTGCAGTTCGGCGAACTTCACGATCCAACTGCCGGAGAAGCTGGTGAGGTTCGGCATGTCGATGTGAAGCGTGTAGATTTCTTTCCCCGACATCACGGTTTCGGGCGGCAAGCGCGGATCGATCGCTCCGATGGTCGAAGGAGCACGATGCTCAGCAGGGCCGCTATCGGGCATCGGTTTCAAATTCAGTTTCGTCGTCGGACGCGCGAGGCCGTCGTTGCCATTGCCGCCGACGTTCGAATGTGAATTTCCGCCGGTGACGCTCACGGCTGCGGGGAGCGACGAAGCATTCCCACCACCCGTTTTTCCAGCGCCGCCATTGCTAGTCGCATTTCCCGCAGAGCCGCCATTTGATGCGACGCCGTGTTCGGCGCCACCGGGAGTGCCGGGCTGCTTGCCGTCAGGCGAGATCGCGACTTTCGAAGCAAGATTGCCTTGTGGGACATTGACCTCGGGCGCGGGTGGCGCGGGCGCGGATGAAAGTGTGATCACGTGATGAAGGCTTGCATCGCCGGATGCGGCGGCGACGTCCGGCGCAGCGCCGGCTTCGGCGTTCACTTGTTTGCGTTGAACCGCGGTTATCGCGCTCATCGGCAGTTTGGGCGCGGCGACTTGCGTATTCGTTGGCGCGATGTTGAGCGGACCGGCGTGCGTTGCGTCGTTCGCTACTTCGGGTGCGGCGACGTCGGTGACTTCGCGGCGCTTGATTTTCGCCTGCGAAACGGTGGTCTGCATTTTTAGCTGCGGCGGCTGTTGCGTCGGAGCGCCGGCCCACTGGACAACGTTGGGAAGTTGCGGATCGATTTTCGGAGGAGCAGGCGGCGCGTCGGGCTGAATCAGAGTCTGGCGCGGATGCGTTACTTTGACCGGCTCGGCGAGTATCGTCTGGCGCGGATGAAACGCGTCAGCGCCTTTTTGCGCGAGAGGCTTGGCGGGATCGCCCTTTGGGCTCGGCTTCGGATCAGGACCTTTCAGCGCGATCGGAGGAAGATCCGCGGCGGGACTCGTCCAGGTCAGCTCAGGCTGCGGCAGATCGAAAGGCTTCGGCTCGATCGCGAGAAAATGCCAAATGGGCAGGCAGATCAAAACGACGGCGAGAATGTGCCACACAGCGGAAAGAGCGTAGCCGCGCTTGCCCAACTTTCCTTCGATCCAGTCGACTTTAAGGTCGGCGTCTTCGGGCAGCGTATTGTCGGCCGGTGCTTTCGGGCCTTTGAAAAAATCGTGCCAGCTCGAGCGGAATTCCGCCCACGGCGATTCCCAATCGACACCAAGGTCGAGACGAGGAAGACGGGAGTGAGAAGGGAGCTCGAGAATTTCTTCTACAACGGGCTCCGGCTGACGCTGCATGACCGGCTGCGGCATTAAGCTCTCTATTATACCCGACCGCTTAAGATGCCGCGGGTCAAGCAGCGGCTGCCAAGCGATAAAAACTGAGGGTCGCGTCACCCTGTTCTAGTACTCGCACGAGCTCGAGGCGCGACAGAATTTCGGGCGGCTCGAAGCCGGTGCGGTGTTCGACGATCACGATGCCTCGCGGCGCGACCATGTGCGAGTCGTCGAGAAATTCGAGCGTGCGGATGTAATCGGCTGCGTTGTCGTAGGGGGGATCGACAAAAATATAATCGGCGACGAGGCGGCGCTTTGCAAGCTTTTCGAGACCGCGCACCGCGTCGGACTCCATTACTTCGGCGCACGTTTGTGCGCGGAGCGATTCGAGATTTTGTTTTAAGAGCTTTACGGCGGCGGCGTGCGACTCGATGAAAACTGCAAGACGTGCACCGCGGCTGATGGCTTCGATGCCGACGGCGCCAGTTCCGGCGAAGAGATCGATGAAGAGCGAGTCTTCGACCGTGGGGCCGAGAACGTTGAAGAGAGTTTCGCGCAAGCGGTCGCTGGTGGGCCGCATCTTCAGCTTGCCCGGCCCCTTCAAGACGCGGCTGCGATATTTGCCTGCGATGACGCGCACGATTCGCCCTCTACTTGCGGTTCTTGTGGCTAGCCGACCGATGCGAGTTGGTAGCGCTTGCGCCACGATGGACTGATCGCTTCGAGCTGCTTGATGACTTCGGCCGCGCGCTCGGGATTCTCAGCGAGAAGCATCGCCTCTTTACGCGCGAGTTCGAGCAGCTCGTGATCGCGGAGGGGCTGCGCGACCGAGAATGCGGCGTCGCCGGACTGGCGCGTGCCAAAAAATTCGCCGGGTCCGCGCTGTTCGAGGTCCCTCTCGGCGATCTCAAAGCCGTTAGACGTGGCCACCATGGCTTCGATTCGTTCGCGGCCCTCGCCGGTGATTTTCTTGCTGGCGACGAGGATACAGGAGGACTTTTCCTTGCCGCGACCGATTCTTCCGCGGAGCTGGTGGAGCTGGGCGAGTCCGAAGCGGTCTGCGTGTTCGACGATCATGATGCTGGAGTTGGGAACGTCGACCCCGACTTCGATGACGGTGGTGGAGACGAGAACCTGAATTTCGTTGCGGCGGAACTGCTCCATCACGGCGTCTTTTTCCTCGGTTTTCAGGCGGCCGTGGAGCAGGCCGATTTTGAGCTTCGGGAAAATTTTGTGCGCGAGGCGGTCGTGCTCGGCCATCGCGGCTTTGAGTTCCTGCTTCGATTCTTCGATGACGGGATAGACCACGTAGGCCTGCCGTCCCGCGGCGATTTCGCGGCGGACGAATTCCCAGACGCCGGGCAGTTCGGACTCGTCGCGCCAGCTGGTGTCGATGGGGCTGCGGCCCGGCGGCAGCTCGTCGATGACGGATAGGTCGAGGTCGCCGTAAAGCGTGAGCGCGAGAGTGCGCGGGATGGGAGTGGCGGTCATGACCAGGACGTGCGGCGACGCACCTTTTTCCATGAGGCGTTTGCGTTGCAGGACGCCGAAGCGGTGCTGCTCGTCGACGATCACGAGGCCGAGTTTTTTGAAGAGGACGGGATCTTCGATCAGCGCGTGCGTGCCGACGACGAGCTGCGTTTCGCCGGAGTGCAGGCGATCGAGCGAGGCGGCGCGTTCAGATTTTTTTTGGCCGCTGACGATCAGATCGGTTGAATATCCCGCAGGCGCGAAGACGCGGCGCGCAGAGAGATAATGTTGCGCGGCGAGGATTTCGGTGGGCGCCATCAGAGCGACCTGGTAGCCATTTTCGATGACGATGGTGGCGGCTTCGAGCGCGACGATGGTTTTGCCGCTGCCAACATCGCCTTCGAGAAGACGCTGCATCGGAAACGGGCGTTCGAGATCGGCGGCGATTTCGAGCAGCACGCGTTTTTGCGCGGCGGTGGGCTTGAAGGGGAGGATGCGCTTCAATGCGTCGCGAACTTTGTCGTCGCGAACCTGCATGGCGATGCCGCGATGGCGCTTGCCGCTGAGTTTTTGGCGCGCGATGGCGAGCTGGTAGTAGAAAAATTCCTCGAATATCAGACGAATCTGCGCCGGGCTGCGGTAGCTGTTGAGAAGCTCGATCGATTCATTCTTCGGCGGGAAATGTGTGTAGAGCAGCGCTTCGCGGCGCGAGGGGAAGCGGTAGCGCTCGCGAAGATCGCCGGGTAGGGCATCGGGAATCGCGCCGTCGAAATTTTCGAGCACGCTATAGATGATCCGGCGCAACATTCGCGAACTGATTCCGCCGAGCGCTTCGTAGATCGGGACGATGCGGCCGATCTCGGTGGAGTCGGCGGATTCTCCGTCGGCGAGGCCGGTGAGTTCCATCTGAGGATTGACCATTTCGCGGCGGCCGCCACGGTAGGGATCGAGTTCGACTTTTCCGTGGAGGACGAGACGCTGGCCGACTTTGAGTTTTCCTTCGAGATAGCCGCCGTGAAAAATTTTGACGTGAAGCACGCCTGACGCGTCGCGGACGGCGACGTGGAAGACTGCGCGCGAACTACGGCCGAAGCGGACGGTGCTACCGGGCGTCGAAACTTCGGCATAGATGGTGTGCACCTGGCCGGGAACCGCGTCGGCAATGTGCGTGAAATGGAGACGGTCTTCATAGCGGAAGGGAAGATAGGAGAGCAGATCGGCGACAGTGACGATGCCGCGTTCTTCGAGGATGGCCGCGCGCTGGGGGCCGACTCCTTTCAGATATTTGACGGAATTCGAAAGTTGAATGGGCATCGGATGCTTGGCCGGAGATATACGGTTATACCATCGGTTGAGGCGCGGGCCGGTGCGAGGCGATTTGCGCGCGATGAGGAAAGCAATTATTGTGCGGACGGATACCGCGCGGATCGCGAGGGGCGGACGGTGAATCGGTGAACCGAAAATTCCTGGGGATGACTGTACGGCGGTGGCTGGAATACCTGGCGGCGACTGTGATCGGGAACTTGATCTACTTTTTTTCGCTTGAACCACATCTACCGGAGTACCTACAGCACAACAGCCGGACGTTGGATTTGGGGAGTTTGGTGGATTTTCTGGTGTGTCTGGGAGTTTACGGTTTGATATGGGCGGGTGGGCGGTTGTGACGGAATTCGCACAGAGGCGCAGTCAACGCGCCGCCGGGCACCCTTTTGAAAAGAAAAGGGTGCGGCACCTGGAAAGGCGTCGGCGCGGCGTAGAGGCTTGCAGTAGCTTGGGTTAAGGTTGGCAGGAGGACCGCGCTTCGGCGCTGTCCGACTGGCTACGGGAGTGCAGTTGTCTCTTTGGTGAAGATGTGCGGATTTGCGAGGCTAAAAAGCTTGCTTGACGTATGGGTAAGCCTTTATCTTGCAACGCCATAGGCGAACCGCGCATCTGACTAAAGGACCCTCTTTGGGGCCGCTGTCCGATAGCGGGAAACATCAGTCCGCAAATGCTCACCAACCGTCGGGCGGGCCGTCTATTCCTATGGACGTTGAAAGGTCAAATGCCGCGAATCGACTCCTCCGAGCCGATCCGGCGACACAAACGATGGGGCTCAGCGTCGCAATTGAAGCCGATGCCCGCGCAGCGGCAGCAGCCAAGCTCGCGGAAGAACATGCACTGGTCCGCAGTGCGCAGGCCGGAGACCGCGTAGCCTTCGAATCGCTGGTGCGGCGCTACGACCGGGATGTGCTTCGGCTTGCCTTGAACCTGGTGCACCGGCAAGAAGACGCGCGCGATATCTATCAAGAAAGCTTTATGCGCGTGTACCGCAACCTGCACCGGTTCCGGTTCGAGTGCAGCTTCTACACCTGGCTCTACCGGATCGTGACCAACGTGGCGCTCGATCACCTGCGCCGCCGCACAAGCCGGAAAGAAGATCAAGCGCCGGCGCTGGAAGATGCGGAAGGCGCAACGCGCGATTTCTTCGATCGCCAGCCCGAACAGCGGGCGGAGGCGAATCCGGAACGCAGCCTGCTCGGCCAGGAACTGGGCACGCAGATTGCTACGGCGCTCGAACGGCTTTCGCCACGCGAGCGGATGGTCTTCGAGATGAAGCACTATCAAGGGCTGAAGCTCAAGGCTATCGGAGACGTGCTTGGCACGTCTGAAGAGACAGTGAAGAATTCATTATTCCGGGCGACGCGGAAATTGCGCGCGAGCCTGGAATGCATGCGCTAGTTCCGGTAATTTACCGCGGCGCGAAATTTTGTGATTGGGGCGAAGGAAGAATTTGATGCAGCAGGGCGGCGAAGACCATAACCTCGGGGCGTGCGAAGAATTCGAAGAGCGCCGCATCCTATTCGCGGCGGGCGATCTCGATCCCGCCGAAGCAACAGACCTCACCGAACATCTTCAACATTGCAATGCGTGCAACGAAGCGTTGAGCGAAGACGCGGCGCTGCTGCGATGCATCAGCGAACAGCGCGAAGAACCGGATGCGGCGCTGTTGGCGTCGTGCCGGGCAAGCCTCGTTGACGCGCTCGACCAGCAGGAAGAAGGCGGCTGGCTGAAGCGTGCGCTGGGCTGGGTGTTGCCGTCGTCGCTGCTGTCACCGCGGCCGGCGTTCAGCGCGGCGATGATGCTCGTCATCGGATTTTCCGTAGGACTTTTTGGACCGAAACTGCTGAAGTCGAAGGCTGCACCGGCGAAACCGGGTGCCTCTCCTGCGACGGCACTCACGGCATCGAGCGGCACAGAACCCGCAGCGTTCGAATCGAATCCTCCCGCGACGGACGCGAACCTGAATTCCAACACTCCTCTCAGCAGGCTTGACGTTTACAACGCGACGGTAGCCGGCATCAGCGTATATCCCGCTGGGCCCAGCGAACCTCCCCAGGTGCAGGTGCAGATGCGCACCGAGCAGCCGGTGACGATTCGTGGAAGCGTAAACGATTCGGACGTGAAGCACGCGTTAATCAACGTGCTGCGCAATAACCAGAGATTCGATCCCGACATGCGGCTTGACGCGGTGGATTTGCTGCGCGTTCGCGGCGACGATCCTGAAGTGCGAGCTGCGCTGTGCCAGGCGGTTCACACCGATCAGAATGCGGCAGTTCGTTTGCAGGCGCTGCAAGCGCTGACCGAATCCGCAGGCGCGCCGGATCAAGTGCGGCAGACGCTTCTCGATGCTCTGGTGAACGACCAGAATCCCGGCGTTCGCGTGGAAGCGATGAACTCGCTGCGCGATATGGCGGAGCAGGGACGAATCGAGTCCGACAGCAAGATGCTGGATGTTCTTCGCACCCGTATGCAGAAAGATCCGAACACGTACATCCGCTTGCAGAGTGCGGCGACGTTGCGCGACCTCGCTCCCTCCTCGAAGTTCTAGCAATGAGCCATCTACAACTTCTTTTTGATCGCCGTAGCGCGCAAGGCGAACGGCAGCGCCCGGACTACGGCGTCCTGATGCCGGCGATTTTTGTCGCTGCACTCTGCGCGAGTTTGCTCGCGCCCGGCGCGGCGTTCGCGGATTCGAGCGCTTCGGGCAAGCCACGCCCACAGGCGCATCAAGGTCTTCGTGTGACGTACGACGTTCGCGGAAGCGCGCCGACGCGCGACGGGCAGCGGCTGCGTGTGAACGTCGACCTCGGTAACGTGATCGTAAGGACGCAAGACTCGGGCAAGATCGACTACACGGTGCACCTCGAAGCCGACGGCTCGGCGCGTGATGCTCAGCAGCTACTGAAGACATTTATCGTGACTTCGCGAGCGGACGCCGAAGGCGTGGTGGTTCGCGGCCTGACTACAAACAAGCAGGACGCCGGGCGGCTGTGGATCACGGTGCAGATCAACGTGCCGATGAACTACAACCTGGATGTAACGACCGGCGGCGGCAACATTCAGATTGAGGACGTGAACGGTCGCGCGCTGCTCACAACGGCGGGCGGCAATATTGTGTCGGGCAATGTAACCGGCTCGGGGCGATTCGTAACCAAGGGCGGCCACATCACGGCGCGGAACGTGGGCGGGGACCTGGTGGCCACGACCGGCGGTGGGCACATTACGGCCGGAACAATTGGGGGCGTTGCGACGTTACATACGGATGGAGGGCACATCCAGGTCGCAAGCATCGCCGGACCAGGGCACGTGACGACGGGCGGCGGGAACGTTTACGTTGGCCACTCGGCGAATCAACTGATCGCGGAGACGATCGGTGGGCAGATTGAGGTGGGCGAAGCGGCAGGCCTGGTGAATGCCAAGACGGCGGGTGGCGGGATTCACGTGGTGCATATGCTGGGGCCATCGAACCTCGAAACCGGCGGAGGAAGCATTTTTCTGACGCAAGTGGACGGAACGGTGAAGGCTTCGACGGGAACGGGAGCGATTACGGCTTGGTTTGTGGCGCCACCGAAGACCGCGTCGAGCTGCGAATTTCAGTCGGGCGAAGGCGATATCGTTGTGTATATCCCGCGGGAGTTGCCGGTGACGATCGACGCGCAGATCCAGTCGGACGACCGGCACCAATTTTTTGTCGATCCGGCCTTTCGATTGCTTATAACACGCGATCCGGGACCGAACGGTAGCGAGACGCTTCACGCGGTGGGTTCGCTCAATGGCGGCGGCGAAGTGGTTCATCTGCGGACCGTTTCGGGCAATATCCGGTTGATCGCGAGCGATGCGGCGAAACAGGTTGAGATCTACAAGCATCAGATGAAACAAATGCAGGACAACCTGCAGAACATGACACGGCAGTACGAAGGACGAGCCGAAGAATCAAAGATAACGACGCCGTAGCAGCGGCTGACCCAGGCGCGCGGAATTAGGGCCGTGCGCAGCGGGAGCGAAAAGGGATTCGAGTCCGGACAGAAAAGAGGAATGCGAGCAGCACAAGGGGGCGTACCGTGAAGCAGACCACAGGAACCCGCCACACCCGTCGATTTGGAATTCGCGCGGCGAAGATTGCCGGAGCCGCGTGCTTGCTCGCCATTTCCTGCACCGGAGCCGCGCGCGCCGCGGACGATACGCTCTTCCAAAAAACCGTGCCGCTGACCAACGGCGGAAGTTTTGTGCTCGAAAACGTGAATGGATCGGTGCGCGTGGAAGGCTGGGACCGCGAGGAAGTGGAAGTCACGGCGGTGAAAGTCGGGAAGAACGAACTGAGCGATCTTTCCCAAGTGCAGATCGATCTGCAGAGCCATCCGGGCGAAGTGGCAGTGCGCACGCTGTATCCGAAAGGGCAGGGCGCGGAAGTGGCGGTCGAGTATCACATACACGTGCCGTCGCACGTGCTGCTCGGCAGTGTGAACACGGTGAACGGCAGCGTGATCGTGAAGGGCGTTGAAGGCGGCGGCGAACTGAAGACGGTGAACGGCAACGTGGAGGTTTTCGAGAGCTCCGGGCGCTTCAGCGAGAAGACCACCAACGGAAATCTGCGCCTCGAGTTGAGCCGTGTGTTGGAAGGCGGGCCGATGAAGCTAGAAACCGTGAACGGCTCGGTGATTCTGGGATTGCCGGAGAACGTGAAGGCCAACGTCAACGCGCTCAGCATGAACGGCGAACTGTATTCGGAATTTCCGGCGTCGGGCAAGTCGCACGCCGTGGCACATTCCTTCAACGGGAAGCTTGGTACGGGCGGCGGCGCGATTTCGGTGAGAACCGTGAACGGCGGAATCCGGCTCGTCGTGCAGCATCCCGCCGTATAAATTTCGGAATTAATCTTTTTCGCGGACGACTTCGGCGTTGGCGGCGGGCGCGACCAGGCGCATCAATTTCCCACCATCGAGATACAGATCGATCTCGTTGTCTTCGGTCTTCACGCGCAACTCTTCCATCTTCTTGTTGTCCACATCTTGCTTGCCCAGTGAGTCGACGGTGACCGTGCCGGGCGTCAATTCCTGCGGGACGAGAACGGTGAAAGTCTGCGCGCCACCTTTCCCCGCGTCGTACAAGCCCGCGAGGACTTGATACTGGTGGTACATGTTGTCGTCGAGGATGACGACCATCGGCGAATTGAACGTGAACTGCTGCGTGTAAGGACGCGCGCCTTCCACGTGAAGCTCGGCGGTCGCGACGTCGGCGTTGAACGAAATAGCGGCGGAAGCTTTCTTCACGCCCTGCGTGGCCCAGTCGTAATGCTCGGGCGAACCGTCAGGACGGGCGGTGAGCGTGCCGGTAACTTTCGTGACGCCCTGAGGTGTGGTGATTTCGGAGTTTCCGCGAGCGAGCCAACCACCGCCGGATGAGCCGATCTCAAATTCTTCCTTGCCCATTACCTGGCCGTTCACGAGTATTTTGAATTTGCCTTTGTCCGGCACGAGGCCGCCGATTTTTTTATCGGCGCCGAAGCCGGGCCGAGCAGATGCTCGCGTGGTGGAAAGATGCGTCAGGCCTGCGACAGCGGAAATCGAAAAGGCCGCGGCGAAAACGACGAAGCGGCGTGATGCGCGAATTTTGGACTGCGATGCAAAGCTCATGCGTTCACCTTCGGAAAAACTCCCAGCGCGACAATCTGTTCGACGACGCGAAGAGGTTCGACGCTGGAATCGACCTTGAAATCGGCGGCTTCGTAAAACGGAAGCCGCTCCGCATAGAGCTTACGAAAACTAGCTTCGTCGCGAAACAACGGGCGATCTTGAATGTGCGCAATCCGTCCTAGGAGGACTTCCACGGG
>JBEKJW010000050.1:0-21376 GCA_050011035.1 Candidatus Acidiferrales bacterium
GCGCTGCAGCAGGCTCGCCGCAATCGACGACCGGTAGCCCCCGGCGCAGTGAACCAGCAGCGGCCGGTTCTTCGGCAAAGTGTCCGCCTTCTCAAGCAAATGGTTTAGCGGCATGGCCACGCTGCCGGCGATGAATTTCTGCTCGCGCTCCCGCGGATTTCGCACGTCCACCGCAAGCGGCGCTGCCTCGGACGCCAGCAACTCCGCAGCGTATTTCGCGTTCAAGCTTTCCGTCCACGCCACGCGCTCCGGCTGCGCCTTCAGGCTGTAGAGGCCATCCTTCAAGTAGCCCGCGACATGGTCGAATCCAATCCGCCCCAGCCGCAGCGCAGATTCCTTCTCGCGCCCCGGATCGGCAATGATGACGATCGGATGTTCGCGATCGAGAATTGTTCCCGCCCACGTCGCGAATTGCCCCGCAAGGCCGATGTTGATGCTGCCGATCAGATGCGCCGAAGCGAACTCTCCCGGATCGCGCGTGTCCAGTACCTGCGCGCCCCGCGTCTGCAACTCCAACACGTCGTCGAGCGTCAGCGGATTCATCTCGCGCGCCAGCGCCTGGTCGAGCGTCGGCCGCTCTTCGCTGTTCAGCACGGCGTCATACGCAAAATAGTCCGGCGCGTCCGGCTGATCCGCCGTCACCAGGCGGATGAACGCTTCCTTGCTCATCGGCTGCAGCGCATAGTTCGATCGCCGCTGTTCGCCCAGCGTCGAAACCGTCTCTTTGCTGATCGCCTTTCCGCACAGCGATCCCGCTCCGTGTGCGGGATAAACCAAACTCGCATCCGGCAAGCCGAGCAGTTTGTTGTGCAGGGAATCGAACAGCATCCCACCCAGATCGGTCGCCGACCATCCGAGCGCCGCGCGCAGATCCGGCCGCCCCACATCGCCGATGAACAAAGTATCGCCGGTCAACACCGCGTACGGTTGCGTCTCGCTCTCATGAAGGTCGTAAACACAAATCGAGATCGACTCGGGCGTGTGCCCTGGCGTCTCAAGCGCTTTCAGACGCACGCTTCCCAGTTCGATCGTCGCGCCGTCCGCCAACGGCTTAAACGCATAGCCGGCTTTCGCTTTCGCGCCGAGATAAATCGCCGCACCAACTCGATCGCGCAGCTCGAGATGCCCCGCCACAAAATCCGCATGCAGGTGCGTAAGGATCACGTGCCGAATTTCGAGCGAATGCACCGCCGCGAACTCCACGTACTGATCGATGTCGCGCTGCGGATCGACGACCACCGCCGCGTGCGTTTTCTCGTCGCCAACGATGTACGAAGCGTGAGCCAGACAGGGAAGGTAGAACTGTTTAAAGATCACGACACACCTGGCCTTTCAATAGGAACGAGCGCGATGGGAGGATTCGTCCTGTAGAGTTCGCGACGCAACTCGCGAATCGTATGGAACCCGATTCGGCATGTCAACACGTCCCGAAACGGGATGCAATCCGACTTCAGAGGTGTCATGTGACTGGTGGAGCCGGCGGGGTTCGAACCCGCGACCTCTTCGATGCCATCGAAGCGCGCTCCCAACTGCGCCACGGCCCCACTCATAAAGAGGAGCATCTTTTATAACATCCGCTCTCCCCACCGTCAAACCTCCCCCGCCCAACCATTTCCGCGCCCGCGCCATCCTATTGGAATCGCGGGCCTTATCCCGGCCAGACCCCGGTTTCGGCGGCTGGTACTTCGGTTTGGCACGCCTCGCGAGATTTTCTGCTATTCTTGGCACAATCCGGGCGCCCCGGTGTCTAAGCATTTAGGACGCGCCTTTCAAGGAGACACGGCGGACGGCATGTCCAATTTCGCACAATCCTTGTCGTGGGGACGCGACGAAGCCGAGCTGGTCACCGAGCTGCAGGCCGGTTCGGACGCCGCCTTCGACTGGCTCGTCACCTACTACCACGCGGGCGTGTACAACCTCGCCTACGGCATCCTTTCAGACGCAGCCGATGCCGCCGACGTCACACAGGAAGTCTTCCTTCACGCCTTCAAAGGTATTCGCGGATTCCGGCAGGGTAGCTCGTTGAAGACCTGGCTCTACCGCATCTCTGTTCGACAAGCGCTCAATCACCGGCGTTGGTGCTGGCGTCATCATCGCCAGCAGGTTTCGATTGACGTCGAAGAGGAGGGCCGCAGCGCCGCTCTCGATCTTCCCGGAGCCGATGCGTCGCCGTTCGAGCAACTCGAAACCGCCGAGATGCAGGCGCGCGTTCGTCAGGCGCTCGATCAGGTGCCGACGATTTTCCGCAGCGCCGTGATCCTTCGCGATCTCGAAGGCCTGTCCTACGAAGAAGTCGCCGAAGTTTTGGAAGTCTCCGTCGGTACCGTGAAATCGCGCATTCTTCGCGGGCGCCGATTGCTCCGCGAAATTCTGGATCCTTTGATGCATCCGGCTCAGCCGTCCGCGCACTCGGTTCACGCGCCGGCTCACGCCGCGTCTCATGTCGAAGTTTCGGTTGAAGCGGCCACAGCGCACTCGTTCGCGCCGCATACCTCTTCCGCTTTGGCCGCCGAGCCCACGTTCTTCGTCGCAAAAGCGCACGGAGGTCGGAAATGAATTGCTCACAGGCCAAACACCATCTTGCCGGCTACCTCGACGGCGCGATCTCTGCGTCAGCGCACGAGCGCGTCCGGACGCACCTGGCCGATTGCCGCGAATGCTTAGGCGAACTGGAGAACTATCGCCGCTTGGCCGTGTGCCTCGCGAGCGTCTCGCCCGCTCCTGTGCCTTCCGATCTTGCGCTGCGCATCCGTTTGGAAGCTTCGCGTGTTCAGTCGCGCGTCAGCGTGTTCCAGCGCTTGTGGTCGCGCGCGGTTCTCACCTTTGAGAATATTCTTCGCCCGATCGCCGTTCCGGCCACCGGCGGTGTGCTCACCGCTCTAGTCGCTTTCGTGCTGATCGTGCAGAACATTCTCGTCGGCGTGCCAATGGGCGGCATCGTTCCGAATGACCTTGCGCTCAACATCGTTCGCCCGGCTCGTCTCGAAAGCCTTGCGGCGTTCCAGGTCCCCGGTATCGATTCCAGCTCGCTCAATGACTCGGGCGTGCTCACCGTCGAAGCCACGCTCAACGCGCAAGGCCAGGTCGTCTCCTACACCATTCTTGCCGGCCCGGACGACGCCGCGATCCACCACCAGCTCGATCAGGTGATGATGTTCTCCCGCTTCACTCCCGAAACCAGCTTCGGCGAGCCCCAAGCCGGCGGCCGCGTCCTGATCAGCTTCAGCGAAGTCCGCGTCCACGGATAATTCAGCACCTCTGCCTACGACGGTTTCTTGACTAGCTCTAAGCTGCCATTTACAGTTTTCTTGCATCGTTATTCAGATATTCCAGAGTGTGTTTGCGCGCAGCCGCGCCAAAAGGGAAGCGCCACGCATTGAAATTGAATACGTCCTGGACCCAACAGCAATTCCAACAAACGCGTAAGCCGAGCCAGCGCCTTTCCCGTTCCGCCGCCCTTTTCGCCGCTCTGATCCTGGTCGCAACCGTGCTGCCCGTTCTTTCACCGCTCGCGCGTCTCGACGCCGCACCCGCGCCGCAAGCTCCGTCCGGCGAATCCGGCGTCAGCGTTGAAGCCAGCCAGCAACTCTTCGCCGTCATGTGCGCGCTCGACGCGGCCGGCTTCGACGCCGACGAAAGCACCCTCGCCGAGATGCCTTCGCGCCTCAGGCTCCGAGAAGATTTGCTGAAGCTGCAGGGCCCTTCCGTCGACGCGCTCCGCCAGTTCTACCACGATCATCGCCTCGCCGATTCCAGCGAGACGCTCTCGCGCTTCATCACGTTCGCCGTCGTCGTCGGCCCACCGCCGCGCTTCGAATTCGAAGTCGATCGTGACGTCCTGCCTCCCGACGCCCTCGCCCTCGAAGGCTTCCAGGAAGTCCTAGCGAATTTCTACCGCGAGGCGCGCCTCGACCGCCGCTGGACTCAGGTCCAACCCGAATACGACCGCCTCATCGATCGCGCTCAGTCACCCGTCCGCCACATCGTCACCACCGCCGACGGCTACTTGCGCGAAATCTACAAGCCCAAGTTCGGCCACAGCTTCACGGTTTACGTCGAACCGCTCGTCGGCGGCCGCACGAATTTCCGCAACACCGGCGATCACTATTCGATCGTTGTCGGCGCCACCGCCGAGTTTCCCTACGACGACGTCCAGCACGCCTACCTTCATTTCCTGCTCGACCCGCTCCCTCTCAAATACCGCAAGGAAGTCACCGCGAAAACTCCGCTCCTCAACATCGGCGCGAAATCGCCGCGCCTTCCCGCCGAATATCGTTCCGACTTCCTTGCCTACGCCGACGAGTGCCTCATAAAATCCGTCGAAATCCGCCTCGATCGCCTGAAAGACGACAAACTCGAAGCTCGCCTCGCACAGGAAGATCAAAACGGTTTCGTGATGGTTCGCCCTCTCGTCACGCAGTTACTCAAGTTCGAAAAGGCCGAGCCCTCGATGAGCCTCTACTTCCCGGATCTCATCAACGGCATCGACCTCGCCGCCGAACAAAAGCGCCTCGCGAATTTCGTTTTCAAGACCGACGCCGAACTCAACGCCGCAACGCCCAAGAAGCCCGCGATGACCGAGCCTTCCACCGAACTCGACCGCTGGCTCGCTGACGGCGACCGCCAGATCGCCATTCAAGACGCGACCGCCGCCACCGCCACCTTCGAAAAAGTCCTCGAAAAATATCCCGGCGAACCACGCGCCTACTACGGCCTCGCCGTCGCATCTCTCATGAATCAGGACGCCGATCGCGCCCAGCAAATTTTCGAAAATATCGTCGAGTCCGCCGCCGCTTCTTCCGGCCGCGCGAACAACGCCGCTCCCGCCAGTACTCAAAAAATAAATCCGCCCAACCCATCCGTTCTCGCCTGGTCGCACGTCTATCTCGGCCGCCTCCACGATGTCGCGGACGAACGGGACCAGGCGATGGTAGAGTATCGGGCGGCTCTTGCCGTGTCCGGCGCGCCAGAGGCGGCGCTTGTTGCCGCGCAGCGCGGCGTGGATAAGCCGTATGCCCCCGCGGGCAGCGGCGCCGGCGAGAAGCCTCAGGATTCGCAAAAAAACTAGCCATACGACGCCCACATCCGCGCCGGTGGCATCCAACGGGAAGGGACTCAAATGAAGTCTTCATCGCTCCGACTCACCGCGGCCGCCGCCGCAGTTTTGCTCGCTCCAGTTTTCTCAGTTTCCACGCGCGTCGCCGCCCAGCAGACGCCCGCAACTCCTCCGGCCAGCCAGTCCACTCCAGCACAACAGCAAACGCAGCCGGGCCAGACTCAGACGCCTTCCACAGGTGATCTTCCGAACGCGCTCCCTCCGGCCACTGTCGATCCCGCCGAGGAAACCGACTACAAAGCATTCACCGCAATTAAGCTCGAGGACGTCGACAAGCGCATCGAGGCGGGCAACGCTTTCGTCGCGAAATATCCGGCGGGCCACTACACCGGCGCCGTTTATTCCGCTCTCACCCAGGCTGAATATCAGAAGCAGGACATTCCGAAGGTGGAAGCCGACGGAGAGAAGGCCATCGCCGCGAATCCCGACGACCTCAGCACGCTGATCATCATCGGCACGCTGATCCCACGCGACAAGAACACCGCCGGCGACCCGAAGGAACTCGATAAGGCCGAGGCCTACGCGAAACACGCGCTCGTTTTGATTCCGACGCTGCAGAAGCCCGCCACCCTCACCGACGATCAGTTCACCGCGATGAAGGCCAGCGCGCAGGTCCAGGCACACAGCGCTCTCGGCCTCGTCTATTTCCGCAAGCAGAACCTCGATGGATGCATCACCGAACTCAAGGCCTCTACCGCGGATCCCAAGAGCTCGGACGCCACCGACTACTACGTCCTCGGCGTTTGCCAGAGCGCGCAGCAGAACTACACCGACGCCGCCGATTCCTTCGGCAAGTGCGCCGCGATGCAGAGCGCCCTCAGCGCCGGCTGCAAACAAAAGGCCGACGAGGCCAAATCCAAAGGCGCTGCAAAACCTAGCCTTTCCAAGTAAGCTCTCGGAGGTCCGGTCTCCGATGGCTCAGACGAGTAAACGCTCGGTTCACGACGACAGTTCGGCGCTCGAAGCGATGCTCGGTCACCGCTTCGAGCATCGCGAACATCTCGACCTCGCGCTAACGCACCGCTCGCACCGTCAAGCTGTCCACGATGCTGACAACGAGCGCCTCGAATTTCTCGGCGATCGCGTTCTCGGCCTCATTGCCAGCGAGCGGCTCTGTCGTACTTTTCCTCTGTGGGATTCCGGCCAGCTTTCCAAGGGGCTCGCGCGTCTCGTGAACGCATCGTCGATTTCCGAAGCGGCAAAACATCTCGGACTCGGCGCGTTCCTCCGCCTCGGCCCCGGCGAAGAAAAAACCGGTGGTCGCGACAAGAAGCGTTTGCTGGCGGATGCCTACGAAGCTGTTCTCGGCGCCATTTATCTCGACGCGGGCCTTTCTGCCGCCGCGGCGTTTGTCGAACGCACCCTGCTCGATCCCGCGTTGGCGGCCCACGCCGACGCGCTCGAACGTGCCGATCACAAATCTGCCCTACAGGAATGGGTGCAGAAACGCGCTCTTGCCGCCGTCGAGTACCGCATTCACAGTGAATCCGGCCCGCAGCACCAGAAGACCTTCGAAGTTGAAGTCTGGCACGCGAATCTGCGCCTCGCCGCTTCGCACGGCCGCAGCAAGAAAGAAGCGGAGCAGGAAGCCGCGCGCGCCGCTCTGGAGCTTCTTCGTACGCGCGACGGATCGGGTGCGGCCTGAGGGCCCCAATTAAGACCTGAATGCAAATCGACAACACTCCGCTCCCGGACTCCGCCGTCGTCGAAGCTGCGCCTCCACCGCTCCAATCCGCGCCACCCGCGGACCAAGCCGCGCCGACGCAGCGCCCTCGTGCGCGCGTGCGACACCGCACCTACATCTCGGAGTTCGCCGAATCGCTCCTCGTCACCATTTTGATCGCGCTCTTCGGCACCACGTTCATCCTGCAGGCCTTCAAAATTCCATCCGAGTCCATGCAGCCGACGCTCCTCATCGGCGACTACCTGCTCGTCAACAAATTCATCTTCGAAGGTCACGGCGCGTGGTACGAGAGGTTTCTCCCGTACCGGCCGATTCAGCGCGGCGACATCATCGTCTTCAAATTTCCCTTCGACGATCATCAGCACTACGTGAAACGCGTCGTCGGGCTTCCCGGCGACCGCGTCCGAATCGTCGACCAGCGCGTCTACGTCAACGGAGCCCCGCTCGCCGAGCCTTATGTCGTTCACGATCCCGCGTTCGAGGATCCCTTCGGCGATAACTTTCCGCCGACGAGCCAGAATTTCTTCCGCATGGGAGTTCGACCCGAGTGGGCCGACCAGATTCTGGATCACGTCGTGCGCGGCGAACTCGTCGTCCCGCCCGACCACTACTTCGCTCTCGGCGACAATCGCGATCGCAGCCTCGACAGCCGCTACTGGGGTTTCGTAAGCCGCGACTCCATCATGGGCCGCCCCATGATCGTCTATTGGTCCGTTCGCGCCGTCTCCAGCGACTACGCCGACCGCGGCCTCTACAGCACCATCTACCGCATGATCGACACCGCCCGTCACATCGGCACCCGCACCCGCTGGCACCGCCTCTTCCACACCGTCCACTAACCACCGATGCGCCGCAGGTGGGGTAGCCAGTTCCGGCTGCGCAACGTTACCCACACCGCAACCGCACCGTGCGCACCGAGATGCGGTTAAGTAGCACAGGCAATCTTGCCTGTGTGCGAGCGTAGCTCGCACTTTTCTTCACGCTCTTGAGCCAGCCGCCGCCGCGTACTCTCTGACGTGGAGTGGGAAAGGCGCGTACCATCGATCCTCCTTCTCGCTCAGGCGCGCAAAGCGCGCTGTAGCATAGACTGTCAGTCTGTGCAGCGGGCCCATAACGCCTCCCGCACCCGCCGAACGTCCGACGCAACTTTAGAGTGCGGCGGCGGGCCGCCGCTTTCGCCACCACTCCACCCCAGTCGAGAAACGTCGCCGCGCTCGAGCGACAGCCGCCCACTATCACAAAGCTAAGTATCTTGAGCTATACTCCGCCAAGGAGGACCACCGTATGACCGAACCAAACGACGCTGAAGTCGGCAAGATAATGCGCGAACACAAGGAAACCCTGGCGGCAATCGCCAAGCTGGAGGCCGACGCACTCAAGATGGGCACCAAGCTCTCAGAGATGGGCGGGCTGTTAGTCCGCAGTCCCCAGGAACTCTACTTTCAGGACAACAAGAACAGTACCGACCACAAGCCATCTCCCTACACTTACGCCGACCTCCATGCAGCCAAGATTCACGAGCTGTGCAAGGGCTACCGCAAACGGCTTAACGAGAAGTTCGAGTTCGAAGATCGGCTCAAGGAGCTGGGCTACCCAGTCCCACTCGGCTGACCGCGGATGCCTCAAGAAGGCAAACCGAGTCGCTCTAGAACTCTCAATTCCCTTGACTTTACGTTACTAGTCTGTTATCGTCAGTTCGGCTTACGGTATGGCCACGAAGTATTCGCACATGCACAGCGCCTGCAGTCCTCTCGGCGCCGGATGCACCCCCACCGGTAAGTCGCAAATCTTTGCCTCAACAACTCGTCGCGATTCTTGGGGAGCGATTTCGTCTAACCAGTTAGCTAATCGACATCTCGGGCGATTAAAAAGGAATGTAACCTCTAGAAAACAAAGGGAGGGCACCCAGTCTAATCGACACTAGATGACACAAATGCCGATTAGGGGCACCAGCCGTGCGACGCCGCCCGAACCTCTCCCGCGCCGCTCGAAACTTCTCCTTTTGTGAGAAAGTGTGAGCGTGGCAGACACCGTCACCATCCCAGCAAGCGCTAGCGCCGCCGGAGCTGAGGCTCCGCGCCGTTCCTGGCTGCGTTGGCCGCTGTATATAGCCGCATTCGTCTTTCTCGTCTGGTTTGGCGGCGTGGCCATCACATTGCTCATCCACCACACCCGCCTCCAGCAAAAACTTACCCACCGCCTGGAATCCGTCTTTGGCCGCCACGTAGAAGTAGGCCACTACAATTTCTCGCTCTGGACTGGTCCCACGCTGGTCGCCGAATCCGTCACCTTTAGCGAAGATCCCCGCTTCGGCCACGAGTACTTCCTCCGCGCCGAATCCGTCGCGGTGCGCCTCCACTGGCAAAGCCTGTTCCGCGGCCGTATGGATCTTGGCACTGTCACCCTCGAGCGTCCCAGCTTGAATCTGGTTCGCGACGCGGCAGGGAACTGGAACGTCGCCGAATGGCTTCCTCGGATTACGAACGATTCGTCATTCGCTAAGCCAAGCGGCCCCGCGTCCACTCCAGCCGTAACTTCCGCTGCCTCGCCCCAACCTTACGTTCGCTTCGATCGTGTCCTGTTCAACGACGGCCGCATCAACTTCAAGCGCGTCGAAGAAAAAATTCCTTTCGCGCTGACGGACGTCACCGGCTCCGTCGAGCCGGACGCCCCCGGCCGCTGGCGCATCGACCTGGAAGCCATCCCCACGCGCGCCGCCGTTCCGCTTCAGCAACCGGGAACGATTCACGTTGCAGCGCAGGTCGGCGGCACCTCGTCCCGTTTTCGTCCCGCCAATCTCGCGCTCACCTGGCAGGATGGCTCGGTCTCCGATCTGCTCCGCCTCGCGCGCGGCTACGACTTCGGCGTGCGGGGTGAATTCGCTCTTGCCGCCAATGCTCACGCCGACGCGGACGATTGGCAGGTCGAAACGACCACTCGCTTTCGCAGCATCCATCGCTGGGATCTCTCGCTCCGACCGGACAACCCGGATTTCAACGTCGTCGCAAAATTCATGGTGCATCCGCAGGCCTCTGGTTTCGATATCGAGCACGCCACTATCGAAGCGCCGCATTCGCGCGCCGAAGCCGCTGCCCACGTTTCGTGGAATCTCGCGCCGTTTGCTTCGCGGGCCATCGCACTCGCTACGGACGGGTCAGTTCAACCAAACGCTCCAACCACGATCGAAATCACGCAGTCGCAAATCGATCTCCGCGACGTGCTCGGCTGGATTCGCGCCTTCCATCCTGAGGTTCCGCCGGACACCACGCTTTCCGGTTTTGCGGTAGCGACCGCGACACTCTCTGCCGGCCCGGCCCGTCTTGTAGCTGCGAACTTTCGCTCGGATGGCGCTGAGTTGTCGGGCTCAGCGTTGCGCGTTCCGGCTCACATCTCGCCCGTCGAATTTCGCTTGGATCCCGGCGCGGTTTCTCTCGCTCCGGTCACCGTGTCGTTCGGCGGTTCCGCGAATGCACTGCACATCGACGCGTCTTCCAAATCGAACACTCGCGACGCTGGTGGATTTCATCTCGCTGGGTCGGTCGAGCAGGTTCGCGATCTGGTCACCGCTGCATCGTCGCTCGGTTGGCACATTTCTCGTGGGTGGGATGTTGCTGGTCCAGCGCGCGCCGATCTCCGCTGGCCCTCGACGGCGTGGCCGTGGCGCTCGCAGCCGACTGGCACCATCGACTTCGGCGTTGAAGGCGCGCTTCCCGCGAACGCTTCGACTGACGATGCGGAACGCGACGCGACGCTTCTGGCTCCCTTCCTCAACGAACCCGTACGCGGCATTAAGGCTCATGTGGACGTGAGACCGGACTACCGTCGGATTACACTTTCTTCCGCCGACGCATTCGGCGCGCGCTGGACCGGAACACTCGAGCGTCACGACGCCGTGCCCGATTGGCAATTCGCTCTCAGCGCCGATCATCTCGTCACCGCCGACGTCGATCGTTGGCTCAATCCGCGCTGGCGGCAAAGTCTTCTCTCTCGCGTCCTTCCATTTCTTGGCGGCGCCGCGCCATCGGTGACGCCCGAAGAGCTTCGCGCCGAAGGCCGCATCGTAATCGATCAGCTTACGGTCGCACCCATCGTCGCGCACCATGTGCAGGGCGATTTGAAGCTCAATGGCCGCGACATCGATCTCACAGACGCTACCGCCCAGGTCGCCTCCGGAAGCGTCGCCGGCACGCTCAACGCAACGCTTGCTGCCGTGCCCAGCTACCGGCTGAAAATGAATTTTTCCGGCGTCGATCTCGGCGATCTTTCCGCCGTCGCGCCATCGCTCGCGAATCAATTTGACGGCGCCGCTACCGGCGAGATCACGCTCGAGTCGCGTGGCGCTTCACGCTCCGACTTGGCCGCCGCGCTTTCCTGCGACGGGACGGCTCGCGTCACGCCGCTTCAACTCAAAAATATGAATCTCGATCAGACGTTCCGCCAGGCCGAGCTTCGCGCCGCACCGGAAACCTTCCACGAGGCCACGGCCGCTTTCACCTGCTCGGAGTCGACGATCGACTTTAGCCGCCTCACGCTTTCAAATCCCGCGGAACGCCTCGACGCCACCGGCTCCGTCGATTTTTCGCGCCAACTCGACATGGCCTTCAAGTCGACCGCCGCGCCAGGAGCTGAATTTCGACTTACCGGCCCGCTCGCCTCGCCGTCCGTGAAAAAAGTCGTCGAGGCAAAGCGATGAACTCGCGCGTGAGCGCACGAATGCGCGAATCCGACTCGCGGTACGATTTTTTGAAAAAGGGGAATTACGTGCGGGGAGAATTCTACTAAGGCTGGGTCAGATTGTGGTTCTGCCCAGGCGTCAGCTTTCGAATCAAAAACTCCTGGAGCACATTCGCGGCCGCCGTCGTTCCAATCCCGATCAACGTATTTTCAAACACGAGCGCTGCGCCGCGATCGCTGTTCGGGTAGTAGGCGTTCGAAATTCCGCCTGACGCAAGATCACCGAGAATCGTCGAATACGCCGGCTGCCACTTCCGGTTATCGCCCTTGCAGATCACCGCATTCGCAACCGCATAGAAAAATCGCGACCGCACCGTGCCCGTGCCCTTATAGAAGTAGCGAGGATCCTGCTTGAAGAGCGACGGAAATATCGCGCCGCCCAGGAACGTGCTCGTCAGATTGTCTGCGTAAACGGCGCCGTACCGCTTGCCGTATCCCTGCGCGCCCTGGCCGTACCCGCTGAAGTTGTTCTGCCACTGTTGCACGCCGGCCACCGCGCCGGTCAGCACAAACGTCACCGGGTCGATCGAAGTCCGCCACGCCAGCTCGAATTTCTGCTTCGAAGTCAGCGGCACAGCGTCCGGATCATAGCTGACGTAAAAGTTCGGGAACACACCTAGCACGCGCTGCTTTTCTTGGATCTTGATTTCGTCTTCAGCCAGCTCGACGCGGCTTACCGTCACTTGGACTTGCGTCGCCTCGCTCGCCACCGCCAACGTGATCTGCGGCACAACTCCCGCTTCGCCTGCCGCGAGCGTCCCGCTATACGTCTGCGACGCGAACCCATCCGCCGCAATCAACAAGTGGTACGGACCTATCCCAACATTCGTGAAAGTAAACTGTCCATTGCCGTCAGCGGTTATCTCTCTCTCCGCGGAGCTGTCGTCGCGCGTCAACGTAAGGTGCGCACGCACTACCGCCGCGCCGGTCGAATCAACGACCGTACCGCTCACGCTCTCAGTGTTTTGCGGCGTTGGAGTAGCCAAGGTCTGTTGACCATCCACGCCCGCGGAAACCACCGCGGGCGAAGACGCCGGGGCAGCCGACTGCGCTTGAGCAGCCACACACCAGCCGCAGACGGCGAACAAGAACACGAGCAGGAGAGATTGGATGACCGAGAGCAAACCACCAGCGGCAGTCCGGCGTGCAGTTTTCTTGATGATTGATCGCGCCGTTGATGAATTCACAGAAATAGTTTAAACGGATTCCTTTGCCGCGCGAAGCACCCGCGCCACGGTTGTTTCGTCCGCGTGGCGGTGCCGATGCTTCGCTAGGTCAGATGAGTCTTGGAGTTATTGGGAGGGAAAAGTGTTGCCTGTAAAGATTTTGCTCATGGATGGCACCGACCAGACCCTTGAGCAATCGACACCGCAGCGCACTTGTTGCGACGCAGCCCTCGATCGCAGAGAGTCGCGGCCCTAGTTCCTGCGGCCCGGCATCTCGAAGTGAATCCCGAGTGCCTGCTCAACTTCGTGCTCGCACTCCGGTCCCCAGTGCCGTGTCACTTCCGTGAGAATCTGGTTGACCGAGGCTTGGTGCGAGCAGCCCATGCGCTCGAGCCGCGCGAGATTGGTTTCCGCCCAGCGGATCGCTCTGTCCCGCATCATGTCGTAGAATTCCGAAGGGACCGTTTCGTTCGAATAGAGTGTGGTAACTCGGTTCTCGTCCATGGCCCGAGCTTAAATCTCTCGCCGTATCCGGCCCATCCGACGAATCCTGTAAACCTAACCAGTTTCTCGCTGTACCGTCTAAGTTGCTGTTATGGCATGAGATTGCCGCGCCTCCACCCCTGTGTTAGCGTCGAAAAGATGGCCAACGAGCCCCGCGTATTGACGCACACCGCAACTTCCAAACGCGTGGTGACTTTCGCGGCGGCCGTGGCCCTAGTCTCCGTCTCGCTCTATACAGCACCCGCCGCCGAGCGCATTCACCTTGCGCCGCGATTCATCGCTGGCCAAATTCTCCGTTACCAGATTGAGACGCATACGACCACAACCGGCAGGGCCACGACACCGATCGTCGATCCCGAAGCTGCCACCAAGTTCGCGCAGACCGCGACGCTCATCGTTCGCTTGGATGTTCTGGACGTGAAGCCCAATCCCGACGGCTCGACCGCTCGCGTCCGCCTTCGCGCCACTTACGAGAAATCCGAGGCCATCATCGAGAGCGATGCCTACGATCCCAGCGCCGCCGCTCTACAAGAGCAGTACGAAAAGCTACAAGGGCGGGCCTTCCAATTCACGATCGAGCCGGATGGAAAAGTCACTGATGTCTCAGGCATTGACGACGTCCTCACCAATCCCTCCACTTCTGGCGCCGTGCAATCATGGATGGAAGGCGTCGCATCGGTCGCAAAGTTTCCGAAAGAGGGCATCGCCATCGCCCAAAAATGGACCGGCGACCGCCCACTCATCAACACGCCGCTCGCCGGCCTCACGTTTCGCACCGAGTCGACCTACACGCGCGACGAGTCTTGCCCTACTACGGTCGCGCGGACCGACAACGTTGTAAGCGACGGCACAGCCACAGCGCACGCCGTTCCATCCGATCCCACCGCGGGCGTCTGCGCCGTGATACTCACGAAATTCCGAATATTTCGCCCTGGTGGAGATGATAGCGACGCGACCCCCGAGGGCTACCTTCATAACGGCCTCCGCACCGCCGGCACGTGGACCGGTTCCGGCGAAAGCTTGGACGACATTTCGCTCGCCAACGGCATGCTCGTCCGCTCCACGCAGACTGGCCATCAGGACATGGACTTCGAAATCGCCAGCGCCGCCTCCGGCTCAAAAATGAAGTATTCCGGCCACGTCGACAGCCAGTCGGAAATCGTCCTCCTGCCGAATTCTGCAACGTCGACGGAAGTTCCGGACGCAAAGTAGCCCGTGCCACCGCGCTTGCCAGCTGCGTTATAATAGAAGGTTCAAGACGCCGCATTTTTCGATCCTGAGGAGCGCGCCATGAAATTCCATCTTGCCAGCGACTACGAGCCCCGCGGCGACCAGCCTCAGGCGATCGACCAGCTCGTCCACGGCGTCAACGACGGTGACCGCCACCAGGTTCTCCTCGGCGTTACTGGCTCGGGCAAAACGTTCACGATGGCCAAGGTCATCGAAGCTGCGAACCGCCCCTCGATCGTCCTCGCGCACAACAAGACGCTGGCCGCGCAACTATTTCATGAGTTCAAGGGGTTTTTCCCGCAGAACGCCGTGGAATATTTCGTCAGCTACTACGACTACTACCAGCCCGAAGCCTACGTCCCCGCCAGCGACACTTATATCGAGAAGGAATCCACGATTAACGACGAGCTCGACAAGCTCCGGATGAGTGCCACGCGCTCGCTGCTCGAGCGCCGCGACGTGATCATCATCGCGTCGGTTTCGTGCATCTACGGCCTCGGCTCGCCGGAGGCGTATTACGGCATGATGCTGCTTCTGCAGAAGGGCCAGTCGATCGCGCGCGAAGCGATCCTTCGCAAGCTGGTCGAGATTCAGTATGACCGCAGCGAGGCTTTCGGCCGCGGCACTTTCCGCGTGCGGGGCGACATGATCGAAATTTACCCGCCGTATGAAGACTTCGGCTATCGCGTGGAAATGTGGGGTAGCCAGATCGAAGCGATTCGCAAGATCGATCCCGTCACGGGCGTTATCGATTCAAGCGGCGAGGAAATCACGCGCGTTCCGATCTATCCGAAGTCGCACTACGTGATGCCTGCCGAACAGCGTGAGCGCGCCATTCAATCGATCTACGAAGAACTTGAATGGTGGAAAGGCGAGCTGGATAAGCAGGGGAAAATCGTCGAGTCGCAGCGGATTGTCCAGCGCACACACTTTGACATCGAGATGATGCGCACGATCGGGTATTGCCACGGCATTGAGAATTATTCGCGCCACATGTCCGGACGTTTGCCGGGCGAAGCGCCGCCGACGCTGCTTGACTACATTCCCGCGGACTACCTGCTTTTCATCGACGAGTCGCACCAGACGATGCCGCAGCTGCACGCGATGTATGCCGGCGACCGGTCGCGCAAGCAGACGCTTGTGAACTACGGCTTCCGCATGCCTTCGGCGCTCGATAACCGGCCGCTGACTTTTGAGGAGTTCGAGCACCGAACGAATCAGGTGGTCTACGTCTCCGCTACGCCTGGCCCCTATGAACTCACCAAGGTCGGCGGAGTTGTTGCGGAGCAAGTGATTCGACCGACGGGCCTCGTCGATCCGGAAGTTGAAATTCGCCCGGTGAAGGGGCAGGTCGACGATCTGCTCGAGCAGATTCGCATCCGGACCGAGCGCAACGAACGCGTTCTCGTCACGACGCTCACGAAGCGCATGGCCGAAGACCTCGCCGAATATTTCGGCGAAGTCGGCATTCGCTGCCGCTACCTCCACTCGGAGATCGAAACGCTCGAGCGCGTGAAAATCCTGCGTGACCTGCGCCGCGGAGAATTCGACGTTCTGATCGGCATCAACCTATTGCGCGAAGGCCTCGATCTGCCCGAAGTTTCGCTCGTCGCTATACTCGACGCCGACAAGGAAGGTTATCTGCGCAGCGCGACTTCGCTCATTCAGACGATTGGCCGCTGCGCGCGCCACATCGAAGGCCGCGCCATTCTCTATGCCGATCGTATGACCGAGTCGATGAAGCAGGCCATCGGTGAAACCAGCCGCCGCCGCGCCAAACAGGAAGCCTACAACCGCGAGCACAACATCACACCGCAGTCGATCATCAAGTCCGTGGATATGGAGCTGGCGAAAATCGTCAACGCCGACTACTTGCCGGTGCCCGACGACGTTCCCGCCACGTCCGACATTCAAAACTCCGCGCAACTCGCCGCTGCGATCGCGCAGCTGGAAACACAGATGCGCGCCGCAGCGAAGAACTTCGAGTTCGAGAAGGCGGCGGCGCTCCGCGATCGCATTCGCGGCATGAAGCAGCGTGACATGTTCGCGATTTTCGGCGCGAACGATTCGGTTGAGATACCAGCGGCGGCGCCCGAAGCAGCTACGCCTGCAGCGCAAGACACGACACCTATCACCGCCGCCGTCTCGGAATCGGACTGCGCCGCGGCAACACCCGAGCCGCGGAAGCGACGCTCGACGGCGAAAAGGGCCGCGAAGAAATAGCCGCGAACCATCCGTCAAAATTTCGATATCGGGCTCTCGAAATCCCGCCACGCGCGATGCGACAATGGTGTTCCGGCCCTGATGCTCGATCTCTGCTGACGAAAGGGAAGAGATGCGCACCATTCCAAAGATTCGATTCGCTGTCCGCGCTGCGCTCTTGGCGCTGTTCGCGTGCGCCGCGATATCTCCGGCTGCACGCGCGCAGGCCTACAGCTCCTCGAATCCCTTTCCGCCGAACAACGAGTTCGGCGTCTGGGGCGGTTATTCGTTCAGCAACGACACGATGATCGGCACCACCACCGACCGTCAGATCGGCGTGATCGCCGCGCGCTACGCGAAGACAATTCGCGATTGGCGCCACGTGGCGCTAGTCTACACACTCGACATCGTGCCGATGACACTCGTCACGCAGCCGAAGTACGTCGCCTGTGGCGGCGGGTCGCCGTACCCGGGCTACTGCGCGAGCGGCCGCGAGTCGGTTTACGGCGGCGGCATCAATCCCATCGGACTGAGACTCAACTTCAGGCGCCAGCACATCTTCCAGCCATTTATCGCTTCAACCGCGGGGTTCGTGGCGTCCGTGCGACCCGTGCCGGTCGATATTCCTGGCGGCACGCAGTTCAATTTCACGTTTGATTTTCAGACAGGCGTGCAACTCTTCAACTCGAACCGGACGCGTGCGTGGTCCTTCGGCTTCAAATACGCGCACATCTCGAACGCCTACCGCCACAACTTCAATCCAGGCGTCGACGCGAACGAGCTTTTCATCGGCTACTCGTTCTTCCGTTAGCCGCGGGTGGGGCGCAACCGCACTTCGGAATCCGCACCGCACACCCTCAGACCAACCCTTTCTTCAAGTCACTTAACCTGTAAAAAGTTCCTCTCCAGTTAATCCCGCCGTCTCTCAACGTCACAAACGTCGATCGCACCAGCATCCAGCAAAGCAGCAGCGCCCCGGCAGGCATCGTCAGCGCATATAGTGGCGACACTTCAAACTCCATCGTCACGCCTACCTGCATCGCCAGCGCAATCCCCACCGCCACGGCCGCGAAAATCCTTGCCCACCCGTGCACGAAAAGGATCGCCACCCACGGAATCACGCAACCGAGCAGCACCGCGATCACCTGCGCCGTCACGGTCGCCAGGCTGTACTGCGACGTCGCAAAGAAATTCTTCGTCGTCCCACGAATTGTCGCTCGAACTCCTTTGTGCCAATGAACGCTCACGCGCCGGTCCGCGATCGCCGCCTGCGATCGGAACCCGGCGTTCTGCATCGCTTTGCCGAGCTTGATGTCGTCCACTACCTCCATCGCCAGGCGTTTGTGCTCGCCCATCGCGATGTATGCGCTCCGCCGCACCATCTGAAACGCGCCGACCCCCACGTAAAATCGGGAGCCGGGCTTGCCTTTTTTCCACGGCTTGGTCCCGAGCGCGAAGCTCAACCCAAAAAACGTCATCAGCACGCGCTCGCCAAACGTGAACGTTTCCGCATATCCAAACAGCGGCAGGTGGTCGATCCTGTCGCGTATCGCCAGCGCCACCGCGCGACGCAGTAAGTCCGGCCCAAACTTCACGTCCGCGTCGGTGAATGCCAGCCACTCGCCCGTCGACGCCTCAAACGCCTTCTGCAATCCGTGGGTTTTCCCCAGCCATCCCGGCGGCAGCTCCGTCACGTGAATCACTTTCAGCCGCGCATCCCGCGCCGCCACTCGCTCCAGAATTTCTTGTGTCGCATCGTCCGACCGGTCATTCACCGCGACCACTTCATGGTTCGGATAATCCACGCTCAAGAACGACTCGACCGCGGCGCCGATCTTCTCCGCCTCATCCCGCCCCGCAAACAGGATCGACACGCGTGGGGACTCCGCATCCGCAAGCGGCGTCACATCTTTTAGCTCCGGCATGCCCCGCAGTCCCCAAGCCACCTCCAGCGCCTGCAATATCCACGCCCCCGCCACCAACCCTAACGTCCCCGTAACGACCCAGTGCCACCCCACGCTCCGCACCTCCCGCTGTCCTTCGCTACCCAAAATTCTCCTCGCTAGCATGCGTCAGAAAACGACAATTCGCCTGACGTTGTTATGAATGATCCACCCGAGTTGCACCCACCCCGCCAATGCCCGATAATTTGAGTTCACACAAACATACACACGCCGCATAGAGGTGAAACCTTGAAGCGTCTCCACATTCCGGTCGAACACACCACTCTCGCGAATGGACTCCGCGTCGTCGCGTCGCCTGACCGCACCGCGCCGTTCGTGACCGTCGGCGTCTATTACCAGATCGGCTTTCGCCTCGAACCGTTTGGCCGCAGCGGCTTCGCGCACCTGTTTGAGCACATGATGTTTCAAGGCTCCGAAAACGCGGGAAAGATGGAGCACATTCGCCTGATTAATTCCTCCGGCGGCCTCCTGAACGGCACCACGAATTACGACATCACGAATTATTTCGAGTCGGTGCCGTCGAACGCGCTCGAGCGCGTCTTGTGGCTCGAAGCCGACCGGATGCGCGCGCTGAAGGTCGACAACGAAAATCTTCGCAATCAACGCGATGTGGTGAAGGAAGAAGTCCGCGTCAACGTGATGAACCAGCCCTACGGCGGCTTCCCGTGGCTCGATCTTCCCCCCGTCGCGTTTCGTAACTGGCCCAACGCGCACAATTTCTACGGCGATTTCGTCGATCTCGACGCCGCCACTCTCGAAGACGTGCAGAAATTCTTCCGGACCTACTACGCGCCGAATAACGCCGTGCTTCTCATCATGGGCGACTTCGACGTGAAAGAAGGCTTCGCGCTCGCCAAGAAATATTTCGAAGACATCCCAAAGGCGCCGCTTCCGCCGAAGGCTGACGTCAGCGAACAGACGCAAATCGAAGAGCGCCGTGGCGAGGTGCTCGAAAAATTCGGGCCCCTTCCCGCGATGGCCATCGGCTATACGCTTCCTGCGCGTAACACGGAGGACTGGTACGCGATGACGCTCCTCGACGGAGTGCTACATGGCGGTCGCGCTGGACGCGTTCACCGGGAGCTAGTCCTCGAAAAGCAGATCGCCGTTGAAGCTAGCGGCGGCGCCGACCCGATCGACACCAACGGCCCCACGCAAATGGTCACGCGCATCTTTCACAGGCCGGATGTCGCGTCTGACGCTGTCATCGCCGCCTTTGACTCAATCGTTCGCGATTTACAAGAAAAGGGAATCGAGGGCGACGAACTCGCGCCGGTGAAAGTGAAGCTGCGCTCCGATTTCTATTCGATGCTGGAAGGCGGAATGGGCTCCCACATGCCGCGGTTCGGCCTGATGCACTACCTCGCGTGCTTTACGCTATTCGATGGCGATCCGAACCGCATCAACACGATTCTCGACGGGTTTGAAGCCGTCACGCCGGCGCAAATTCAAGCCGCCGCAAAAGAATATCTGGTGCCGAAGAATCGCGCCATCGTTCTGCGTCTGCCGGTCGCGAAAGACGCCGCCGCTGAAAAGGAAGTGGTCCAGTGAGCCAGTCCGTGAAGAATTCCGCCGTCACCGTCGACGCGCCGAACGCAAACAAGTCCGCAGTCCCCGCGCTTCGCGAGGAGCGCCCTGTCGCATGGCCGAAGCGTACCGTCCGCACTCTAGCGAACGGCATGCAGGTCGTGCTCGCCGAATCGCGCACCTTCCCGAAAATCACGGCGCAGCTTTTCTTCCGCACCGGCAATGCATCGGTGGCGCTCACGAGCCCCGGCCTCGCGGAAATGACCGCGAAAGTCGTGCGCACTGGCACCGCGTCGCGGCCCAGCCGCCGCATCGAGGAAGATCTTCGACGCATGGGCGGCGACCTCGGCACCACCGCCGGCGCCGACAACAGCGCCATCTCCATTTCCGGCCTCGCTGAATTTTCCGACGGTTTGCTGGAACTCGTCGCCGATCTCGCGCGAAACGCTTCATTTCCTGTTGACGAATTCGAGCGCGAACGCCGCCAGAAAATCGAAGGTCTGCGCGTCGAACGCACCACGCCGGGATTTCTCGCGAGTGAACGCCTACGCCGCGTGCTTTTCGGCAAGCATCCTTACGCGATCATCTCGCCTACGGAGAAGCAAGTCGCCGCATACGAGCCCGCGCAGCTCAAAGACTTCTACGCAAAGGCGTACTCACCTTCGAACGCGCTGCTCGTGGTCGTCGGCGATTTCGCCGGCGATGAGATGCTCGCGCTCGTCGAAAAGCATTTTGGCAATTGGAACGCGCCTGCGCCTTCGCCTTTGAAAGGCGAAGCGCCTCCGCAGTACGTCGGCCGCCGCGTTCATCTCGTCCATGTTCCCGGCGCCGTGCAGACTCAAATCGTGCTGGGCAACATGGCCATCACGCGCCGCGATTCCGATTGGTTCCGCGTGCTTCTCGCCAACGCAATTTACGGCGGCGCTTTCCACTCGCGCTTGGTGATCAACATTCGCGAGCAGAAGGGTTACACGTACAGTCCACGCAGCGGCGTCAATTCGCTCCGCGAATACGGCTACTTCACGGTCAGCGCCGCGGTACGCAACGAAGTCGTCGGCGCGTCGCTCACCGAAATTTTCTACGAACTCGACAAGATGCGCTCGCTGCCCGTCACGAACGAAGAGCTCGAGTCGGCGCGCGCGTATCTGTCGGGCGTGTTCTCGCTCGGTGTGGCGACGCAGGACGGCATCCTCGGCCAGCTTTCCAGCGTGTATCTCGATCGGATGCCGGACGATTACCTCGAGACGTA
>JBEKJW010000051.1:0-21117 GCA_050011035.1 Candidatus Acidiferrales bacterium
GCTGTCCGACGCATCGCTTCGCGTCGGACAGCTCCGAGTTCCCGTTAGTTTTGCGGCGGACCGGGCTGCTTCGGTTGCTCGCCAGAGGCTTTTGCTTTGAGGGCGCGGATCTGCGCTTCGACGAATGACCCACTGCCCGTAGCGCCCAAATCGCCCGACTTCACGAGATCTTCCAGCGGCTGAATCGCGTCCGGGTCGCCACGCCGGCTCAGAGCGAAAACCGTCGTGAACTTGATGTCGATGTAGGGCTCTTTCAGATACGAAATAAGCGTTTGCGTGATGGTCTTGTTCTTCAGATCGAGGCCAGCCACGGCGCCGATTGCCGCGGAGCGGGTGTCGATGGATTTGCCGGGCGCGGACCATTCGAGCAGCAACGGAACGGCGCGATCGTCGCCGAGTTCGCCGAGACCTTCGAGGGCCGCGTTGCGCAACGTGTCGTCGGGCGAGTTGCCTTTTACGGCGGCAGTGAGGACGTCGTAAGCGTTCGAAGCTCTCACTTCGCCGAGCGCGGTGAGTGCGGCGGCGCGAACGCTATACGCTTTGTCGTTCGCCGCGATATCCGTGAGCTTCGGGCCGAGCGACGGGTCGTCTTTAAATTCGCCGAGTTCTTCGACAGCCACCGACCGAACCCACGGTTCGGGATTGCCATCGACCGCGGTGAGAATCGCTTTTTCGGCCGCAGGACCGCCGGCTTTTCCGAGCGAGTGCAGCGACTGCACGCGCACGCCCCAGAACGGATCGTGTGACGCGGCATTCGCGAGGGCCGCGATGCCGTCCGGATAATCCTTCGCGAGGCCAAGCGCGACGGCTGCGTCCGCGCGGTCCGGAACGTCCGACGCGTTCTTGAGCTGGTAGACGTACTGCACCGGCTCCTTCTTGAACTCCATCGACTTCAAAATCATGTCGCCCTTGTCGAAGAGCACCATGAGCGGCGCGGAGTCCGCCGGAATCGTGAACGACTGCTCGGCTTGGCTCACGTCGATCGAGGTGATTTTGTGCCCGGAGGCGGTAGTGACTTCCACGTCGACCGGCAAGTCAAACAGGCCGACCATGCCTTCGACCTTCTGGGTTTGCTTCACGTCGAGCTTGATCTGTTTCGCGGCCGGATCGTACGCGTAGCTCACTTCGTACTTCGGCGCGCCAGCACGCCAGATCCACTGGTGAAAGAATTGATCCACGTTGATGTTCGTTTGCTGTTCGATCGCTTTCTGCAAGTCGGCGGTGACAACGTTTTGGCCGCGATTCACTTCGAGATAGTGGTGTAGGCCAGCCCAGAAATAATCGTCGCCGAGCTTGGCGCGCAGCATTCTCAATACCCAGCCGCCCTTGGTGTATTCGTTTCCAGCAAATTCGATCGAGTCACCGGATTTGCGTTCGACGATCGGGTGCGTGTACAGGCGCACCTGGCGAAACCACTGCGTCTGATCGCGCCAGAACTCATAGTCCGATTCATCAGCGCCGTAGTGCTGCTCGGCCCAGAAATGTTCGAAGTACGTGGCGAAACCTTCGTTGAGCCAAATGTTCGACCAGTCCTTGCAGGTCACGAGGTCACCGAACCACTGGTGTGCCAGCTCGTGCGAATCGAGGTCGTCCGAGCCGCGCTTTTCGTCCGGCGCAAGCGCGGGGTTCAGCAGGCCGTGTGTGGTGAGCGTGGTCGCGCTGGTGTTTTCCATGCCGCCTTCCACGAAATCGTCGACGGAGGACTGCGCGTACTGCGCCCACGGATATTTCACGTCGAGCTTATCGGAGAAGGCGTCGAGCATTCCCTTGGTGCGCTCGAAGGTCGCGTCGATCGTATCTTCCTTGCCTTTGGGCACAACGTAACGTACCGGGATACCGCGCCACGTCTCAGTCTTTTCGACAAATTCTCCGGCGACGGCGGTGATCAAGTAGGTCGACAGCGTTTGGTCCTGCTTCCAGGTCCAGGTCTTGGTGCCGTCGGATTCGTCTTTCGTGCCGACGAGCTGGCCGTTTGAGATCGTGAGCCAGCTGGCGGGAACCGTCATGATCATTTCCGAAGTGGTCCGGTCATTCGGGTAGTCGTAGATGGGAATGTAGTAGCGGGTGTCTTCCGCTTCGCCTTGCGTCCAGACTTCCTTGGCCCGATTCGGATAATTCTTGTCGGGGCCGACGAAGTAGAGGCCCTTCTTCGGCGAGCCTTCGTAGCGGATGAAGATTTCGTGTTTGTCGCCTTTCTTCGAGGGCGAATTCAGAGGGACGACCACATCGCTCGCGGTGACCGTGTATTTCGCGTCCTTGCCGTCGAGCGTGACGGAGCTGATTTTCAAATCGACCGAGTCGAACTGGATCTGCCTCACGTTCTCCTGCAGCATCGCGATCGAATGCGTCACTTCGCCGCGGAAACTCTTGTGATCGAAGTCGATCCAGAGATGCGTCTTTACGTGCTGCAGATCGTAGTCGCGGCTGCGCGCATACGGCTCATCGGCGCGTCCCTTCGCGGGAATCAGCAAAATTGCGGCTGTGGCCACGGCGGCGCTCAAAACCGCGCACAGGGCGGCGCGCTGCCAGGTTGAACGGGGCATCTTTCCTCCAGGGATTTGGCCTTCAGAATGGGGAAGGCGGGTCAAAGGGCTGAACATTCGTAGTTGCACAAACTTCTAGTATAGACGGATTCGAGGGACGTCCGTTTCGCATTTGCGCGCGTGGAAGCAACAGAGGCGAGATTTTACAAATGGACTCGCGTAGCTCCGCGCTTGGGGGCGATTAGAAAAGGCCGCGAAGCATCCCGCCATCGACGGCGATTGTCACGCCATTCACGGCGCTGGCGCGCTCGGAGGCGAGGAATGTCACAACGGCGGCGAACTCGTCGGGACGGGCAATTCGGCCAATCGGAATTTGCGCGGCGGACTGTTTTTCGATCTGTTCGATGGAGACGCCCGCGTCTTTCGCGCGCTTTTCAAAAAGCTCTTCGAGGCGCGCGGTGGCGGTGAAGCCCGGGCAGACGTTGTTCACCGTGATGCCGTATTGACCGAACTCGCCCGCGAGCGTCTTTGCCATGCCGGTCACGCCTGCGCGGATGGAGTTGGAGAGGATGAGCCCGTCAATAGGCTGCTTCACGGACGTCGATGTGATGGTGATCAGGCGGCCCCACTTATTGCGTTGCATACGGGGCAACGTCTCGCGCGCGAACGTAACGGCTGACATCAACGTCGAATCGACGGCATCGTGCCAGTCCTGCGAGGTGACCTCGAGGAACTTCTTCGGTGGAGGCCCGCCGCCGTTGGTGACGCAGATGTCGATGCGGCCGAATTTCTTCTCGGTAGCCTCGACGAACGCGGTTACGTCGGCGGGCTTACCTACATCGACCGCACGCCAGAAGATCTCGCGTCCAGTAAGCTTCGCGATTTCGTTCGCGGCTTTTTCGATTTTTGCCGGATTGCTCGAGCAGATCGCGAGTTCGCAGCCTTCTTTCGCAAGTTCTTCAGCAACCGCGCGGCCGAGGCCCGTGCTGGCTGCCGCCACGATTGCAACGCGTCCTTTCAGTCCGAGGTCCATCGCTATTCCTTTGCCGCGCCTTGGCGGAAATATGAGTCGGTCTTGTTAATCCAGTCCTCGCGGCGTGGCGCAAAAAAGTCGAGGTCGACGGTGTCTTCCATCGCTTCGGCGGAGTGCGGCATGTGCGCCGGGATGATGAAAAATTCACCGGCGTGGAGCGTGACTTCGCCGTCGTCGAATACGAATTTCAGCGCACCGGAGACGATCAGCGAGACTTGCTCGCTGCGGTGCGAGTGGCGGGGCACGATGCCGCCTTTTTTCAACAGGATTTGGGCGAACGTACAGTCCTCGCCGCTGAGCATCTGGCGCGTGATGTGCGGGTTCAGCTGCTCTTTTTCGAGTTGGTCAAACGTTGTGGCTTTCAGCATTGAGGCGCTCCGCGAGTGAAAAATTGCGCGCCGGTATCGTCCATCGAATCGAAAGCGGCGTCAACGCCGGCGGCGAAGCGCGGACGACCAATTCAATCCGCAAAATGGTTTGGCCGCCGGCGGCGCGTTCGTCTAAGATGCCCGGCATGTTTAATAAAACTTTAAGACTTGCCCGAATTGCGCGCTGGTGTGCCGGCGCGGCCCTCCTATTCGCTTTTGCCACTGCGTCCAACGCGCAAACGATTCACGTCGACGCGTCTAAACCGTCGAACACGATCGATCCCGCCGTCGCACTCGGCGCGGGCATTGATCGCATTGGATACGGCGCGGCTGACAAATTGTACGTACAGCCAACAATCGATCAGGTCCTGGCCGCTGGATGGCAGATGGTTTCGTACCGCCAGAACACCGAGCTGCACATGGAAGCGTGGCACTGGAATCCGGCGGGCACGTGGAGCGAGCCAACAGGTCAGGGCGGCCAAGGCAGCGGATACTTCACCGGTAGCACGAATTTAGGCGAGCCGATTCGCCATTCGTACGGCTACCCGCTGCCGCACCGTGGCGTAACGCGCGACGACGGCACGGACACCGACGGCTACTCTCGCCTCGACGACGGCGACCTCAACACCTACTGGAAGAGCAATCCATATCTCACCGAGAAGTACACGGACGAGAATGACGCGCTGCATCCGCAGTGGGTGTTCATGGATTTCCTGACGAATCAGGACATCGACGCGATCCGCATCGCATGGGCCGAGCCGTATGCGACGAACTACGTCGTCCAGTATTGGACGGGCGACGATCCGATCAAGCACCCGACGCTCGGGGTGTGGCAGAGCTTCCCGCACGGCGTTGTGACCAATGGAAAGGGCGGTACGGCGGTGCTGAAACTTTCAGACATGCCGATGACGGTGCGCTGGGTCCGCATCCTGATGACGCAGTCGTCGAATACATGCGACACGCACGGCTCGGCCGATCCGCGGAATTGCGTCGGCTACGCGATTCGCGAGCTCTATGCGGGCACAGTTTCGCCGGACGGAAAGTTTCACGACTTGATGCGGCACGTGCCGGAGCAGGATCAGACGCCGACGTATTGCTCGTCGGTGGATCCGTGGCACACGGCTGCTGATCTCGACGAACATGCGGGCGATCAGGTTGGTTTCGATCTTTTCTACACCGGCGGTTACACGCGCGGCCTTCCCGCGATGATTCCCATCGCGATGATTTACGCGACGCCCGAAGACTCCGCCGCGGAGATTGCGTACATCGAGAAGCGCGGCTATCCGATCGCGTATGTTGAAATGGGCGAGGAGCCCGACGGGCACTACATGCCGCCGGAGGATTACGCGGCGATGTATGTGCAGTGGGCGGCGGCGCTGCACAAAGTCGACCCGAAGCTGAAACTGGGCGGGCCGATTTTCACCGGGCAGAACAAAGACATCGAGACGTGGGCCGACGATAAGGGCCGGACGTCGTGGACCGGGCGATTCATCGACTACCTCAAAGCACACGGGAAACTTGACGATCTAGCGTTCTTTTCGTTTGAACACTATCCGTTTGAGCCCTGCAAAGTGGAGTGGAGCAGCCTATATGACGAAGCGACCCTGGTGACGCACATTGCGGAAATCTGGCGGCAGGACGGTGTGCCACCGGAGGTGCCGCTTTTCATCACCGAATCCAATCTGTCGTGGAACCAGTCGGAGGCGTTCGTCGATACGTTCGGCGCGCTGTGGCTGGCCGATTACGTCGGCGCGTTTTTGTCGCACGGAGGCGCCGGCGTTTCGTACTTTCACTATTTGCCGCTCGGCGTCGGACGCGGATGCAACGGTTCGGAAGGTACATTCGGAATGTTCTCCGCCGACCGCGATCTGAAGATCCAGCAGAACCTCTCGCAATACTTCGCGAGCCAGCTGATCAATCTCGAATGGATTCAGCCGGGCAACAAGCCGCACAAACTGTTTCTTTCGAAGAGCGACGTTTGGGATCCGGCGGGGCACAACCTCGTTACGTCCTACGCAACGCTGCGGCCGGATGGGCAGTGGGCGCTGATGATCGTGAACAAAGACCAAGAGAACGAGCACACGGTGAAGATTCAGTTCGACGATGGTTCAGGAGGTGGCGCGAAAGTTTTCACCGGTTCCGTCAATCGAATCACGTTCGGCAGCGAGCAGTATCAATGGCATCCCGGCGGACAGTACGGAGGCAAGGCCGATCCCGATGGCCCAGCAGCGAAATCCACGATCTCGGGCGCAGGCGCCGCGACGGAATATACGTTGCCCAAAGCATCGGTGACGGTGCTGCGAGGGAATATTTCAGCGGGGAAAAAGTAGTTCAGGCTACGAAGCGGTAGCCGAGCCCGCGCACGGTCAACAGGTGCTTCGGCTTGGATGGATTCTCTTCCAGGTAGCGGCGCAAGCGCACGATGAAATTGTCGATCGCGCGCGTGTCGGTGTCTTCGCGCAGGCCCCAGACGTCTTCAAGAATCGACTTACGCGTTACGGTCCGGCCCTTCGCGCGAATCAAGTGGCGCAGGAGCTTCGCTTCCATCAACGTAAGTTGAATCGTGTTCTTTTTCGTTTTCAGCTCGAGTGTGCCGAAGTCGATCGATTTTCCACCAAACGAAAACACGTCGTATTCTTCCACCGCCGTCGACGCCTCGCTTTTTTCGCGAGCAGCGCCCTTCACCTGTGTAGTTTTCTTGCCGCCGCGCATCCACTCGTGGCGCCTTAGCAAGCCCTGCAAACGCGCGAGGAAAATCGGCAGCTCGAACGGTTTGGCTAGGTAATCGTCGGCGCCTGCGGCAAAGCCTTGGAGTACGTCTTCCGGCCGTCCGCGCGCAGTGAGGATTAGAACGAGCACGTAATTCTTGGCCTTGCGCAGCTCGCTGACAACTTCGAATCCGTCCTTGCCCGGCAGCATTACGTCGAGCACTACGGCGTCGAACTCTTCTTTCTTATTGAGCAGACGATCGGTGGCGGCCTCGCCATCGGCCACGACGGCGACGCTATAGCCTTCAGCCTCGAGGTTGAAACGCAGACCTTCGGCGAGGTGTACTTCGTCTTCTACTACAAGTAGCCGGTTCATGCGTTGCTTCTCGGCAATTCCAGCGTGACTGTGGTGCCCTTGCCTTCGCCCGCGCTTTCGGCGTAGACCCGGCCGTCGTGCGCTTTGGCAATGGCTCGCACGATGAACAGGCCAAGCCCCGTGCCCTTTACTTTGGCAAGCGCGCGATTCCGCACGCGATAGAAGCGGCGGAATATTCGCTTCAACTCATCCGACGGAATGCCCACGCCACGGTCGCGGATGTTGAGCTTCAGATGCTTCTCATCCGCGGGTTCGAGATTCACGGTGACGTCTACTTTGTCCCCGGAATATTTGATCGCGTTGTCGAGCAGGTTCGAAACCGCGGTGCGCAAATCTTCCGCATCGCCTTGCACCTTGAAGGTCGCGCCGTTCTTGGACGGTTCGAATTTCATGGCGCTGGGCTCGAGGTGATGGCGCGACTTGGCCAGTTCGATCGACTCGCGCACCAGGTCGCCGAAATCGAGTTCGACTTTCTGCGGCTTGTGCGACTTGTGGCGCGCCTCGCCGGCCTTCAGCACCTGATTCACCGTGCCAAGCAGGCGGTCGGTGTCATGGAGCATCAGCCGGTAGAATTTCTGGCGCTGCTTTTCGTCCAGCTCGCGGCGCTGCATGGTTTCCAGATACAGGCGAATCGACGCGATCGGCGTTTTTAGCTCGTGGGTGATGGCGTTCACGAAGCTGTCGTGCTGTTCGTTCAGCCGGATTTCGCGTACCAGGAAGCTCGTATTAATCACCACGCCGGCGATCAACAGCGCGAAGAAAATCACACCAAAGAACAGTAGTACCGTCTCGCGCCAGTTCAGGATGATCCAGCCGACCTGCAGCGCCACGGCAACCGCGACCAGGCAGCTGCCCAGCACGATGAAAAACGCCATGGTTTTGCGGCGGCCCGAGATATTCATGGGTGATCGCTGAATTGTACCCTGCACACCCCGGGTAGCGAGCGCCGATGTGCCCGAACGCAAAAAGAGCCGCACACTCGAAAGAATGTGCGGCTCAAGAACTTCGTCCACGGTCCGCCTACAGGGAACTGATCTGTTTACGCTGAAACCAGATCCTGTTGCACGTCCGGCGCGACAGTCTCCGCCGCCATGTTCTTTCTGGGTTCGGCGTCGGGCAATTGCGCCACGCGAATTTCTTTCGCGAGGCCAAACGTCTTCATCAGCCGGATCACGTACCAGTTGGTATCGATTTCGTACCACGCAAGGCCATGCCGCGCTGACGTCGGATGCGCGTGGTGGTTGTTGTGCCAGCCTTCTCCCCACGTGAGCAGCGCAACCCACCAACTATTCGTCGAAAGATCGCGCGTCGTGAAGCGGCGCGAGCCCCACGAATGCGTCGCCGAGTTCACCAGCCACGTTGCGTGCAGGCCGAGCACGGTCCGGAAGAAAATCCCCCACAGCACATACGGGATGCCGCCGAGCGCCAGCAGAATAACGCCAACCGTGATCATCGGGACGTAGTGATACTTGGTGATCCAGACGTGAAACTTATCCTTCGCGAGGTCGGGAACGTAGCGGCTGAGCGACTTCGTATCGTGGTGCATCGCCTTGCCCATCAGGATCCAGCCCATGTGCGCCCACCACTTGCCGTCGATCGGAGAGTGCGGGTCGCCTTCCTTGTCGGAGTGCTGGTGATGGATGCGGTGCGTGGCTACCCAGAAAATCGGGCCGCCTTCGAGCGCCAATGTCGCGCAGACGGTGAGGACGTACTCGATCCATTTCGGAGTCTTGTAGCCGCGGTGCGTCAGCAAGCGGTGATAGCAAACGCCGATGCCCAGGCTCGTCGCGACCCACCAGAGAAGTACCGCGACCATGACCGGCTTCCAGCTGAAAAAGAACAGCGCCGCGATCGCGCCAACGTGGAAAAGGCCCATGAAAATCGCGGTGACCCAGTTCACTTCGTCGTTTGCTTTTTGCTTCTTGCGTAGAATTTCGATGTCCGGAATTGCCGTGGCCACGTGGTTCCCTCAGTGCGTCTTATAAAGTAGCGCCCGCTGCGGCCGGACGCGTCTAACAGGTTCAGAGTATCAGGCGGGGCGAAGATGCATTGTAAGACTTCTGTAATACCAGCCTAACGGGCACCTGTACTTGTGTCACGTAAACTGCGGCAAATAGGGTGGTTGCGGGCCTGTGTTCGAGGCGGAAACTGTACTTTCTGCGGGGAATCGGGCGGGGGTGCTCGCGTGTCGCGGCTGTGCGCCAAAATGAGGGATTTTGCCGATTCTGCGGGGCGGGGTGCGATGTTAGGGTCCACGCGGGCAGTTGTTCGCGATAGTCGGCGGCCATGTCCCGCAAGGGAGTGACTGCACACGGCGGCCCGGACGGGCCTTTGCAGTTTGACCGCTCTGGAAGCCGCCCAACCGCCGGCTCATCGCGCTTCGATTCCATTCACTCCTCGTTCGTGGCGCATCTTCCATCCACGATTTGCATCTTGTATGTCAGCCTCGCTGGGTGCGACCGAAGATGCGGAAGAAAAATTACAGCTCGCATGGCATTGAACTCGAGAATCTGCGCGACCGGAAATTGCGGCGCCGGATCATGCTCGACGGCCTCCGGTCCAACGGTGAGCGCGACCGAGCATTTCGCCGCGTGATCCTCTCGATACCGCCCGGCAAGGTGAGCACCTACGGACGAGTGGCGGCTGCGGCCGGCTATCCGCTCTATCATCGCGCTGTCGCCAACCTGCTGCATCGCGACCCTGCGGATTCGCTTCCGTGGCATCGAGTGGTTGGCGCGGGCGGGGCCATCAAGTTGAGGTTTTCCGCCGCGAAGGAACAGCGCAGCCGCTTGAAACTCGAAGGCGTGAAGTTCCGCGGCAAACTCGTGGATATGCAGAACTACGAACACCAGTTCCGAATGTGGGAACTCGATTGAAAAACGGACGACGCGAAAGTGCTGCGCGCACCACGCGGAACGCGAGCGGCGTGCGCGTGTTGTGACCTTGCCCTGGGTTTGCTAAACTTTTTGAGCCGCACTCGCCGGAGAGGTGTCTGAGCGGTTGAAAGAGCGCGCCTCGAAAGCGTGTGTCGGGGAAACTCGACCGTGGGTTCGAATCCCACCCTCTCCGCCATTCACTTGTATGCAGTGAGTTAGGTTCCTTCCTGAAGTTTTTCCTCCGAGAAATCCTCTAATCGACCGCCGCGCGGGACGCCCTGTTGGTAACCGGCGTTAATGAGCGGGCGTGCGCTGCGGTTGCGCAGCCAAAACTAGCTACCCCACGCGATGCGAACGAGCGTGTTTTTGTTGCGATTAGAAATGGGTCCGGGTGAATGTTTTGTTGGAGTTACGGCGATTTCTAATCGCATCCAGTTGCGATTAGAAATTGGGTAGGCGAGACGAAAAACCTGCCCGGTCAAGGCGCTTTGCAGACCGGCCTTTACGTGAGAGGCGGCGGAATGTGCGGCCCGGGGATAGGTTGGGGCGAGGGTCGACGGGATGCCGGGAGTGGACTGTCCGGCGGCGTGAGGTGAAGCGCCGCGTCGCATACGGGTTCGTCGAGGGGCTTCGATTCACCCCTACCTACGTTACCAGAAAGACAAGAATTTGTAAAGTACTAAGTGGGAGTTCCAAAATGGGAATGGGAAGACCGGACTGCTTTCGCCCAATTAGGGTCTGGGCTTCCGGAACGCACATAAGTCCATTACGGCAGAAGCTGCGGTGGTTATTCGAAGCGGAACTGCAATGCCACTCGCACCTGAAACGGTTCGGTGGGGTGGAAAACGTCGGTGAAGGCCGGGTCGCCTGTGGGCGTGATGCGGGAGATATAGGCGTAATCGATGTCGCTGTCGCGGCGGTTCAGAATGTTCAAAAATTCGGCGGAGAGGCGCCAGTGCTTGTTGAATTGATAGCCGGCCTCGGCGTTGAGCAACGCCGTTACTTTTGAGCGATAAATTCCGTCGGAGGTCAGATCGCGCGGGCCAAAGTAGCGCAGGCGTAGGGTCGACGAGAAGCCTTTGTAATCGTGCAGTGTGACGCCCGAGGATATCACCAAGCCGACCGCCTCCGGCACCCGGTAACCGCCCGGGCCTTGCACCGGATACAGGCCGCCACCCAAGTTGGTGTATGCCGCATCGGCCGGGTCGATTTCGGTGAATCGGGCGCGGGAGTCGGCCAGGTCAAAATCAAAGGCCAAATGTTCCAGTGGAGTGTAGTAGTTCGCCCATTCAACGCCATAGCGGTTGCTAGGCTGTCCTGACGCAACTGTGCCTCCGGTGTCGCCATCCTGCTGCAGTTCGGAGTTGCTGTGGAGATACCAGTACGACAGGGTGCTTTGGAGATGGGGAACCAGCAACGTGCGCACGCCGACTTCGGCGCCTTTGGTTTGAACCAGGGGAGAAATTGGAATGCTGGGCGTGGGGAAAGGATAGTCCGGCGAGATCGGTTGCACGTATTGCGTTGCGCCGCGCGCGTCGTTGCTGTGGAAACTGAATCCGCCCTGCAGATAGAACTCGGTCTTGGCCCACGGGCCGAAGATCAAACTGGCTTTGGGGCTGGGCAGGAACTTGGAGGCCGAACCGGAATTGAGTTCCGCAAAGTTGATCACCGGACTGCCCGGCAATTCGCTGGCGGTATAAGGCGGCGTCAGGCTGGTGACGTTATAGAGGGCCTCGTCACCGCGCACGGCCAGCACGGTGCGGAACTTTTCCGCCCACTTGATTTTATTTTCGACATAGAAACCGATCATCGTGTCGGTAAATTTATTTAGGTCCGTGTCCGCGGGCAGGATCGCCGTCAGATTCGGATCGGTAGCGCACTCGGGGATGGGTTCGTCGTTGCAGGCGTTGATGTCATTTTTGTCGGTGCGCAAACGGGCTTCCGAGCGGAAAAGGCCGTTGTGGATCCAATCGTTGCGGACCTGCAGGCCGAACGTATTTGCCATCTTGTGGCCAAACAATGTGCCGAAGATTGTGTGGCGTGCGTCGAGCCCCGCCACCCAGCGACGGTCCTGCTGCTCGAACTGATCGCCCTTAACCGGGTCATCGAGGTAGTAGGTGAAATCGGAGAACAGGTTGAGATCATAATAAAAGCCGTAGGCCGCAACCGACGTTTCGGAATTTTCGCCTTGATGATGCCATTCACCTTGCACGCTGTAACGCTGCGACTCGCCACCGTCGGTGGGGTTCAATGAGCCGAAGAAACCAACCAGGGGTATGGCGGTAACGGGAATTTGATCGCTGGAGTACCACGTTCCACGGTAGGCACGGGCGGTGATGCTGAACCCATTTTTTTCTGTGCCTTGGCTGTAGGTCACCAGACCGTTGAATTTGTAATAGTTGTCCTCATGTGTCGTCCACGGACCGTTATCGTGGTACGCCTCTCCGCCGTACAGTAAATTCCCTTTGAAGAGCTTGTGCGACACGCCGAAGACGAACCGCCCGAATCCATACACGCCGCCTTCGACCTGAAAGAAGTTCTGCGGCAGCGTCTTGTAAAATTCCAAGTGAGCCGATCCCGCCGAGCCATAGTTGCCGACATCGGCGTAGTAGGGACCTTTCTCGTAGTCCACCCGCTCCACAAACTCCGGGATGACGATGTTCATGTCCGCGTAGCCCTCGCCGTGAGCGTGCGACGGGAGGTTCAGTGGCATACCGTCGAGTAAAATCGCGAAATCCGTGCCGTGGTCGAGATTGAAGCCGCGAAGAAAATATTGGTTGGCCTTCCCGCCCCCGGCGTGTTGCGTGATGATGACGCCGGGAATGGTCTCCAAGATTTCTCCGGAACGAAGAATCGGACGATCCTGGATTTCGGCGGCGCCGACCGTGCCCTGAGTGGCGGAATCGGCGATGCCGAGGAGGCTATCCTGGCGCCCCTGCACGGTTACCGAGGTGTTCACGGAGCTCACAGCCAGAGAGATGGGCAGCGGGGCCGGAGGTTCGTTGGCCGCGATCGTGACGGGGACTTCTTTGGTTTCAAAGCCGGGGCTCGATACCACGAGTCGATAGCTGCCTGCCGAGAGTCCAGAAATTATGAAGGAGCCGTAGGTGTCCGACTGCGTCGTTGAAAGTGCGGAACCGTTCGCGGATCGAAGCTGAACGGTAGCTCCGGCAATCACCGCGCCAGACGTGTCCGCGACGGTGCCCGATAGCTGAGCGGTACCCTGAGCATTTGCAATTGGCCAGAACGGCGTTGTGAAACAAAGCAGAACGATCAGGGTCACCAAAGAGGTGTGCGGCCGGCCGGTTGAGCGCCTCGATCGCATGATGCCCTCACATACGACTTTACAATTCGTGTTACGTACGTGTGGGTTCCTTGTAACACATTTCTGGAAAACGTGCTACCGAAGGCAGCGATAACGACGAGCGGTTCGAAGTGGGGAGCAGCGTGGGCGGATGATCGATGTTGAAGTTACGGCAAAAGCGCCGCCGACAGAATTCGTGACAATAGACGTGTCCCTGGTCAGCTCCGACTGCACGGGGGACATGAGTTCATCGTGCAGACTACACAACGAGCGAAGTAATCCTGCCGGATGGGTGGTCCTAGGACGACCGCCTGGGAGGCTGTCGGACGTGAGGTGTCGGATGGACCTGTGGAGGGCGTGGGGCGCACAGACAGGTTTGTCTGTGCCACGAGGGATTCGAGGGAATTCGATGAGTTTGCGTGCCGGAACCTGGTGGGACGATCTCGGATTAAACTGTAACTTAGTGATGCGGAGGGGCATGTTACTCTCCGTTTCTCCCAATGATCGTCCAAGGCTATTTCCGGATGCAGAACTTTTTCGATATCGCCGAGGCGATTGAACTCGAAAAACTGCGCGCGCTTTTGGGGACCGAAGCGGTCCCTCGCCCGGCGGCGTTCCGGCACCGAACGCCTGAATACTCGCAGAGCCAGCAAGCGCCGATTGTGGAATCGGTGGGATCGATGACGCTGCCGACCCAAGAGCGGGTGGACGCGCAAATCAAGTACTACTGGTTCGGCGTGGCCGTGGTCGAACTTACGGCGGCGTTTGAATGCGATCTGGATGGGCTGTGCACGCAGTCGTTCCGATGGATGAACGCGCCGGAAGTGGAAGAAACTGCCGAAAAATTGCTGCGAGATCATTTGGACCGCTTCAAGGCTGCGCTGATCAAGCCGTCACCGAAGTGGCTCGATGAAGACTATCTGATCATCGACATCGAATCGGCGAAGCATCCGGATGGCCGCGCGGCAATCGCGAGTGAAATGCTGGATTCCTATTCCGATCAAATTGCGAAACTGGTGCGCGGAGAGGTGGTGTCGCTATCGACCGCCGAGCGCGAGGAGATTGTTCGTTCGGCGCTTTCGTATTACCCGGATGACTTAGTGGTTGTCGGCTGGGCGGCGGCGCTGGTTTACGACAAGCCGGAGGCGACGCCGGCGGTGATCGAAATTCTCGAGTATGCCAATACGCAGCTGCTCGAATTTCGATACTACGACGATCTGCTGACGAGTCTTTTGTCGCGGGTCTACAGCTCGCTCGAGGGCCGCGAAAGTTTCTGGTCGCGGTGGCGGCTGTCGCGGCGGGCGGGACGTCTGAACCGAATTCGATTGGACATCATGGACCTGGTGGAGAGAACCGAGTACGCCGTGAAATTCATCAGCGATACGTATTACGCGCGCGTCTACAACGTGGGAGCGGCGAGAATTGGCGTGACGGATTACAAGACGCTGGTGGGCGACAAGCTGAAAACGGCGGGCGAGCTTTATGAGTTTATGGTGGACCAATTCAACGAGCGGCGAATGTTCGCGCTGGAAGTGGTGGTCGCGGTGCTCGTGCTGCTCGATGTGATTGCGTTGCTGCGGGGGAAATAAATCGCGAGGCCGATGGCGCGCTACGGCGCCGCGGCGACGACCATTTTAACAAGCTGCGCTACTTCGCGCTTCTTGACGCTGTGCTTCGTAAGCTTGTCATCCACGCGGTTCACAACGATCAGATCGAGCGACGGCACCACGACCGCATATTGCCCGAGATGGCCTTCCGCCCAGAAGCTTCCTTTCGGGAACTGAATTTCCTGAGGCTTGCCGCTCGCTGAGTCGCCCGTCCACCACAGGTAGCCGTATCCGCCGGACTCCGTATCCGAGTAAGGATGCGTGCTCGCCTTCACCCAATCGGCTGGAACCACCTGCGCACCGTTCCACTGGCCGCCGTGGAGGTAAAGCAAAGCGAAGCGCGCGAAGTCTCTCGCGCTGATGTCGAACAGATACGCCGGGAAATGGGAATCGGGACTGGTGACATAGCGGCCGTCGTGCGGGGTGAAATCCTGCATTCCGATGGGCTGAGCAATTTCGAGGTAGAACGCGTCGAAAATTTTCGTTCCGGTGGCCTGTTCGTAGATGTGGCCGAGCGTGTTGAAGTCCCAGTTGTTGTAATACCAGAAGGTTCCGTGAGGATGCGAGCCGCGCGAAGGACGTTTGTCCTGCATGCCCGTGGTTTCGTAGGCAGCCTCGTGATAGACGCCAGATCGGGCCTCGAGAAGGTCGCGCACGGTGGCTTGCTTTTCTTCGGGCGTGAGCGACGGCTTCTTGTCGTCGATCTGGAGTTTGTCGAGCGTGTCGTCGAGATTGATTTTGCCGTTCGCGACGGCGATGCCGATCAGGGCGTCGAGAAGGCTTTTGCGGCAGGAGTGCAGGTTGGACTTTTGTTTGATGTCGCCCCACGCGGCGACGATCACGCCGTGCTGAACGATCATCGCGGATGTGGAACCGATCTGTTGGATGTAGTCGCGGATTTCAGCGAGCTTCTTGGTCGACCAGCCGGCTTGCTCGGGCGACGCGAGGCGCATCCAGTCGGCGCCGGGAACAGTAGTCGCTTGCGGCCGCGCGTTGAGAGTGAAACCGGCAAGTAATGCGAGGATGGCGCCGAAGCAGACGAGGCGTGCGATTCGTTGAGCGCTAGGTCTCATCGTAGGTCTCCCAAGCGGCGCGTTGGGCGCGTCGAGGTCGCGCGAAGCTCATTCCATTTCGAAGGTGACGTACTGGAGCTTGCCGTCTCGCTCGATCTGCAGCACGCCCGGAGCATTTACGGGCATGGCGGCTAGCGCGGCGCGCAGGCCTTCCAATGTGCGGATAGGCTTGCCGTTGAGCGCGTGAATCACGTCGCCGGGTTGGAGGTCGACTTCGACTCCGGCGCCGTCGGCGGCGAGCGCCGCGACGATCACGCCTGAAGGCTCGCGCAGATCTTCGAGTTCTTTTTCGAGCTTGCTGTCAATCTCGACGCCAAAGAAGCCGAGCTTTACGACGAGATCTTTCTCCGGGTTCACCAGATCGGAGAGCTGGTCAATGTCGTTCTTCTGCTCGGTGACTGGGATGGTCATGGAGATTTTTTCAGTGCCGCGAAGGACTTCAACTTTCACGACGGCGTCGACGGGGCGCGTGGAGATAATCATTTCCGCGAGTGGGACGCTGCCGATTGCGCGGCCGTCGAGCGAAAGCAGAATGTCTTGTGGCTGCAAACCGGCTTTGTCGGCTGGGCCGTCGGGAACCACGTCGGCGACGATCACGCCGTGCTGGGTCTTCAGTCCAAGGCCGACGGCAAGATCCGGCGTGATTTCCTGCAGGCTTGCGCCGATTACGCTGCGATGGACGCGACCATACTTTCGTAGCTCGTGATAAACGAATTCCACCACGCTGCTCGGGATCGCGAAGCCGAGGCCCTGGCTGCCGCCGGAAACCGTAAGAATGAAAGTGTTGATGCCAACGAGATCGCCGTTCGTGTCGACGAGCGGGCCGCCGCTCGAGCCGGGATTGATCGGCGCGTCGGTCTGAATATAAACCGCGGGCGTGCTCGGATCAGCCTGGCGCGCGACGGCGCTGATAATGCCCATCGTGACGCTATTCTCGAGGCCTTCGGGATTTCCGAAGGCGAGCACGAGCTGGCCCTTTTTCAATTTCGTGTAATCGGCGAAGTGAACGTACGGCAGGTCTTTGCTGTCGATTTTCAGCACGGCGAGATCGATCACCGGCGCGACGCCGACGATTTTCGCGTCAACCGGAGGAAGGTGATCGCCGACGCCGAGACTTGCGCGGACTTGCGAGTCGCTGGAGTCGGTAGGCGAGGTGAGTTGGACGCGCACGCGCTGCGCGCCTTTCACCACGTGGGCGTTGGTGATGATGTAGCCATCGGGATCGACGATGACGCCGGAGCCGAGACTGCGCTGGCGGCCGATCGTATTGCCGCTCGCGTCGTCGCTGTCGTCGTCCGAATCTTTATCTTTGCTGGAGACGGCGCGATAGCCGGTGACCTGAACCTGCACAATTGCGGGAGAGACGCGACTGGTGAGTTCCTGGAGGGAATCGTTGAATTCGGTGAGCATGTCGCGACGAGACGCGACTTGCGTGGGATTGGGCGCCGGAGTTTTCGAGGGCGCCGCGACGTCCGCGGGACTACTTGCCTGCGCCGCCAGATTGGAAGCGCACGCGAGCGCTCCGACGCTTATCGCAAGAGTGATAACCGCGCGCTGCGCTCGTCCTTTATAATCCCACGCCATCCGAAACTTACCTCCGCGAGACGAAGAAGTCTTTGAGCAACGCCGCCGCGTCCGCTGCCAGAACGTTATTGATCACTTCCATGCGGTGGTTCACCGCCGGGTGTTCGAAAATCGCAAAGCACGAGCGCACCGCGCCGCCTTTTGGTTCTTCGGCGCCGTAGATCAAACGCGCGGCTCTCGCCTGCACGAGCGCGCCGGCACACATCGCGCACGGTTCGACGGTAACGTAAACGCTCGCGCCGACCAGACGATGATTGCCGATCTTGCGCGCAGCCTCGCGCAGCGCCACCATTTCGGCGTGCGCCGTCGGATCGCAATCGCCGATCGTGCGATTCCCGGCGCGCGCGATCATGATGCCGTCGATCGCGACGACCGCGCCGATGGGCACTTCGCCGCGCTCGGCGGCGAGTCGCGCTTCGTCGAGCGCCATGCGCATATACTTCAGGTCCGTCTCCGTCGCATCCGGCATTTCGTACAGAATAGCATTGACGCGCGGCGCTTCATCGCACGCGCACACGATCCGCCACCATCCCCGGCAACATTCTTGACTTCGCCGTACGCCGCGCTCACACTCGCGTTGTTAGCAGCAAAGAGCGCGCGATGCGAAAACTCTGGCGCAAAGTCTTCCTCGTCGACCTGCTGAAGGGCATGTGGCTCACCTTCCGCTATCAGGCGCCGAAGAATCAATACACGGAGCAATATCCGCTCGAGCGGCCCATGGTGGCCGAGCGCTATCGCGGCGCGCCGCGCCTGAACAACAACCCGGAAACCGGCGAGACGCTGTGCATTGCCTGCAATTTGTGTGCGCTCGCGTGCCCGGAGAATTTAATCGTCGTCGGATGGCTTCGCGACGAGCCCACGCGCCGCAAGGTCCTCACCACTTTCACGTACGATCTTTCGCGCTGCATGTTCTGCGGCCTGTGTGAAGACGCGTGCCCGACCGATTGCCTTGAGCTGACGCAAGACTTCGAGATGGCCAGCTACAGCCGCGAAGGCGCGATCTGGGACCGTCACCGCTTGGAACACGGTCCGACGCCGACGCACTACGTCCGCTAGAAATGCGCGTCCACGCGGTATAAGATGCAGCGCGTGTTTTTTCGCTCCGGAGCCAACGGTAATTATTGATGGAACTTCGTAAGGATCCGATCACTCGCAGTTGGGTCGTCGTAGGCCACCCCGAACGGCAAAAAATACGTCCCGACCCGTGCCCCTTGTGCGGTGAAAATCGCATCGAGACGCGGACGCTTCTCGATCTGCCGGGTCAAGGGAAGTGGCAGGTCCGTGTTTACCCGCATTTCCGCCCGCTCTACCGCATCGAAGGCGAGCCCTCGCGCACGGCAGAGGGAATTTTTGACCGCATGGAAGCGGTCGGCGCGCACGAAATTATCGTCGAGACGCCAGATCACGATCGCTCGCTCGCAGACATGAGCGATGAAGAGATCGAACGCGTCCTCGATGCATACGCGCTTCGCATCACCGACTTGAAGCGCGACGCGCGGTTCAAATACATCGCCGTATTCAAGAATCAGGGCGCGAACTCGGGGGAAGAGTGGCCGCACGCGCACTCCCAGCTCACCGCGACGACCTTTGTTCCGCGCCGCATCCTGTACGAACTGCGCGCGGCGCGTGAATGGTATCGCGCGCACGAACGCTGCGTTTTTTGCGATATCCTGCGGCAGGAAGTGCGCCAGAAAAAACGGCTGGTGGACGCGGTCGGCGACATGCACGCGTTTTGTCCGTATGCTTCACGCGTGCCGTATGAAATCTGGATCATGTCGAAGACGCACAATCACCAGTTTGAGGCGCCCTCGGCGGGCGAATCGCGGCGCCATCTCGCGGCGCTGCTTGGCCGCACGCTGCGCCGCTTGCGCCAGATCACTCCCAACTTCCACATGGTGCTGCACACCGCCCCGAACACGCTGCAGACGAAAGGCGAGCTGAGCGAATACTGGCGCACCATAGCCGGCGATTACCACTGGCATTTCGAGATTCTTCCCATCGTCGAGCAGCGCAGCAAGTCCTACAGCATTAAAGAGGTCTACTTCAACGGCACGATGCCTGAACTCGCCGCCGAGAAATTGCGCGCCATCGATCCGGACGTTGCTCCGGCTCCCGTCGCGAAGGTCGAAGTGAAGAAATGATTCATTTCGCCGCTGGAATTTTCGACGGCACGCACTCGCAGCGCGGAGGCATCTTCTTCAAATTGATCTTCCTTATCTTTTTGGCGATTTTTCTCTGCGTACTTTATGTGGCGCGCCATCCGCTGCTGCGCCTGGCGGGGAATTTCTGGGTCGTCGATGAAACGCCTGAAGCTTCGGACGTAATCCTTGTGCTCAGCGGCGACAACTACGACGCCGACCGAGCGACACGCGCCGCCGCGCTTTATAAGTCCGGCGTCGCCCCGCGTGTTCTCGCAACAGGCCGCACGCTCCGCCCGTACGCCAGCTCGACCGACCTGATGAAACGCGACCTTACTGAAAAGGGCGTACTCGCGGGTTCGATCGATGAATTCACGCACGATGAAGACGACACGCGCGACGAAGCTCTGGCACTGAGCGATTTCGTGAAGTCCCATCACTGGAAAAAGGTGATCCTGGTCACCTCGAACTATCACACACGGCGCGCCGATTACATTTACGAGCGGACGCTGCCGCCCGGCACGCAACTCCGCGTGGTCTCCGCGCCCGATTCGCAATACGATCCCAACAATTGGTGGCGCACTCGCCGCGGCATGAAGCTCTTCTTCCATGAAGCGATGGGGATCGTGGTCGCGATATGGGAGCTGCGTCACAACGACGTGCAGACCACCTGACCGCCCCAACGCGCTTTTAGTGCCCGAATCATCACAAATGTGCGCAAAAGCGCACCACACGCCCTTTTTTGGTTTGCATGCGTGTAATATAGTTTGCGAGATCGCTGCAGGATACCCGTCACCCGGCGCCGGAGCCGCAGCACAATCCTGAGGAGGATTTTATGTGGGGCAAGAACCCGGAGCCGAAACCCAATACACCGCCCGCGAAAGCGCCTGAGCCCGTCGCTGTGGTGCCGCCCAAGCCGCCAGTCGCAGCAGCTCCCGTACCGCCGCCAGCGCCTGTGGCGTCCACGCCAGCACCGGCACCCGCGCCCGTTTACAGCGCACCCGCGCCGCAGATGAACGCGACCGCATCGCGCGTTGGACCCGGACTGAAGATTCATGGTGTGATTTCCGGCGAGTCCGATTTGATCGTCGAAGGCGAGACCAACGGAAAAATTTATCTCGCGAATGCACGCGTCACCGTCGCGAAGTCCGGTCGCGTACAGGCCGACATTGAAGGCCTTGAGATCAATATCGAAGGCACGGTGCAGGGAAATCTGAAGGCGAGCGATCGCATTCGGCTCGGCGCCGCGAGCAACGTGCAGGGCAGCTTGATCACGCCGCGCTTTGCGATTGAAGATGGCGCCCGCCTCCGCGGCAAAGTCGAAATGTCGCGTCCCGGCGAAACGCCAATGCAGTCGAAAGTTTCGGAGTCCAAGCCTGCCGCGAAACCAGCGGAAGTTAAGGTCACGGATTCGAAGCCGGCGACCGAAGCCAAAGCCCCGACCACGGTTCCAGCAGCGACGCCCGCTCCCACCGACGCGAATCTTCGCGCCGCGGCCGCACGCACGCAGGGCAACTAGTCGATGGCCATGGATTGGATGAACAAAGCCAAGTCGGCGGTGAAGACT
>JBEKJW010000052.1:0-21919 GCA_050011035.1 Candidatus Acidiferrales bacterium
GCCTCGACGAACCGGTCAGCGCTCACAATTTCGCGGATTAGTCCGACCTCCCGCGCCTCGCGTGCATCCACGCGCCGGCCGGTGATAAATATCTCCATCGCTCGCGCCTTCCCGATCAGCCGCGGCAAGCGCTGAGTACCGCCCCAGCCCGTGATGATTCCAAGCGCGCCGCCCGGATGAGCGAACGCTGCATCGTCGGTCGCGATGCGCGCGTGGCACGCCAAAGCCAGATCGAGGCCTCCGCCGAAACAAAAACCTTGAATCGCGGCTACGACGGGTTTGCGTGATCTCGCCACCGCGTACATCGCTTGCTGACCGCGCCTCGCAAATGCAAATCCTTCGCCGCGCTTGATCGCGGCGAGCTCGCCAATCTCCGCGCCCGCCGCGAATGCACGCTCGCTGCCAGTTATCACGCACCCTACCAACGCCGCATGCCCCGCAAGCCGCGCCATCTCGGTTTCGATTGCAGCGAGCACGGTGCGTTCGAGGCGCGGATATCCGTCATCGCTTTTGAGCGTGAGCAGCAAAACATCTTCTTGAATTTTGGAGACGAGCCGAGTCGTCACGGCCCGCTAGACGCCTCGTGGGGCGGCGGGAACGCGCTGGCGGATGAAATCGACAATCGTCGGCATGGTCGTGCCGGGCAAAAAAACTTCGGCGATGCCAGCTTTCTTCAGCGCGGGAATGTCAGCTTCGGGAATGATGCCGCCGATCAGTATCGTCACGTCGTTCATCCCTTTTTCGCGGAGCAGCTCGATCAGGCGGGGGCAGAGCGTATTGTGAGCGCCGGAAAGAATCGAAAGGCCGATCACGTCGACGTCTTCCTGAATCGCCGCCGACGCGATCATCTCCGGCGTCTGCCGCAAGCCGGTGTAGATCACTTCCATGCCGGCGTCGCGGAGCGCGCGTGCGATGATTTTGGCGCCGCGGTCGTGGCCGTCGAGGCCGGGCTTGGCGATCAGGACGCGGATTTTGCGTTCGGACATATGCGGCAAGAATACTCGAATTCAAGACTGCTAGCTACACGGCCATCCGGCGTGAGTTCCACCGCGCGCCGTGCCAATTTGTCTCGCGCGCAACTTACGCTTGGTCATGTGGCGGAGAACCGAAGTCGTTGACCGGGCCTGCTTCCCACTGCAACTTGCCGTCGAATTCTTTATTCAGAGCTTCGATTTCCGCTCTCAGAGCTGTAATCGCAAGCACGATTGCCTGGAATCCGTCGACGCCGTAGACGCGCATAACTTTCGCACGCCCGGCCCCTTTAATCTCATACGTGCAGTAAACGTCGCGACCATCTTGTTGAGGTTTCCCCAGCGAAACGATCACCTCAGACGTGTTCGGGCCATCCACTTCGAGCATCAGTACTCTCGTGGCGATGGCTTCGCCCAATTCGTAGCGGCTCATCGTGCGTCTGCCTCTCCTAATTCAAATCGAGCAGAAAATCTTCCATCGCCGCGTTGAATTTCTCGGGATCGTCGACAAACAGCGCGTGGCCATCACCCTCGAAATCAACGATCTGCGCGCCAGGGATCGCGTTCTTCATCGCCACTTCGCGCTGGTAAAAATCATTCGGCTTGGCCGCGCAGATCATCACCGGCTTGTCGATCTTCGGCAGCGTCGAACGATAGTCGGCTGCGAATCGTCCCACGAGCAGCGTGACCGCGTTGCTGGTCGGCACCGTCAGAGAAGCCGCGATCACTTTTTGGATGTAGTCCTCGGGCTGCGGCCGGTGGAATTGAATCTTGCGCACGAAATAATCGGCATTGTCTTTGCGGTTTTCCAGAACGCCCTTGAGCATCGGCAACTGGAATTTCTCGTCGCCGGGTTCGTTGCCGCCGGCAACATCGTCGATCAGCACCAGGCCCGCCACGTCGCTCGTGCCGAACTGATCGACGTACGCGATCGTCTCCACCACGGCCATCGACCACCCGACAATCACGACCGGAGCGAGGTGCAGCTGCTCGATCACCGAATGGATGTCGCGCGCCATCTGCGCGGGGTAGAGACCTTCGGTTGTTTTCGTCGATTCGCCTTGGGAACGCGGATCCATCGCGACAACGCGGCGCGCCTTGGAAAGCCCATCGAGCTGCTTCTGGTAGATCCATGCCGGCATCGTCCAGCCCGGAATAAACAAGACCGAAACGCCGTGATGCGGCGCAGTACGCGCGACCTCGCCCTTCGTGGCTTTGGTGCCGGACGGCAGAGGATTGCCAACGTTGGCAGCCTGCGTCTCGAACGTCTGCCCCTCTTCGATGTAATGGATCTTCGCTCCGTCGGTCGCCGTCACGAACCCGCTCTTCATGCCTTCGGGAGTTTTATCAGCACCGGCTGCCGCGGCAGGCCATGCTGCTGCCAGCGCGAGCGCACCGAACGCTGTGACCGTCATCCAACGCGTCACTTCCGCACGCCGAAGCTTCATCGTTTCACCCGGTACAAGAATTCGCGCCGCAGGGGCTGCCGGCGGACGCGGCCCATCTAGTTTCCACTTCCCGCGAGCGGAATTCTAGGCAAGAATGCCGCCGCCCTGTTTGTTCTGCTCTCGATGCCTCCAAATCCGATTACCAAAGACGACTTTTTTCGCGTGGTTGGCCAGCTCGGCGAGGAAGCGAAGAACCGTCCGAAACTCTTTCGCTTGCGAGTGTGGCTCACGGTCGCGCGAGGCTACTGGATTCTGTTCGGCCTTCCGCTCACGTTCCTCGCGATCGGCATTATTTGGTTTCCGTTGCTGATTGTTGGTCTGGCTGTCGCCATCGCTTCCAGCGTCGCCATGGTCCGGACGCTGCGCGTCGCCTTTCAGGAGCCGAAAGGGCTCGTCCTCGGTCTTCACACTTCGCCCGAACTGTTCAAGATGATCGAATCGGTCCGTGCCGAGCTTCGCGCGCCTCCGGTCGATAGCGTCATCCTTACCACCGAGTTCAACGCCTCTCTGTCCGAAGTGCCGAGCCTGATCTTCACCGGCTGGAAGAGCTATATGACGATAGGGTTTCCGCTGACGCTCGGGCTTTCGCTCGACCAGTGCCGTGCGCTTGTCGCGCACGAGCTCGCGCATCTTGCGAATAGCCATAGCCGCGCGAAGCTGAGTCTGATTCGTTTGCGCGGCGCCGCTCAGCGCATGCTCGATGGCTACGCCAGGCAGCGCGGCTGGATTCAACTGCTCTACAACTCGCTACTCACGCGCTACATGCCGCGGCTCGACGCCTGCATTTACGTCCTCGACCGCGAATTTGAATCCGATTGCGATCTGATGGCTGCCAGCGCTTCGTCCGCGCGCGACGTCGCCGAAGTGCTCGTCCGCCTGAACGTGCTCGGTTCGCTCGAGGCCATTCCGTTCTGGACAGGCGTCTGGAAAAACGCGGGAGAGAATCCGAGTCCGCCCTCGGCCGTCTACGAGGCGTTATTCGCCGCGCTTCGGAAGCCGCCCAATCCTTCCGCGCTGGTGCCGTTTTTGCAGTCGGCGCTGCATCGACCCACGGGGCCGCTCGATTCGCATCCGAGCCTCGCGCAGCGCCTCGCGAACCTCGGTCTGTCGAAAACCCCGGAAGAAATCGCCACTTGGTTTGCGGCGCCACCGGCTGCGCCCGCCGTCGACGCGTTCTTTCCAAATAACCGGGCGTACGTCTTGGAACAGATGAATCGCGCCTGGGTCGAAATGACTGCGAAGAACTGGGCCGCGCAGCATGCGAGCATTGGCGGGCTCGTCGAGACCCGGCGGAAGCTTGGCGACAAAGCCGGCAGCGCGCAGCTTACGGTCGAAGAAATGTTCGGGTTGGCGAATGCTATCGCCCAGCTTGACGGTATGGCGCGCGCGGTGCCGCAGTTCGAGGCGCTCGTGAACGCAGCGCCGGACTTTGTGCCGGGTTGCGAGAAGTTTGGTACCTACCTGCTAGCGCAAGGGAATCCGGCTGGAATCGCGCTGGTTGAACGGGCAACTCAGCGGAATCCGTTTTTTCGCGCCCAGGGATACAGAGCGCTGGCTGACTTCTACGCACGCGAGAACGTGGCAATGTTGGCCGCGCGCTACCAGGAATTCACGGCAAAAGCCTCGAAGGAATACGACGCAGCGATGCAGGAGGGGAAGCGCATTTCGGTCAAAGACGGCTTACAGGCTGCCGGCCTTGGCCGCGAGCAACTCGATCGTATCGTCGCAGTCGCGAAACAGATTCCGGACCTCGACCGCTTATATGTGCTACGCAAGACGGTGAAAATTCTGCCGGAGGTGCCCTGCTATATCTTTGTCGCGACGGCACGGCGGGATTGGAAGCATCCGTTCCGCAACGATCCGAATTTTGCCATAAAGGTGATGATCGCGATGAGGGCTGCTCGCCTTTCGCCCCGTTCAAACTTTTTCGGAATCCAGAACAAGTGGCGCCTGATGCACCACATCGCGGGAATTCCGGGCGGCGAGGTGTATAACAGCGCGGAGAATCGAGCTAAGTGAAAGCGACTTCGTCGTACGTGCCGAAGACATCCCGTAGCGCGTCGCAAATTTCGCCGACTGTGGCGTAGGACTTCACGGCATCGTAGATGAACGGCATCGTGTTGTCGGTGCCCTGCGCGGCCTTGCGCAATGCGGCTAAAGAGCGCGTAACGGCATCGTTCGAGCGTTCCGCGCGCAGCTTCCGCAGGTTCACGGCTTGGCGAGTCGCGACAGTTTCGTCGATCTGCAAAATGTCGAGCGGTTTTTCCTCCGCCACGTATCCATTCACGCCGACAACGATCTTTTCTTTTCGATCGACCGCCATCTGGTAGTTGTACGCCGCATCAGCAATCTCGCGTTGCGGGTAGGCGCGCTCAATTGCTTTTACCATGCCGCCCAGCGCGTCGATCTTCTCGATGTAGTCCCATGCGCCACGCTCGACTTCATTTGTAAGTGTTTCAACGAAGAACGATCCGCCCAGTGGGTCGGCCGTGTTCGTCACGCCGCTTTCGTGCGCAATGATCTGCTGCGTTCGGAGAGCCAGCGTCGCCGCGAATTCGGTCGGCAACGCCCACGCTTCATCGAGGGAATTGGTGTGGAGCGATTGTGTCCCACCCAGGATTGCCGCAAGTGCCTGCAGGGCAGTGCGGACGACGTTGTTCATCGGTTGTTGCGCCGTCAGCGAGCAGCCTGCCGTTTGGGTGTGGAATCGTAGCGCCCACGCGCGCGGATTCTTCGCGCCGAACCGCTCCGTCATCGTCTTATGCCAGATGCGGCGCGCCGCGCGGTACTTTGCGATCTCTTCGAAGAAGTCGCTGTGCGCGTTGAAGAAGAAGGAAAGCCGGGGAGCGAACTCATCGACGTTCAGGCCCCGTTGCATGCCCCACTCGACATATTCGATCCCATCGCGCAGCGTGAATGCCAGTTCCTGAATCGCGGTCGAGCCCGCTTCGCGAATGTGGTAGCCGCTGACGGAAATCGGATTGAACTTCGGGGTGTGCTTCGCGCTGAATTCGAATGTGTCCACCACCAGCCGCATCGACGGTTCCGGCGGGAAGATGTATTCCTTCTGCGCGATATATTCCTTCAGGATGTCGTTCTGCAGTGTGCCGGAGATTTTCTTCCAGTCGGCGCCTTGCTTCTCGGCCACCGCGAGATACATCGCCCAAATCACCGACGCCGGGGAATTGATGGTCATCGACGTGGTTACGTCGCCCAGCGGAATCTTATCGAACAGAATCTCCATGTCAGCCAGCGAGCTGATCGCCACGCCGCACTTGCCCACTTCGCCTTCCGAAAGCGCGTGGTCGGCGTCGTAGCCCATCAGCGTCGGCAAATCGAACGCGACGGAGAGACCTGTCTGGCCCTGCGAGAGCAGATAGCGGAATCGTTCGTTGGTGTCCTGCGCAGTCCCGAACCCGGCAAACTGGCGCATCGTCCAAAGCTTGCCGCGATACATCGTGGAATGAATTCCGCGCGTGTAGGGAGGCTCGCCGGGAAATCCCAGATCCTTGTCGGGATTCCAGTTCGGGAGATCGGCTTCGGTGTACAGCCGGCGGATCGGGTAGCTGGAAACGGTAGTGAAGTCGGCGTCGCGCTCGGGCGATTTAGCGAGGGTCGGCTCGAGCGTGTTGCGCTCCCAAGCTTGTTCGGCGGCGGAGGGATGACGCTCCGATGCGAGCGCTGCCTCTGTTGAAGCCCCTCGCTTCACGTTTGGTGCCGGGGTTTCGACCGACTTTTCAGCCATGAATTACTCCTCTGCCGCTTTCCAGCTTCATTCTAGGTCCGCGTCGAGACCGCTCGCAAGCTGCGTCGCTTGCATCGATGCTTCGCAGGATACCGCCCAGACGCACAAACGCGGCTCGCGCCGTTGCTGCATGCGAGCCGCGTTCCAATGCCAATTTGGGTGTCTCTATTGCTTGGTGGCTACTTTTTCCCGTACGACGGACTCGGATCCGGCGTCCCCGGAATCAATGGAGTACGCCCGGCGCCGTTGAAGATGTCCTTCGACACCTGGATGTTGTTCACTTCGAGCGTGCGACCCATCGCCTGGTTAAAGTTCACCAGCGCTTCCTGCAAGTTCGCCTGTGCCCGCAGCGCCGTACCTTGCGCCGTGGTCAAGTCGCGCGACCGGAGAACGACCTGGTAGCTCGTCGACGATCCCAATTGATATTTTTTCTGTTCGGCGTCGAGGGTCTGCTGCGCCAGCACGCGCGCCTTCTCCGCCGCGGTCACCTGCGCGCGGTACTGTTGCAGCGCGATCAACGCGTTGCGCACATTGAGCACGATGGTGTTCTCGGTCTGACGCTTCTGCACTTCCAGCTGACGCTCGTCGAGTTGCGCACGTGCGTTGTTAGCTTGCGCGGCCCGGTTCCGGAGCGGCAGCGTCAAGTTCACCCCAAGCGAGTATGTCGGATAGTTGTTCTCGAACATGCTCGTCAGCGCGCCTCCGAGGCCGCCCTTCGTGACCGTCTCGGTCGTGTTGAACGTCGTTGGGGTCCCGCCATACACGGGTAAACCGCCAACAAGCACGGGCGCGCCGCTTCCGTACAGCAGCGGTGCATTCAGGTCCGGTGCAAACGCCGTCGCCGTCTGGTTGATATTTACGGCGTTACCGTTCAAACCTTGGATTTCGTACTGAACGTAGGCGTTGAGCGACGGCAGCAGTGCGTTTTTCGTGGCGCGCACTTCAATGTTCTGGATCTGCAGATTCTGGTCCACCTGAAACAGCTCGGGCCGTTTGCGCCAGGCTTCCTGCACCGCGTCCGCCAGCGGGACATTTTCCACCACTTCCGGATTCGTAATTGCTGTCGTGGGGATGATTTCCACGCCTGCCAGATCCTTTGCCAGCAAGCTCTTGGCGATGTCGTTCAGCAGAACCGTTTCCTGCTGCAGCTTGGTGGTCTGCGCGACGATCAAGGCCTGCTGGTCGGAGGCCAACTGCGATTCCGCGGTCAACACATCGAGCGGCGCCATCGTTCCGATTTCCAGTTGCTTCTTGTTGTCCTCGTACAGCTTTTGCGACACCGCCACCGCGGCCTCTTCCACCTTCACGTTTCCGCGGTCGTAGACCAGCTCCCAATAGTCGTTTGAGGTCTGGGTGACGGTTGCAATGATCTGTTGTGCGAATTGCGAGTTCGCGATCTTGATCTGGTGCTTCGCCTCGATGATGTACCGCGTGTTCGGCAGAAATCCGAAGCCGTTCAGCAGCGGCTGCGTCAACGTGGCGGTCAGGGTGGGACTCAGCGCGGGGTTGAAGAATACCTGCGGCGAGTTCGTTGTCGAACGCTGCAAATTCAACGCGACCGCAAGGTTCGTGCCGGTATGGAAACCCTGCGAATAACCGATATCGCAGCCCGAAAAGTTTTCCGTCAGTCCCAGAATTGACGTGGTGCCGGTTCCTGATGTGAACGGGTTATTGACCGGAACATTTCCATGCGACCAGCCGCACTGTGCCGCAGTGACTACGGGATCGAATGACACCGCCGGCCCCGAGCCAAGCACTACCTGCTGCGTGCTGCCGGACTGCGGAACGCCGCCAGCTTTCGCGAGAAGCAACTGCGTCTCTGCGATCCACGGCGTGTAGCGTTGGATGCTGATGTTCAAATTGTTTTCAAGCGAAAGCGAGATCGCATCATCGAGGCTCAGCATCAGCTTGCCGTCCTGAATGAGCTGGTCGATCTTCGGCGTGTTGGTCAGCATGGGCGCCGGCACGTAGCGCTCGGTGTAGGGAGCGATGAGGTTCGGGAAGGCCCGCTTGCCCGTGGAGTAGTCCGGGCCGTCGGTCAAGCGCAGATCGCGGCCGGGCGCGCTCGTTGGGGCGCTGCTTGCCGGCGCGGGTTGACTAGGCGGCTGAGCCTGCTGCGGCGGCGGAGCCTGGCTCTGCTGATCCTGCGCCGATTGAGATTGAGCGTTCTGCGTTTCAGCAAAGACCGGCGAAACGATAAGCGACGCGATAGTGAGCATCGCCGCCGCCGCGTGCATCAGCCTTCCATTCATCTCAGTTTTCTCTCCCTGTTGCTATTCCATGCGCCCAAGGCGCGACTTGTTGCGTTGGCTTATCTGTCAAAACGCACGAGCAGGTACTTTTGTTTCAAAATGCGCAAAATGATGCACAGGAAAGACCACCCTATCCGGTTGAAATTAGACGGTTAAACGGGAATTTCGTCTCGCGGGCCGTTCGATTTCGGACATTACCGTACGTATCCGAACATCCCACCCCACGTGCCGGATGTCCGCGCGTCGCGCAAGTTTAGCATCCGATTCGCGTGGCTGACAATTGAATGCGCTACGCTCGTGAGCGTTGGTGCGCTCGTTGAGCTCGTGGCGTGGCGATGAGGGTTAGCCGTTCTGCGTTGACACTCCGTGCGATAGGGCACTACCATGCCGCACCGGTATGAAACGCGATTTTTCGCTCCGCCTACCCCGCGCTCCGCGCCGGTTTCATATCGCGGTGCGATTTCTCGCGCTGATTTCGCTTCTCCTTGCGGCATCGAGCGCGGTTTCCTCTCAAACGCAGCTTCCCGCGAAACCCACCGGTTACGTTAACGACTACGCCCGCGTTCTAAGCCCGGCCGCCGTCAGTCAGCTGACGGACCTGTGCACCGAAGTCAACGCCAAGGCTAACGCGCAAATCTTCGTAGTCACCGTACCCACCACAGGCGATACACCGATTGAGGACTACTCCATCGCACTCGCCACCAAGTGGGGCGTCGGCCCCAAGGCGAGCGACAGTGGCGTCCTGATTCTGTATGCGATCCAAGACCGCAAAAGCCGAATCGAAGTCGGCTACGGTCTGGAAGGTATTCTGAACGACGGCAAAGTCGGCAGCTTCATGCGCGAGGCGACGACTAACCTGCGCGCGGGCGATTACAGCGGAGGCTTGCTGCTGGTCACCCGGCGCGTGGCAGACGTGATTGCGCAGGATCGCCACATCACGCTCACCGGTGCGTCGCCCCCGATGCGTCAGCCCGTAGCCAGCGAACAAAGCGGTGGCTGGGGAGCGCTGATCGTTTTGATCATCATCATGGTCTTCTTGTTCATCGCGATGAAAAACAGCGGCGGTGGCAGGTCGGGACGTGGTGGTGGGGGCTCGGGTTGGTGGGTCGGACCGATGATTGGTGGAATGATGGGCGGCGGTGGCGGCGGTTGGAGCGGAGGCGGTGGTGGCGGCTTCGGCGGGGGATTTGGCGGCGGTGGCGGAGGCTCGTTCGGTGGCGGCGGCGCCACGGGTAGCTGGTAGCGTTCGAATTTGACGGAGCGAAGGTCGTGTCATGGAAGCCAAGCTCACAGATCTGGTCAATCGGCTGAAAAGCAGCGCGCACGATAACTTGAAGGCCGTCATTCTCTACGGCTCGGCCGTCAGCGGCGAATTCCGCGAAGGACACTCCGACTTGAACGTCCTGTGCCTCGTGAACGCCGCGAGCGCCAACGACCTCGAGCATCTTCACTCCGTCGCCGAGTGGTGGACGCGCCAGGGCAACGCCGCGCCACTGATCTTCACGCTCGACGAGCTTCATCGCGCTTCTGACGTCTTCTCGATCGAGCTGCTCGACATCAAAGCGCACCACCGCGTTCTTTATGGTGACGACTTTCTCGCGAACTTCGAAGTCCCGCTCCGTCTTCACCGCATTCAAGTGGAACGCGAACTTCGTTCCAGTGTGATTCGTCTTCGGCAGGGCATCGTCGCCGCCCCGCTCAGCAATCGTGACCACCTGGGCCTCATGACGCAGTCCGTTTCCGTGTTCTGTTCGCTGTTCCGCCACGCCGTGATCGCCATGGGCAATCCGGCTCCCACGTCGAAACGCGAAGCCGTCACGACGGTCGCCGCAATCACCGGCGCGGACCCGTCAGCCTTTCACGCGGTCCTCGATTTCCGCGAGGGCAAACGCAAATCGTCGGCCATCGACGTGGAGGCCTCGCTTCACGCGTATCTCGAATTTGTAGAAGTCGTCACCAACGAAGTCGATCGCCGTCTCGACGCGGTTTGATTTCTCAACGTTCGTATTCACGATGGTATTGGGTCCCATACTGCATATAATTCTGGATCTCGGAGGCGTCGCATGAAAGGGGCTATCGGCTGTATCGCAGCAATCGTGATCGGTCTTGTTGTGGTCGCGTTGGTCGTCGGCGGCATGTATGTCAGCCACAAGAATCAGATGGTCACGCTTAATGAGCAGGTGAAAGCGAGCTGGTCCGACGTCGACGTCCAACTCCAGCGCCGCGCAGACTTGATTCCCAACCTCGTCGCCACCGTGAAGGGCTTCGCGCAGCACGAAGAAAAGGTTTTTGGCGATATCGCGGCAGCGCGCTCGGCGTTGCTCAACGCCCAAACGCCGGCCGACAAGATCGCCGCGAACCAACAGGTCACCGGCGCTCTCGGCCGCCTGCTCGCGATCAGCGAGAATTACCCGCAATTGAAATCAAACGAGAATTTCCTGAAGCTGCAGGATGAACTGGCGGGTACAGAGAATCGCATCAACGTGGCGCGCACACGCTACAATTCCTCGCTTCAGACCTACAACACCTACGTCCAGCAATTTCCGAACAGCGTATTTGCCAAGTGGGCCGGGTTCTCGGTGAACAACGCGTACTTCCAGGCGGATGCAGCGTCGAAGGAAGTTCCCAAGGTTTCGTTCTAGCGGGTCAACAGCACAACGAGCGTCGTGGAGATATCCCTGTTCGCGACGGAGCGGGCCGCATCACTTCCGGCCGGGCACTTGCGCTACCGGCGCAGCCGTTGTCGCTGGCGCAGGCTTCGGTGCAACCCGCTGCATCTCTCCCGGACGTTTCCGCTCCGACGAGTCCCAGTTGTCCGGCGGGAAAGCGATTCGCCAGAATTTCGGCGCCGGTTCAAGGAACTCAAACCCGACTTGAAGCCTATTCCCCTCACCCATGCCGACGAACGCGATCTTGCATTCCTGCACTTCCGCCGTTTTTTTGTGCGTAACCGTGATCGTCTGGCCCGTCTGCAAAGGCAGCGCCGTCATCAAAAGGCCGCCCGCGCTGTTCACCACCGTCGTGGTCGTCTCTTCTGCAAACGACTGATCGCCGCGCTTGCCCCGCAACATGACCGGGACGGCAAGATGAACGCGGTGCGACCGCCGCTGCTCGCCGAATCTGACGCCGGTGCTCATCCTCTATTCCTCGCTTCGCTCGAAATCGCCCCTATCTGCGTCATCGGCCTGTGCCGCCTCGGGCTTTAGCGGTTTCTCATTACTGTTTCGTGAAATTCCACCGCACCAATACTGTGCACTGCTGCTTTGCTTGACCCTTGTCCATCTACGCGCTACGCTCATCTAACGGTTGTTCGATCGTGTGGCCTTGGAGGCTTCGCCTCGGCGAGACTTGATGAAACAAACCGTAAGACTGATCGGCGGCATAAACGAGCTGTTCGGCACCCTCGACGAAAACCTGAAGCTGTTCGAGTCCGCTCTGAACGTCACCACGCGTCTCCGCGACCACGATTTGGAAATTGAAGGCGCCCAGCCCCAAGTCGAACGCGCCGCTCAAATCCTCGGCGAATATAACCAGCGCATCCGCGAAGGCCGCATACCAGATTCCCAGGAAGTGAAATCGCTTTTGCGCATCGCTACGTCTGAACCCACGCCCGGAGCGCGCCCGGCTTTCTCACCTGCTCACACGCGCACTTTCGGCAAGAAAGTCGTCGCGCCCAAGAGCGCCAATCAGAAGCGCTATCTCGAAGCGCTAGAACAGTTCGACATGGTTTTCGCGATTGGCCCTGCCGGAACGGGCAAGACGTATCTCGCAGTCGCGATGGCCGTCACCGCGCTCCTCTCGAAACAAGTGAGCCGCATCATCCTTGCGCGTCCTGCGGTCGAAGCCGGCGAGCGCCTCGGCTTTCTGCCGGGCACGCTCCAGGAAAAAGTCGATCCGTACATGCGTCCGCTGTACGACGCTCTGCACGACCTGCTCGAAGCCGACAAACTGGAAAATTATCTGGAGAAGGGCATCATCGAAGTTGCGCCGCTGGCATTCATGCGCGGCCGCACACTGAATGAAGCGTTCGTCATCCTCGACGAAGCGCAGAACACCACCAGCGAACAAATGAAAATGTTTCTGACGCGCCTCGGCTTTGGCTCGAAGGCCGTCATTACCGGCGACGTGACGCAGATTGACCTGCCCGATTCGCGCCGCTCGGGCCTGCTCGAAGCCATCGAGATTCTCGGAAAAGTGCAGGAGATTTCGTTTACCTACTTCGACGAACACGACGTGGTGCGGCACAGCCTCGTCCAGCGCATCATCAAGGCGTACGACGAGCACTCCGCCGCGCACCCGCATCACGGCCGCGGCACGGGCTTTGGCGCGTCTCGCGACAAGCAGCCCCGCGAGTAATTTCCGCTGATGATTCTCAACCGCCAGCGCGAGGTCCGCGTTTCAATTTCCCCGCTTGAGAAATTCCTCTCGCGCGCGCAATCTCGTCTTCGCCTTGCCCCGGAAAGTCTCACGGTCGCACTGGTTTCGAACGCCGACATCGCCCGCTGGAACCGCAGCTATCGTGGAAAAAATCGGCCCACCGATGTATTGTCCTTTCCAGTGAGACGATCGTCGCCGAAGCGCCGAACGCGCAAGACAGCGGCCCAACCTGAGGCCTCTGGGGAAACTGGCGATGGCCCGTATCTCGGCGACATCGCCATCGCTCCGGCCGTCGCTCGCGAAAATGCGGTCCGCTTTGGCCGCACCTTCGAAACCGAAATGCGCATTTTGATTCTCCACGGCATCCTTCACCTGATGGGCTACGATCACGAAACAGATTCCGGGCAGATGGAGCGACGCGAGCGCGTCCTTCGCCGCGATTTGGGGATTGCCTGACGCATGGCGCCTTTTCTTTACACCATTGGCGTTCTCGCCCTCACCGCGGGCCTGGTCATCTTTTCTTATCTCGACCGCGTTTACCGCGAACTCGGCCGCGTAGTTGCCGGCCGCGTCCGCGAGCACCTCGAGACTTTCGAAGCCGAAATCGAACCGCGTCTTCACGTTGAGCGACGTCGCGCGCCGTTGACGTTCAGTCTTCTCGCGCGTTTGTGGCTCGTCCTTGTTTCCGCGCTCACTGCTCGCGGCGTTCTGTTCTTTGTGCCCGGCACGTGGGAAGCCGCAGCCGAAATGATTTTCTTCCTCGGCGCGGAAGTCGTGGTCGCGATGCAGTTTCTTCCCGCACTTCTGATCGCGCGTGCGTCCGGAGGTTGGGTCCGTCCGTTCGTTCCATTTGTCCGCGCGCTCCAGATTCTGATCTGGCCGGTTCAGGCGGTGCTCGAGCTTCTGATTTCCATCCTTCACCTTTCCGAGGAGGCGGAGTCCGAATCGTCGAAGGAAGAAGACCAGCAGCAGGCGATCGAAGCGCTCGTCGACGCTGCTACGGAAGAAGGCATCATCGAACAGGATGAAGCGCGCCTGATCGAATCGGTCGTTGAGTTTGGTGACAAGCGCGTGCGCGACGTGATGACGCCGCGTCCTGACGTGGTCGCGATCCGAGCCAGCGCGACGCTTGAAGAGCTCGGCGAACTTGTGGTCGACACCAAGTTCTCCCGCGTGCCGGTCTACGACAAATCGCTCGACGACATTGTGGGCATCATTTTCGCGCGCGACATGCTCGAAGTGTCTGACCGGGACGCGACGCATCGCATCGTTCGCGAGTTGATGCGTCCCGCGCTCTTTGTGCCGGAAACAAAATATGGCTCGGCGCTGCTGAAAGAAATGCAGCGCAAAAGCCAGCAGATGGCGATCGTGATCGACGAGTACGGATTGATGGGTGGCGTAGTCACCGTCGAAGACTTGGTGGAAGAAATCGTTGGTGAGATTGGCGAGGAAGACCGCGTTCCTGCGCCTGACGTAGTTCGCGAGCCCAGCGGCGCTCTGGTGATCCGCGGCAGCGTGCCGCTCGATAAGGTGAGCGAGCTTTTTGGCGTGACGCTCGATGCCGACGAGCAGCACTCGGCTGCTACTACGATCGCCGGACTTCTGAACAGTGTCGCCGGTCACGTCCCGCGCAACGGAGAAGTTGTGGAGACCGACGGAGTGCGTTTTGAAGTCGTCGAGTCGAACCAGCGTAAAGTACTGCGCGTGCGCGCACGCCCCACAACAGCGCCGGCCGCGTCCGCTGCGCCCACAACCTAGCGTCGTCCACGCGGCTGTCTCCGTGTTCTCGTTTCGCGTACAATTCAGCACACATGCCTTTTAAATCCGGCTTCGTCGCCATCATCGGCCGCCCCAACGCGGGCAAATCGACGCTCGTCAACAAGCTCGTCGGCCAAAAAGTTTCGATCGTCTCGAACAAGCCGCAAACTACGCGCAATCGCGTTCAAGGGATCGTCAATCGCGACGACGCTCAAATCGTCCTGATCGATACGCCCGGCATTCACCGCCCCGAGAACGTGCTGAGCCGGATGATGATGGACGAACTGCAACACACGCTCGAAGGCCTCGATATTCTTTGCCTCATCGTCGATGCTTCCGCGAAATTCGGCAAGGGAGATGAATTCGCGCTCGATTGGATCAAGCGCTTCAAGGGGCCGGCGTACCTGCTGCTGAACAAGATTGACATGGTCGCGAAGCACCTCCTGCTGCCGATGATTGCGCGATACAACGAGGAATTTCAGTTTGCCGAAACGTTTCCGATCTCGGCCATTGACGGGCGCGGACTCGACGATCTCGTCGCATCTTGGATCGCGCGCTTGCCCGAGGGCCCGAAATATTTTCCGGACGATCAGGTCACCGACCAACCGGAACGCTTTCTCGCCGCCGAAGTGATTCGCGAGAAAGCCATTCTCGCCACGCGGCAGGAAGTGCCGCACGCGATCGCCGTGCTCGTGGATAAATACGAGGAGAAGCCGAAGCTGCTCCGCATCAGTGCCACGATTTACGTGGAGCGCGAAGGGCAAAAGGGAATTCTGATCGGCGCTGGCGGCGGCACCCTGAAACAAATCGGCACCGACGCGCGCAAGGAACTCGAAAAGCTGCTCGGCTCTAAAATCTTCATGGAATTATTCGTGAAGGTGCAGGCCAACTGGCGCCAAAATTCCCAAATGGTGAAAATGCTGGACTGGCATCGCCAGTTGGAGGAGCTGCAAGAGCGCCAGTCCCCCGAAGACGACGACGATGATCCCGAACGCGAAGACGAATTGGAAGAAGCGGAAGACGACGAGGACGACAAACCGTAAGACAGCCGGAAACGCACAACCTTGAATAGCGTGCCGCGCAAGCTGTCTTCTTACGAGCTCCAAACATTTGTCAGGTTGAGAATCGCTCCGGGCCCGTCAACGCCAACTTCGAAGACGCCATAGTCCGAGCGCTGCAAGCACAACACCCGTTACGGAGCTCTGTGTGGCATAGATATATTATCTGTGTGACTTTCAGCGACGTGCGTCCGATCACGTCACCTTTGTAGTGGCAATCCCCAAGGTGCGCATCTTTCTGTAGAGGTGGCTGCGCTCGAGCCCCAGCGCTGCAGCCGCCTTCGTCATATTCCAGCGGCTCTCTTCGAGTTTCCGCAGCACGAATTCACGCTCATAGGCTGAGCGCGCCTCCTGCAAACTCTCGTACGGCTTCTGCGGGCTCTTCGACGCGCCACGAAACAGCTCCGGCGGTAGATGTTGCGGCTCGATTTCTTCGGACGGGCAGACGATTACGAGCCGCTCCACCAGGTTCTTCAGCTCGCGCACATTCCCCGGCCACGGATACTGCAGAAGAATCTCCATCGCCGCCGCTGTGAATTCCTTTGGCTTCCGCCCATAGTCCTTGCAGAATTCCGCCAGGAAGTGCGCCGCGATGATCGGAAGATCTTCGGTGCGCTCGCGAAGCGCCGGCACGTAGAAGGGGATCACGTTCAAGCGGTAGAAAAGGTCCTCGCGAAACGCGTTCCGCGTAATTTCCTCGTCCAGCTGCTTGTTCGTCGCCGCGATCACCCGCACATCCACATTCACGGGATGATTCGAGCCGATCGGCTGCACGCGATTCTCGTCCAGGATACGCAGCACCTTCGACTGGGTCTTCAAACTCATGTCGCCGACTTCGTCGAGAAAAAGCGTGCCGCCATTGGCCCTTTCGAATTTGCCGATTTTGTCTTCGTGTGCGCCCGCGAAGCTGCCCTTGCGGTGGCCAAATAATTCCGACTCGATCAGCTCCTCGGGAATCGCCGCGCAATTCACTTCGACGAACGGCTCATCGCGTCGCGGGCTACTGCCATGAAGCGCGCGAGCCACGAGTTCTTTGCCGGTGCCGCTTTCGCCGTAAATCAGCACGCGCCCCGTAGTTGGGCCGGTCAGCGCAATCTGCTGGCGCAGCGCCTTCATCGGCACGCTATTGCCAAGAATCTGATTCCGCTCGTCCTGCTCGGCGCGAAGCCGCTTGTTTTCTGATTCGAGCCGCGCGTACTCCACGGCATTGCGCACAACGAGCACGACTTTTTGGAGCGTTAGCGGCTTCTCGACGAAATCAAATGCACCCAGCTTCGTCGCTCGTACCGCCGTCTCGATGTTTCCATGGCCGGAAATCATCACCACGGCCGGCGGCGCCTCCATCTGCTGAATCCGCGCCAGCGTCTCGAGCCCGTCGAGCTTCGGCAGCCACACGTCCAGCAAGATCGCGTCGTAGCTCGTGCTTTCGAGGCGTTCGAGGCACTCCTCGCCCGTAGGCACCGAGGCGACCGAGTAGCCCTCGTCCATCAGAATCGCGCTCAGCGATTCGCGGATTCCGCCTTCGTCATCGACAATCAGTACGTTTCCCGCCATGGACCGCTAACCCATACCTCGCTCGTGAGTCTTGTTGAAATCTTGCCGCGACTACGACGTCTCAAGTGCAGACGCCGCCGCAGCCACTTCCGCCGCCGGGAACCGAATGACGAATCTCGCTCCGGTCGGCAAATTGTCTTCCACGTGAATCGTTCCGTTATGTTCGGCGATAATCCGGCTCGCGATCGCAAGCCCCAGCCCCGTGCCCCGCTCCTTCGTCGAAAAGTGCGGCAGGAAGAGTTTTTCTTTATCCTCGGGCGATATTCCGTGGCCGCTGTCCGCGACTTCGATCTCCACTGTCTCGCGCTCGGCATCGATCCGCGTCGCAACGCGCAGCCGACGGATCTTCGAGCCTTCCATCGATTCCGCCGCGTTGTCGATCAAGTTCGCCACCACGCGGCGCAACAGCTCGCGGTCGGCTTTCACCGGAGGCAACGAACTTGCGAGCTCCGTCTTCAATGTGATGCCCTCGAGCCGCCCTTGAAACAGATCGACCGCGCTCGAAACGATCGTATTCAGATCCTCAGCGGCCAGCCGCGCAGAAGGGAATCGGGCGAACTGAGAGAACGCATCGACCAGCGACTCGAGCGTTCGTACTTCGCGTTCGATCAATCCCGCGCAATTCGCCACCAGCTGCTCTAACTCGCTGCGATTCCCATTTGTCGCGCCGGCCTGCGCCTTGTCGAGATGCCGCAACAGTCTCTGCGCCGAAAGTTGAATTGGCGTAAGCGGATTTTTAATTTCGTGCGCGATGCGCTGCGCCACTTCCTGCCACGCCGCCGCCTTCTGCGCGCGCAACAAATCCGTCAAATCGTCTACCACCACCACGAATCCCGGATTCGACTTCCGCGGCCCGAGCGAACTTACCGTCACCGCCGCGCGCACCAGCCGCCCCGACGCCGCAACCTCAATCTCGCGCGACGCCACGCCCATCCGCAGGGACCGCCGCATCAGGTGCATTACGCCGCGCGCGCCGTCTTCGCCAAGCAGTTCCGGCAACGATTTCGCCCCGCGCACGTGTTCGCCGAGAATCGCCGAGATCGCCGAATTCAGCCGCGTAATCTCGCCGGTCGCCGTCAGCGACACCACGCCCGTCGGAATGTTCTCGAGCACCGCCTCCATCAATTTCCGCCGGCCCTCGCGCTCTTCGATCGCGTGCTCCAGGCTCAGAGTGAACTCGTTGATCTGCCGCCGGCCTTCGCCAAGCTGCTCGGTCATGCGGTTGAACGAGCGCACCAGCGTGCCCAGCTCGTCCTGCGCCCTCACATCGATCTGATGATCGAAGTTGCCGCGCGCAATCTCGCGCGTCGCCTCCGCCAGCGCCTGAATCGGCACCGTCACCTGCTTCGAGAGGAACAGCGCGACCCACGTAGTCGCAAAGACCAGCAACACCGTCACGAAAAACAGCGCCAGCAAAATCTCGCGCTTATACGCGCGCAGATTTTGCTTCTGCTGGAGGTACGTCGCGGTCTGCGCTTCAATGTCGTTGTAGTGCTCGAGGAAATCGTTCGGCAGCTCGCGCCCGACGTACAATTTCCCGCCGCGCGATGGCGCAGATCCCGTGATGTAAAGCTGCCCGCCCGCGCGCCAGATCTCCGCCCCATTCGGCAGCGCGCGCACAAACACCGGCGGCGTCGCCAGCTTGGTCGGCGTTGCGGCGACGGCCGAACCTCCCGCCGCTGACGGCAAATTCAGAAACGCCACGCCATCCTGCGCCACGCCGGCCAGATTGGTGTGCCAGCTCGCGTCGACCGCCCAGTCAAGCCCCTCGAGCGTCTTGCCCGAGTCCGCGGTAGACGCGGCACGTTGCGCGATACGGTTCAAATGCTCGCGGCTGGACTTCGCCAAGTCCTGCATCTGCTGCTGCGTCTGTTCGTTGGCGAGTTCCAGCGGACGCGGGAACCACGTGTTCAACGTCCGGTTCACCAGCGCGTAGCTCACGAAAAAGAGGAACAGGATGGGCAGCAGCGAGATGCTCATCGCTCCCAGCACCATCTTCACCTTGAAACGGGACCCGAGCTGCCTGCTTCGCCGCTCCGCCCACACCCGGATCAGGCTGCGCGTGAGGATCAGGCTGAAGACCAGCAGCGCGGCAGCAAGCAGCGTCGAGACCGCGAAGAAAATGAAGAACTCGTTGCCGCGTTCGGGGCTGAACGGGAGCGTCAGCGAGCCGAGCGTGAAGACCATCGCCGCGAGCAGGACCACGACGATGCTGCCAATCAGGACCCAAGTCCGGCGGCGAGGATGGATGCGAGGCAGCTTCATCGACCTACCCCGGCGTCACAAAAGCCACAGAACGCCACGGTCGCCGCTAAACGTTGCGTGCCAAAAACCGCGTTATGGAGGGGAAAACGCATCGCAAACCCGACTTTACCACCCCATTTGAGGGTGTCAAGCGATGTGTAGCGTGATTACCACACCAAGTGTGGCGGACCTACCAACTCCCCCACACCCAACAAAAAGGGCACGCGAAACTCGGGTTCCACCCGTAGTCTCCGTGCCCTCCGCAGTTCTCGGTGTGCTCTGTGAAATGTACCAGGCCTAGTCCGTTACCCGTTGTGCCGCTTGAACTCCGCCATAAACCCCACCAGCGCATCCACCGCATCCTGCCCCACCGCGTTATAGAGCGACGCCCGCATCCCACCGATCGACCGATGTCCCGCCAGCCCAACCAGCTTGTGCGCCGCGGCTTCCTTAGCGAACTTCTTCTCGATCTCCTCGTTGCCGCCCGCCACGCGAAAAGTGACGTTCATCTTCGACCGTGACGCCTTCTCGATCGGCCCCGTGTAGTACCCGCCGCTCCCATCGATCGCGTCATACAGCGTCTTCGCCTTGGCGTCATTCCTCCGAGCCATCGCCACCGCGCCGCCTTCGGCTTCGATCCAGTCCAGCACCAGCCCGATGATGTACACCGCAAACGTCGGCGGCGTGTGGTACAGCGACTTTTCCTTGATGTGCGTGCGGTACTGCAGCGTGGTCGGCAGGTTCTTGTCCGCGCGCTCGGCCAGGTCCTTGCGCACGATCACCACCGTCGCGCCCGAGGGGCCCAGGTTCTTCTGCGCGCCGGCGAAAATCAGTCCGAACTTCGACACGTCCATGGGCTTCGACAGAATGTTCGACGAAGCGTCGGCCACCAGCGGCACGCCGTGCGTGTCCGGCAGCTCGTTCCACTCCGAGCCTTCAATCGTGTTGTTCGTGCAGATGTGGACGTAGGAGGCGTCGGGCGAGATCTGAATCTCGTCCTTGCGCGGCAGGCGCGTGAACTTTTCCGGTTCGGTGGATGCCGCCAGGCGGTACGGCGTGCCTTTCTTCAGTTCGGCGATGGCTTTCGACGTCCACATGCCCGTGTGCAGCACGTCCACCGGCTTTCCGGCGATGAAAAGGTTCGCGGGGACCATGGTGAACTGGCCGCTGCCGCCGCCCTGCACGAAGATCACGCCGTAGTCGTCGGGAATCGACATCAACTTGCGCAGCTTCGCTTCGGCGCTGGCGATGATTTCTTCAAACTCGGCCGAGCGGTGGCTCATCTCCATCACGGACATGCCCGTGCCGCGATAGTCGGTCAGTTCCTGGCTGATGCGCTCCAGTACCGCGAGCGGCAATGCGCCGGGGCCGGCGTTGAAATTATGGGCGCGCCCAGTCTGGGTGGCCGAAACGGTGGATGAAGTCACGTCGTAAGATCCCTCGCTCTAAGGATTTCGTATCGTATGGTGAATCCCCACAAGATTATCAGACTTGCCAAAATGGGTGCCCCATCTTTGCGGGTCACGGCTTTGGCCGTGACATAACAACCGCCGCGTCACGCGCCCCTTTCGATCAGTAGCATAGACAATCGCTCATGCCACGCTACAAGTTACGCGTGGTTCTCGAACCAGCCGGAAGGCCAATCGTCGAGTCTAGCCCGCCATGAAGCGTCGTACTTCCTCACTAGGCTAAGCGTGGTAATGTCGAACGGGACGCCAAACGCGGATCGTATGTCCTGGTCCGGCCTCAACCAGAATTGTTCCAGCACTGTGTCGGCATGAAAAAACTGCTGGAGCGCAGGATGTTCCAGGATTCTAACGTAAGCCGTACAAGCTAGTGTTTCCATCTGTCGGGTTCGCCAGAACGCTACGTGTTCTCGGTCCGACTGAGGCAAACCCGCCAAAGAACGGTCCCAATCATGTAGGTGCTCCACGTCACATCGCATCTCGTAGGCTTGTTTGAGCGCTTCTTCGGCAAGCGAACTGGCCGCTAGGGGCGCTGCAAACTTGGCGCAGCGTTCAACGAAGTTCATCTTTGTCCGACCGATCTTCGGAACGATTAGCGCTTCCAGGGCTCTGACAAACTCGTGAATTCGATCGCTGGAATACATGCGCTGCAACCCAGTATTCAAAGCCACCCAACCTCGATAGAACCGAAGCCGGGGGAGATCGGCAAAATGAGACAAAAACTGGGCCTTGCCTCGGTACAGATCTACCGCTCTCTGTAGATGATTAGGGCGTATCTTCCACGGCAAACAGCCCGGTGTGCCGAAAAACCTTTCGAGCGGCGACAGCGTTTGGCAGACTACTTCGTCCTGAATTACATATCCGGTGAGGATATACGCCTTGTGATATTCCACAGTGCCTAGTAAGCGCAACATCACGAACGTTTCCGCGAGACGCTGATACAACTCCTGATTCGTCGCATCATTCAATGCCAGAGCGTCCATCGGGGATGGCTTGCCCGTCGTGGCAACCAAGGCTAGATTGGCCTCGACGACATACTGGTAGTC
>JBEKJW010000053.1:0-32489 GCA_050011035.1 Candidatus Acidiferrales bacterium
GGAGGAAAGTCGATCTGCCAGAATTTCGGCGCTGGCTTTTCAAACTCGATGCCCATCTGCGCTTTACCCGCCTGCATCGCGCCAACGTAAACGATGCGGCACACGATCGAGTGCTGCGTGGCCTTGTTCGAGATGGTGATCTTGTCGCCGGCAGTCTGCTTTTCCGCCAGGGAGATCAGCGCGCCATGCGCGTTCACCACGAGGGTCCGGGTCTCTTCCGAGAATTCCTTTTTCTGCGCCGATTTTCCCACAACCGAGATCGGCACGCTGAGCAGCACACGCATGCTGCGGCGTCGGCCCGTATCGAGCTTCAGCTTCTCGAGAGAATACGATTTCGCATCCGGAATCGTCGTGGCCATGATTCCCTCAGCCTAGCGGTACCGTACGCCCACGACAATGGGACTTTCTTACCAGTTTCGAAAAGGCGAAGGGGACAGGCGAAACTTGCACGCTGTACGAAAGTACAGGTGACTTCGCAGCGTGGATCCAGAAGGCAAACGCGCGGTGCGGCGTCGGCACAGCCTAGCAGTGCACGACTTTTTCCTTGCCAGATATCACTTTGCGCGTGGCGTTGCGCGTGTCGACCACCAGTTTCGAGTTCTTCACGATCGCGTCGTAGTCGTAGCTGGTGTGGTCCGTCGCGATCAGCACGCAGTCATAGCCTGCCAGATTCTGCGGCGTCAGCTCGACCGACTTCATGTTCGAGAAGTCGTAGTGCCGCATCTTGTGCAGCGCGGGGAAGTACGGATCGTTGTAGTCGAGTTTCGCGCCGCGCTGGGTGAGAAGTTCGAGCAGCTTGAGGGACGGCGATTCGCGCAGGTCGTCGACGTCTTTCTTATACGCGACACCCAGAAGCAGGATGCGCGAGCCCTTGACGCTTTTCTGGTGCTCATTCAGCGCGCCCACCAGCGCGTCGACCACGTGGTAGGGCATCGCGGTGTTGATTTCGCCGGCCAGCTCGATGAACCGCGTGGCGAAGTCGTACTCGCGCGCCTTCCACGAAAGATAGTACGGATCGACGGGGATGCAGTGTCCGCCCAGGCCCGGCCCCGGATAGAACGGCATGAAGCCGAACGGTTTGGTCGCCGCGCTGTCGATCACTTCCCAAATATCGAGATCCATGCGCAACGAGAGTTGTTTCAGCTCGTTAACGAGCGCGATGTTCACGCAGCGGAAGATATTTTCGAGCAGCTTCACCATTTCCGCCGCGCGCGTCGAGCTGACTGGCACAACCTTCGCGACGATTTGCGCGTACAGATTCGCCGCAGCTTTTCCGCTCGGCGGATTGATGCCGCCGACGACTTTCGGAATCTGCGCAAGGCCGAACTGCTTGTTGCCGGGATCTTCGCGCTCGGGCGAGAACGCGAGATAGAAATCGGTCTTCGTGCCCTCGGGAGCTTCGGTGCGCGCGATCGGACAGCGCAGGCCGTTCGCTTCCAGAATCGGAAGGACGAGGTCTTCGGTGGTGCCGGGATACGTGGTGCTCTCCAGCACGATCAGTTGATTGCGCTGCAAGTTCGGCGCGATCGCTTTTGCGGTGTTCTCGACGTAGCTCAGGTCCGGTTCGCGGCGTTCATCGAGCGGAGTGGGCACGCAGATCAGCACGGCGTCCATATCCTTGAGCTTCGTGAAGTCGGTGGTCGCGTTGAACTTTTTCGCGTCAACGTGCGCTTTAATTTTTGCAGCAGGGATGTGCTGGATGTAGGACTCGCCGGTGTTCAATTTCTTAACCTTCGCGTCGTCGAGATCGAAGCCGGTCACGAATTGGCCTTCATCGGCGAAGCGCAGTCCGAGCGGCAGACCCACGTAGCCGCAGCCGATGATGCCGACCTTGATCCCTTTGCTAGCGAAGAATTCCGGCTTGCGTTCCACACCCATTACATTTCCTCCGAAAATTGGAAGCCGATGGCGGCGAGGCTCCCGCAAAATTCAGCGGTGTGCCCCACGGATAATTCCGATCCCGTTGAAAAGCATTCCATTCTAACAACTTTTGCGCGGTGTGCAGCGCGTCAACGGGAAAGGCGCGCGGTCGTGTATTTCTGGCGTGTGAATGCGTGGGCGCGCGTGCGGGGCTGCCAAACGGGTGCTAGCGCAGCGGCCGGAAGAATTCGCGAATGTCCTGCGCGAGAAGTTCGGGCTGTTCGAGCGCGGCGAAATGGCCGCCGCGAGGAAACTCCGTCCAGCGCTGGACGTTGTAGCAGCGCTGCACCCACTTGCGAGGCGGCATCGGTTCTTCCTTAGCGAATCGCGCGACGCCGACGGGCACATCGACGTGCTGGCCGGGCGCGAATCGCACAGGCCGGCGCCGGCCCTCCCAGTAGAGGCGCATCGACGAGGCGATGGTTTGCGTGAACCAATAAATCGAAATGTTGGTGAGGAGCGTGTCGCGCGAGATCGCTTCGTCGGGATTCGTTTGCCAGTCGCTCCAGTCGCGGAACTTTTCGGCTATCCAAGCGCAGAGGCCCGCAGGCGAGTCGTTGAGAGCGTAGGCGGCGGTCTGCGGTTTCGTGCCCTGGAGGTGGCCGTAAGCGCCTTCAGCGTCGAGCCACTTGTCGCGCGATTCCAGAAACGCGCGCTCTTCCGGCGCAAGGTCGCCACCGTCCGCGGCGCGCGGAGGATCGTAGGAACCGGGAATGTAGTTGAGATGAATTCCCGCGACGCGCGATGGAACCTGAAGCCCGAGCCACGTGGAAACGCTCGCGCCCCAATCGCCACCTTGCGCGGCGAAGCGCTCATAGCCGAGGCCCGACATCAACTCGCCCCACAATTCAGCGATGACGTAGGAGTTCATACCGGTGGCAGTAGGCGCTGGGGAGAAGCCGTAGCCGGGAATCGACGGAACGACCACGTCAAAAGCGTCTTCGGCGCGCGCGCCGTGCGATTCGGGATCGGTGAGACGGGGGATGAGTTTGACCGCTTCGATGAAGCTGCCGGGCCAGCCGTGCGTGAAGAGGAGCGGGAGGCCGCGGCCATTTTTCGCGCGCTCGTGAATGAAGTGGATCGTTTGACCGCTCACGTCGGCGCGGAACTGCGCGACACGGTTGAGCGCTGCTTCCTGCGCGCGCCAGTCGAAGACGTCGCGCCAGTAGTTGACGAGGCTGCGGATGTATTCGAGTTCAGCGCCTTGATGCCAGTCGATGCCTTCGATCTCGTCCGGCCAGCGTGTGTGTGCCAGGCGCGAGCGGAGGTCGTCAAGCGCAGCGTCCGGGATAGCGATGGTGAAGCATTCGACTTTCATGAGTGGGTCGATTGGATGAGCGGGATTATCGCCGGGATGCGGTGCGCGCGTCGAGAGATTCGAATCGTGAGTGGAACTAAAGGCGCGAAGGTTAGCGATCAGGCGCGGGAAGGCACAGGGCTCATGCCAGTTTTGTCGATAAGGGCGGGTGTCGGCAACGGAGCCACGAGCGTTCCGCCGCGTGCCAGCCATTCGGATTCGCGTTCGCGAATTTCGGCGAGGAAGTGCCACGGCAGGATCAGAAAAATATCCGAGGATTTGCGAGCTTCGGCTTCGGACACGATGGGAATCCACGAGCCGACGGTAAACTTGCCCCATTTTTCCGGATTGCGTTCGGCTGCGGAGTGGATGAGCGAGCGATCGAGGCCGAAGGTTTGCAGCAGCGTATTGCCTTTGGTGGAGGCGCCATAAGCGCAGATCATTCTGCCGTTGGAATTTTGAGCGGCGAGCCAGGAATTGAGCCGCGAGCCGATCTGATGAATGCGCGATTCGAGATGCGCGTACGTATGTGGACGATCGAGCTCGGCGTTGGCTTCCTTGCGGCGAAGCGAACCGACGCGAGCGAGGCGCGAGGGCACCGAAGCCTCGGGCGAGTTGCGATGGACGACGTAGGCGCGAAGGCTCCCGCCGTTGACAGCGTTGGTTTCAATGTCCGCGACGCGGAGCCCCGCGCGTTCTAAGACATTCTCAAGCGCGGCGAGCGAATAGTATTCGAGATGCTCGTGGCAGATCGCATCGAATGCGTTTTGCTGAACGATGTCGGCGAGGTAGTGCATCTCGATGATCCACACGCCGTCTTCAGCGAGCACGCTCGCAACATCGGCGCAGAAGGCGTTGGGATCTTCGAGGTCGTAAAACATGGCGATTGACGTGACGATGCGGAATTCTTCACCGGCGACCGGCCGCGCACTGAAGAAATCGCAGACCACGCGTTCGGCGTTCGATTCAGCTTCGACGGCGAGATTCGCGGCTGGCTCAAAGCCGACACGACGAAGGCCCGAGCCGGCGTAGGTGTCCAGAAGCGTGCCGTCGTTGCAGCCGATATCGAGCACGGCGTCGCCGCGTAGGAGAGGCCTAAACTGCCGCGCCCTCGCGGTAATGTCCGCAAGCGCGGCGCGCATGGTGGCGCTGACGCCGGATTTGTACCAGTAGCGGCGATACATCCATTCGGGCGGCGTAGTGTGGCGGAGCTGAACGAGGCCGCAGCTCGGGCAGAGCAGCAGCTCGAGCGGAACCCTCGGCCAGCCGGATGGGTCGGGCGCGTCGGCGAACCCGGACACGTAGAGGTTGCCGAGATCGAGAACGCGTTCGAGTGAGCGATCGCCGCACGAGCGGCAAGAGCGTCGCGCTTTGGCCGCAAGGCTCTGATCGCCCTGCGCGGCGGCGGATTCAATCGAACGGGGTGTGGCGAGCTGCGTCACAAATCTCCCAGATCCGGCGCGGTTGGCGGCTAGTTTCCCTTCGCGAACACTTTTGTTTCCGCGGATTTCGACTCGGCGTTGGCGCGGATCGAGCGATACCAGTCGACAGTCTCGGCGAGGCCTTCGACGAGAGTTTTTTTCGCCTTGAAGCCGAATTCTTTTTGCGCGCGCGTGACGTCGAGGACGCGGCGCGTCGGACCGTCGGGATATGTTGGATCCCAGAGGATACGGCCGTTGTAGCCCGTAGCCCGAGCGATCTTGCGCGCGACATCGTGAATTCCGATTTCGATGCCGCTGCCAAGGTTGACCGCGTCGCCGCCCGCGTAGCGTTCGAGAGCGAGAACGATAGCTTCAGCGCAATCGTCGACGTGGAGAAAGTCGCGAGTGGCGCAGCCGCTCCCACCGATCACAACTTCGTCCGACCCGTTTTCGTTGGCTTCGACGAATTTGCGGATGAGCGACGGGATGACGTAGCAGGTTTTTGGATCGAAGTTGTCGCCCGGACCGTAGAAATTCGTAGGGATCAGAAAGACGCAGCGGAAGCCGTACTGCTGGCGGTAAGCGCGCGCTTGAATCCAGGCGAGCCGCTTAGCGATGCCGTGTGCTTCTCGCGAAGCATCAGGAAGACCTTTGAAAAGATCCTGCTCGCTGAGCGGGAACGGCGCGTGTGAAGGATAGGAGCTGGCGCTGCCTGTACAGACCATTTTCTCCACGCCGTGGCGGCTCGCCGCTTCCATCAGCTGCGTGGTCATCATGACGTTGTTATAGAAACTGGTGGCGACGTTGCAATGGCCGACGGGACTGTCGACCGTGGCGGCGAGATGCAGCAGAAGATGTGGGCGTGCATATTCGAAAAGGTGTTCGATATCGTCCCAGCGGCTAAGGTCGAAGGAGGATCGCCGGGGAACCGTGATTTCGCGGCAACCACGCTCCTTGAGTTTGTCGATGACGTAGCGGCCCAGAAAACCAGCGCCGCCTGTGACGACGATGCGCTTGCCGGCGAACGTCTGGCGGCGGGGCGAGGGCGCAGCGATTTCGATTCCGGTCATTCTCCGCTCCGAGCAGACATGCGACGCTCGACCTGACCGCTGAGCGTGTCTTCCAGAAGTTGAACGTCGGCTTCCACCATCGTTTTCACCAGGCCACGAAAGCGAGTGCGCGGCGTCCAGCCGAGTTTCCGGCGAGCTTTGGTGGCATCTCCTTCGAGGCGGTCGATTTCCGTGGGCCGGTAGTATTGCGGATCGACTTCGACGTGTTGACGCCAGTCGAGCCCGACCTCGGCGAAAGCACGTTCTACGAACTCCCGGACGGTGTGGGTTTCGCCGGTGGCGAGCACGAAATCCTCGGGGACTTCCTGCTGCATCATCATCCAAATGCCTTCGACGTATTCCGGCGCGTAGCCCCAGTCGCGTTCCGCGTCGAGATTGCCGAGATAGAGCTTGTCCTGCAGACCGTGAAAGATGCGGGCAACGGCGCGGGTGACTTTACGGCTGACGAAGATTTCGCCCCGGCGCGGAGATTCGTGGTTGAAGAGGATGCCGTTGACGGCGAAGAGCCCCTGGCCTTCGCGAGCGTTGGCCGTCATCCAGTAGCTGTACAGTTTCGCGCAGCCGTAGGGGCTTCGCGGACGGAGCGGAGTGAACTCGTTTTGAGGGCGCTCGTCAGCCTGGCCGAACATTTCGCTGCTCGCGGCGTTGTAAAACTTCGCGGGAAGTTGCGTTTCGCGGATGGCTTCAAGCAGGCGCGTGGTGCCGAGAGCAGTCACGTCTCCCGTATATTCTGGAATGTCAAAGCTGACGCGGACGTGGCTTTGCGCGCCGAGGTGATAGATTTCGTCGGGCGCGATGCGGAAGAGCAGGCGGCTGAGGCTGTTCGCGTCGGTGAGGTCGGCGAAGTGGAGAAGAAGCGGCGCCGCGGAGTCATGCCAGTCGGCGAGCAGGTGATCGATGCGCGAAGTATTGAAGCTGCTCGAGCGGCGCTTGATGCCGTGGACTTCGTAGCCCTTCTGGAGCAGAAGTTCAGCGAGGTAGGAGCCGTCCTGACCGGTGATTCCAGTGATCAAGGCGCGCTTCTTTGCGTTATGAAAAGGCTTTTGAAAGGCCTTGGAGGAGCCGTTGAGGTTTGGAAGCGGCATACTTCACCTGTTCCCGAATTGAAACGCGTTTGAACCGTTTCGGGTCGCGTTCTTGCGCTTCTGAAACGTTTCGCGCGTTCCTTCTGCGTGACATGCAAACCGCGCACCAATTGCGGATTACAAAAAACTCACTGCGCGCGGCGCTTTGAGGCCGCCCGACGGTGCGCTATTCTCGATTTACATGATCGACATTCACTGCCACATCCTTGCGGGGCTGGACGACGGACCCGAAGCTGCAGAAATGTCCTTCGAGATGGCAGAGATGGCCATCGCGGACGGGATTACGCACGTAGTGGCGACGCCGCACGCATCTCCGCACCACGAATTCGTGCCGGAATTGATTGAGGAGCGGCGGAAGGCGCTACAGCAGTTGCTCGGTGAGCGGCTGGTGCTGGGGACCGGCTGCGATTTTCACCTGAGCTACGAAAATTTGCAGGACGTCGCGTTGAGGCCGACGCGCTACACGATCAACCACAAGAATTATTTGCTGGTGGAGTTTGCGGACTTTGCGATACCGGCGTCGATGGACCAGACGCTGCACAGCCTGCATTTGAACGGGCTGCGGCCGATCATCACGCATCCGGAGCGGAATCCGCTGCTGCGCACCAAGCCTGAGCGTCTGTACCGGTGGCTGAGGCAGGGTTGCTACGCTCAGATCACGGCGCAATCGCTGCTTGGGAAATTCGGGCGCGCGGCGCAGGACATGGCCAAAACCTTGATGGACCTGCGCGGGGTGCATTTCATTGCAAGCGACGCGCACAACGTCTCGTCCAGGCCTCTACGCCTCAAGGAAGCGTACGAGTTTGTCGTGAAAAATTACGGCGAAGAGACCGCGTGCGCGACGCTGGTTGAAAATCCGATGGCTGCGTTCGATGGCAAGCCGCTGCCCTGGGTCCCGGAGCTGGACGACGATATCGGACTAAGCCCGGGCGCCACGGCGATTAAGAAGAAGCGCTTCTGGTTTTTTTAGACGTGCGCGCCGCACGCTGAGCCGCGCGCAACCTGCTACGCGAACAGCTCCAGAATTTCCTCGTAGCGCTTAAACGGAGCGATCAGATACGCGCCGGCGATACTTTCGCTGCGCGCGGTGTGCGCCCAATCGAGCATGCGGCGCGCGAGAACGAATCCACGCGCTCGTGCCGCGTCTCCCGCCTTTTCCATTTCACGCAAAGTCGCCTCGGGAATCACGATGCCGGGGACTTCGTTGTTGAGGCGCATCGCTTGCTTGTAACTCGTGAGCGGCCACAGTCCGACGATCACGGGGATCGGCGACTTACCGCCGAGTTTCTTCAGGAACGCTGCCCAGTGTGCGGGATCGAAGATCGGCTGCGTCATGGCGAAGTGCGCGCCGGCGGCGACTTTGGCTTCGAAGCGGCGAAGCTCCTCGTCGATGTCTTCGGCGACGGGATTGACGGCGACGCCGATGGTGAAGTTCGTCGCACCGCCGAGGCTCTTGCCCGCCCAGTCCGTGCCCTGATTCAAACGCGAGAGAACTTTGACGAGGCCGATGGAATCGACTTCGTAGACGCCGCTGGTTTCCGGATGATCGCCGAGCGACGGCGGATCGCCTGTGATGGCGAGGATATTGCGAACGCCGCCGACGGCCCACGCGCCCAGCAGCATCGCCTGAAGGCCGATGATGTTGGCGTCGCGCGTGGTGACGTGCGGGACAGTTTCAATTCCGTGGGCTTCGAGCGCCCCGGCGAGAACGAGCGCATCCATGCCCACACGGGCGAGCGTGCCGCTATTGATGTCAATGTCGTCGACGTGGCCGCTGGCTATCACCTTGCTGCACTGCTCGACGATGCGATCGATCGAGACGCCCTTCGGCGGATCGACTTCGACGGACGTGACGAACTTGCCTTCCTGAATATGTTTCCAGAGCTTGCTTTCGGGCTCGCGCGCAGCGATGCGGCGGAACCGTTCAGCGGGCTCTGCGACTTCCACCGATGAGTGGGTGGCGGCCTTCGAGCCGGTCGCGCGGAACTTCTTCACGGCTTCGGAGATGGCGTGGATGTGTTCGGGCGTAGTGCCGCAGCAGCCCCCGATGAGGCGCGTGCCGAGTTCGGCAGCTTCCTGCGCGAACTGCGCGAAATATTCCGGCGACGATTTCGGATACACAGTGCGGTCGCCGATGCGTTTGGGGAAACCAGCATTGGGCATCGCAGAAAGCGGCAGCGAAGCGTGCGTCGACAACTCCCGAATAATCGGCAGGAGAGACTGCGGACCAATCGTGCAATTCGCACCAACGACCTGGATATTTTTGGATTTAAGGCGTTCCCACGCGTCTTGGGGTTGCGTGCCGCCGAAGGTGCTGCCTTCGTCGGAATAGGTAAGCTGGGCAACGACGGGCAGAAGCGAGAAAGAACGGATCGCATCGATGGCGGCTTCCAGTTCGTCGATGTTGCTGAATGTCTCGAGAATGAAAAGGTCGACGCCTCGTTCTTCGAGCGCGCCGGCTTGCTCCTTGAAGACCGCTTTAATCTCGTCGACCGGGAGATCCCGCACGTGCTGGACGATGCCAAGCGGGCCGATGGAGCCGGCGATGAGGACTTCGTGCTTCGCGGCTTCTCGGGCTTCGCGCGCCACTTTCACTCCGCGGTGATTCAGCTCGGCGACGCGGTCGCCCATACCGAGCAGGGCGAGCTTGTGGCGATTGGCGCCGAACGTGTTGGTCTCGATGATTTGCGCGCCAGCTTCGATGTAGAGCTGGTGCGAGCGGAAGACGGCCTCCGCGTGAGAGGAGTTCAACTCGTCGACGCAGCGCTGTGGGCCGACCGATTCATAGAGAAGCGAGCCCATGGCGCCGTCGCCCACGAGGATGGTGTTCGCCAGCCGATCTTTGAAGTCGTCGATCCGCATTCGAGTCCTTTTGGGGCGCAGTATGACTAGCCGCGCGCACAACAGGCAAAAAAGCAGGGGTAAAAGACCCCCAGTATAGCATTTGCAGACGCCCGGTCGCCCAGCGCGATTGTTCCACGGTTGAGTAAGCGTTTCACGAGCGCGGCGAAGTCGTGATATACGATTTTCACCGCGCGGGGAAGTTCGTGCGCGACGAGGTGAGTGTGTCCAGCCAGAAACCCAGTGCGAGCGAGCCGCTCGTTCATATTGCCGCCGAGCCGGATCGAAACGACGAATACCGTTCGCCGCTCTACGAGCTGCGTAACCGGAAAGTATGGTTTTCGAAGGAGGCGCTTGACGATCAGGCGCGTAGCCAATCGCCGCTTTGGCACTACGTGCGCAATTCGCGTTTCTTCGTCGGGCTGACGGCGCCGTTCATCTACGGATGCATCATTCCGTTCGTGCTGATCGACCTGTTCATCACGATCTACCAATTCGTCGCGTTTCCGATTTACGGAATTCCAAAGGTCAGGCGCGACGACTACATCGTGTTCGACCGCGGCAAGCTTTGCTACTTGAACCTGCTCGAGCGGATCAACTGCGCGTATTGTTCGTATGGCAACGGCGTGATCGCGTTCGTCACGGAAGTGGCGGCGCGAACCGAACAGCACTGGTGCCCGATCCGGCATGCGCACCGGATATACAATCCGCACGACCGGTACTCGCACTTTTTACCCTACGGAGACGGGAAGGCGTACCGTCAGAAGATCGAGGACGTGCGCAACGACTTCAAGGACGTCGATGCGGCTGAAGAGGCTGCGGCGGATTGAACGTCATCTAAATTTCCAGCGAGCGACTTCTTAATCGAAAGCGAGCGAAGGCAGACGCGATGAAAGTGAAGATTGAGCATCACCGGAAGAAGAAAGATGTGGTGGACGCAGTCGACAAGGGATTCGACAAAGCGTTCAAAGAGGCGGAAGGGCTGCCTGTGAAGGTCGAGTTGCAGCACAAATCCTGGAAGGCCTCGACGTTATCGTTTCAGCTGAAGGCGAAAATGGGCCTGCTGAGCACGCCGATCAAGGGCACCGTGGAAGTCACCGACGAAGAACTGATCATCGATGCCGATCTCGGCATGCTCACCAAATTTATTCCCGAAGACAAGGCAAAGCAGATGCTCGGCGGGCGCGTGCGAGCGCTGCTGAAAAGCTGACGGGTTGCCAGTCGGCGCGCAGCCTCTACTGAAACGCGCTGCTCAGTCCGTGTGGCTGGTACAATTCCTCGAGCCTCGTAATTTCTTCCTGTGACAATTTGACTGACAGCGCCGCGATCGCGTCGTCCAGGTGGTGCGGCTTGGTGGCGCCGATGATGGGCGACGCGACCACGCGTTTCGAAAGCACCCACGCCAAAGCGATCTGCGACGGCGGCAGGTTGCGCTCCTTCGCGATTTCGTTCACGCGGTCGACGATGGGCTTGTCGATCGCGGCGGTCTTTTCGTAAAGGCCCTTCGCAAACTGATCGGTCTTGGCACGGTCGGTCTGCGGCTCGTCGGTCCACGGACGGGCAAGACGGCCCCGCGCGAGCGGCGACCAAGGAATCGAGCCGACGCCCTCCGACAAACACAGCGGCATCATCTCGCGCTCTTCTTCGCGGTAAAGCAGGTTGTAGTAATTCTGCATCGAGATGAACCGCGCCCAGCCGTTCGTGCGCTGCAGGCCGATCGCCTTCATAAACTGCCAAGCGTGCATCGACGAGGCGCCGATGTAGCGCGCTTTTCCGGCGCGCACAACTTCGTCGAGCGCTGCGAGCGTTTCTTCGAGGGGCGTGTCGTAGTCGAAGCGGTGAATCTGGTAGAGGTCCACGTAATCCATGTTGAGCCGCTTCAGACTCTTATCGATTTCGGAGAGGATCGCTTTGCGCGAAAGGCCCTTGCCGTTGGGTCCCTCCCACACCGGGCCCCAGACCTTCGTGGCGATCACGACTTCATCGCGCTTTGCGAAATCGTGGATAGCGCGGCCGAGCACGAGTTCGCTTTCACCGGAGGAGTAGACGTTGGCGGTGTCGAAGAAATTGATGCCGGCTTCGAGCGACCGCTGGATGTAAGGGCGGCTCTCTTCTTCGCTGAGCGTCCAAGCCCATCGAAGAATGCCGGAGGTAGATTTTCGCGAAACCTGAAGGCCTGTGTGGCCTAATCGGACGTAATCCAAGGGAAGTCTCCTTCGCTGGAGGTTGCGAGAATTGCTCCGCTTAGCGGTCCACCTTAACAGATGCGTGGCGGGGTGCGGTGGTTTCGCGGGCGGGGAGAATGGCGGGTTCTGCGGCCGTCGAGGATTGACAGAAATGCGGTGGGCCGTCACCCTCTCGTGGGGAGAAACGTCAAAATGCGCTCTTACTTTTTTCATCCGCGATTCATCGCCGGAATTCTGTTTGGCGTGGTTTTATGCGCGGGCGGGGTGCACGGTCAGGCCGCTGCACCCACCACGCCGGAGGACCGCGAGGACGCGTCGGCGACGACTCGAACGATACCTTTGTGGGATGGCAAGGTGCCGGGAGCGCTCGGCGATGCGGACGAGGATAAGCCGACGATCACGATCTACCAGCCGTCGGAAGAGCACGACGCGGCTCCGGCGGTGATCGTAATTCCCGGGGGAAGCTACGGCCGGCTCGCGACGAACCATGAAGGCCGGCAGATGGCGAACTGGCTGAACGGCGCGGGATTCGTCGCGTTTGTGTTGAAGTATCGCGTCGGGCCCAAATATCACCACCCCATCGAACTCGGCGATGCGCAACGTGCGATTCGGCTGGTACGCGCGCGATCGAAAGAGTTTTTCGTGCTGCCGAACAGAATTGGAATTCTCGGATTTTCGGCCGGCGGGCATCTGGCGTCGACGGTGGAAACGCATTTTGACGGCGGCAACCTGCAAGCGACGGACCCGATCGAGCGCGTGAGTTCGCGCCCAGATTTCGCGGTGCTGGCGTATCCGGTGATTTCGTTCATCGCGGATTACGCACACAAAGGCTCGTGGGAAAACTTGCTGGGGCGGGACGCGACGCCGAATATGCGCAGAGCGCTTTCGAACGAGTTCAACGTGACGCCGGCGACTCCGCCGACTTTTATTTTCAGCAGCAGCACTGACGACGTGGTGCCACCACAGAATTCGGTCGTGTTCTACCTGGCGCTCGAGCAAGCCAAAGTTCCGGCGGAGCTTCATATTTTTCAGAAGGCGCCGCACGGAGTGGGACTCGATCTAGCAGATCCGTCCGTGGGTGAATGGTCCACGCTGCTGCTTCACTGGCTCCGCGCGAACAAATTTCTCCCCAATCCCAACTGACATCCCGCCGAATCTAATGTCACGAGCTTAACCATGGCACGCGAGACGAAAGCTGGAGCGATACGCCAGTTCGGCGGTCCGGAAGTGATCGAGATTGAAGACCTGCCAGTGCCACAGCCGAAGGCGGGCGAAGTGCTGGTGCGCGTGGTCGCGGCGGGAGTTGGGCCGTGGGACGCGCTGATCCGTGAGGACAAGGGCGTCGTTGGATCGGACTTTCCGATCACGTTGGGCTCGGATATTGCGGGCACTGTGGAGGTGCTCGGCGCGGGAGTGACGCAGTTCAAGAAGGGCGACGCCGTCTACGGCTGCACGAATCCGAATTTCATCGGCGGCTACGCCGAGTTCGCGATCGCATCGGCGGGAATGATCGCACCAAAGCCAATGACGCTCGACTTTATTCAGGCTGCATCCGCGCCGGTCGTGGCCGTGACGCCGCTGCAGATGATTTTTGAATACGCTCACGTTACGGCAGGACAGACGGTTTTGATCCAAGGCGCAGCAGGAAATGTTGGCGCGTACGCGGTGCAACTCGCGAAAGACGCGGGGCTGAAAGTAATCGCTGTGGCCTCTGGGAAGGACTCGGAATTTGTTCGTAGCTTGGGCGCCGACGCGGTGGTCGACCACAAGAAACAGAAATTTGAGGACGTAGCCCGAAACGTGGATGCGGTGCTCGACATGGTGGGCGGCGATGTGCTCGACCGGTCGATGCACGTCCTAAAGCCCGATGGAGTTGCCGTGACAGTGTTTTCACCGCCGGCAGAAGAACTGAAACGAAAATACGGTTCGCGGATCGTTTTCTTCTTGGTAGAGGTAACGACGGAGCGTTTGAACCGGATCACTGCTATGTTCGACGCAGGCAAGTTGAAAACAGACGTCGGGACGGTCCTGCCACTCAGCCAGGCGCGGAAGGCGCATGAGATGTTGGCCGGCGCGCCGCACGCTCGCGGAAAGATTGTCCTGAAGACCGACGCATGAAGAGCGTGATGCAACGGAGGATGAGATAAAAGCTCAGGTGATAGCTGTCGCGGAGGGGATTTGGTGCTTCCGGCGGCCGTCGTATTTCGCGTGCTCGTACGTTGTGGCTGCGGACGATGGAGCATACGCGGTCGACGTGGGAATGGATTCGGGAGCCGCGGATTTTCTAGATGGGCTGCAATCCATTCGGATCGACCCTCGCCAAGTGAAGGGCGTTTTCCTTACGCACTGGCACAACGACCACTCGGCCGGTGCCGCGTTTCTCAAAAAGAATTTCGGCACGCCGGTTTACTACGCGGACGCTGAAAAGCCGTTTCTGACACGCGCGACGGCGAAACATGGGTTGCGGGCGTGGCTCGGCGAACGCGTTCCGGAAGAAGGGCCGCTTGTGCTTTTGCGCGGTTTGCTTGAGGAAGCGGCCCCGACAGCGGTGATCGCAGATCACCTGGTGCGAGGCGGCGAGAGTTTGCCGGGCGGATTTCGCGCGATCGCGTCGCAGGGACATACGCCCGGCCACGTTGCTTATTTTCACGAGCCGACGCGCGCGCTGTTCTGCGGAGATGCTTTAGCCGTGGTGAACGGCCAACTCCGGCTGATGGCGCGGCCGGTGACGCCGGATTTGCCCGCGGCGCGCGAGGCGGCGCTGCGTTGTCTCAACGAAGACGCATGCTACATCTGCCCCGGACACCGCGGCGCGCTAACGAAAAATGTGGCCGATGAACGCGCGAGGCTGCGAGCGCAACTTGAATCGGGCGCGCCGTGGCCGATCTTGGGATAGGTTTGCGCCAAATATCTTTAGAGAATTATTAACGCCGGCCTGGACTTGCCCACTAGACAGACATTCCCGAACTCCTTACTCTGTTTCTTCCAACGCAAAGGAGCGACCTCGCCGTGAAGTGCAACAACATCCTCGAAGCCATGGGCAATACGCCGCTCATCCGGCTGAACAAGTTGGCCAAAGACCTCCCCGCAACGGTGTGGGTGAAAGCGGATTACATGAACCCGGGTGGATCGGTGAAGGATCGCATCGGCGTCTCGATGATCGACGAAGCGGAGCGCACCGGAAAACTCAAGCCGGGCGGCACAATTATCGAAGGAACGTCGGGAAACACTGGAATGGGGCTCGCGCTGGTTGCATGCGTTCGCGGATACAAAGTCGTTTTCACGATCAACGACAAGCAATCGCGCGAAAAGATCGATCTGTTGAAAGCGTTTGGCGCGGAAGTGATCGTGTGCCCCACGGCGGTCGAGCCGGAAGATCCGCGCAGCTACTACTCGGTGGCCACGAAGCTCGCGCGCGAAATCCCGAATTCGTTTTACCCGAACCAATATCAGAATCCGGCGAATCCGGAGGCACACTACAAGACCACCGGACCGGAAATCTGGAACGACACCGAAGGGAAGATCACGCACTTCATCTGCGGCATGGGCACCGGCGGAACGATCAGCGGCGTGGGGAAATACCTGAAGGAGAAAAATCCCGATGTGAAGATCATCGGCGTCGATCCGATCGGATCGCTCTACTACGAATTCGTGAAGACCGGGAAAATTGGCACGGCGACCACGTATGTGGTGGAGGGCATCGGCGAAGATTTCTTTCCGGGCACGATGAACCTGAAAATCCTCGACAACATCGAGCAGGTGAATGACGAGGAATGTTTTGTATGGGCGCGCCGGCTCGCGAAGCAGGAAGGGATTTTCACGGGCGGGTCGGGAGGCGGGTGCTTGTCCGCGGCGCTGAAGGTCGCGAAGAACGCCAAGCCGGGCGACATGGTGGTCGCGTTTCTGCCGGACTCAGGATCGCGCTACATGAGCAAGGTGTACAACGACGGTTGGATGCGCGAGCACGGCTACACGGACGCGGAAGTCGCGCTGACGGCCGCGGACGTGATTCGAGTGAAGCATCAAAACGGAAAGTCGCGCGAAATGATAGTCGCGGGGCCATATCAAACAGTTTTTCACGCGCTGCAGACGATGCAACAGCAGGATATTTCGCAGCTGCCCGTGTTTGAAGAGGGCGCATCGATCGGCACGGTGTTTGAGGACCAGATCCTGAATCTTGCGCTGCAGGGCAAAGACTTGCGCAAGTTGGTGATCCGCGAAGTGATGGGCAATCCGCTGCCGAAGGTTCCGGCAAACGCTCCAGTCGAGCGCGTCACTCAGATTCTAAGCCGCGAAAGCCCGGCTGTTTTCGTCGAGATGCCAAACAGCAAGCTGGAAGTGCTCACCAAATTCGACCTGATGGACACGGTCGCGGGTCTCGTCTCACAGAAGCGCTAAACCCAAATTGAAAGGTCAATTCGCGCCGAGATATCGCCGGAAAAAGATGATGGTGCGCGACTCGTATTCCTGCGGCGCAAAGCCGAGAGCGGCGGCGTGGCCTGCGCCGTCGACCACCCACAACTCCTTCGGGCCGATGGCGGCGTGATAGACGCGCTCCGCGTGGCGGCAGGGAATTCGGTGGTCGCGAGTGCCGCAAATAATCAGCACCGCGAACGCGCGTGAAGCGACAGCGTTTTCGGGCGAGACGTCGTCCGGCGTGAAGCTTCCTACCAGGCCGGCCTCTCGCATGGCGACGATGCTGGCGGGGCGGAAGAGCGTCTTACCCAGAAGCGGTGTGATGTCGAGACCTCCGTAGTCGTAGCTGACTTCGCGAAGATTCGCGAAAGGATCCTCGGCGACAACAGCTTCGATGCGCGGATCGATCGCCGCCGCCTGCAACCCAATCGCCGCGCCCATGGATACGCCGAGGACGCCGACATGGCGCACGCTTTCCGTAGCAGTGAGCGCATCGATGATGCAGACGGTGTCGTGACGCTCGAGCCAGCCGTAGGTTGCCATCGCACCGCCGCTTTTGCCGTGCGCGCGCGAATCCATCATCACGACGTTGTACCCGTTGCGCAGTAGAAATTCGGCGTGACCAACGTTGCCGGTGCGATTGTCGGAAACTCCATGCAGGACGACGATCCAGTCGCCATTCGGCTCGGGCGCGCGAACTTTCCAGCCCTTCAGCGTCACGCCGTCAGGCACGCGGACCTCAAAGTCTTTCTTGGTCGCGCCCGTCCGAGCGAGCATAGCGGCGATCTCCGCGTCGCGCTCGGGATTCAAGTTCATCGGGTGAAGCACGCTGGGACCGATGAGGTAGCCGACTGCGCCCGACAAACCGGACACCACCACAAGCCCCAACACGAGGCCGACTACGAGGCGGATTTTCAGATTTCGCATCATCCAGATCGCAATCCGACCAGCAACCCTTTGCGTTTCTCTACAAGTGATACGCGCGCCGAAGGTGCGAAGTTTGAGCGAACGAGCTCGTGGCGGCTGGGTGTTGCAGCCGCAAGAGTTAGCGTATCAATCGCGATAAGTGCACCAGATAACGGATTGCCTGAGAAGGGGTGATGTCGTAGGCTGTAGCCGATTTGAAACGCTGTCGCACGCTCCGTGGGCGCGTGTGCGGCAGGTTCGTCTTCACGTGTTACGCACGATTCTTCGGAGACGTCCGGGCACAATCGTGCGTGAATCCCAGAGAAGGGCACCGGCGGCGGTGACATCCTGTTGAACGGCAACACCGACATCGTAACCAGCAAAAAAACGAGGATTCTGCTGATCCTCGGCTACGGTCTGGCAGTCGTGTGCCTGGTCTGGGTGCTGCACGACTTTCATCTGGTGCAGGCGATGCGGCAAATCGCAAACGTCGATTGGCGATGGGTACTGGTCGGAATCAGCTTCGATATTCTGAGCTACGTGATACAGGGCATCCGGTGGAAGTGGCTTCTGACTCCGTTCGGTCGCGTGAAACTCACGCATTCAATCCGCGCCGTGTACGCGGGACTCTTCGCGAACCTTGTTTTCCCCTTGCGGCCTGGCGAGCTTCTACGCAGCTACCTGGTCTCGGACTCTGAGGACATAGGGCTTGGCAAGGTGCTTGGTTCGATGGGTGTCGAGCGGCTCGTTGATCTAGTGATTGCGACGGCGGCTCTGGCTATCGTTTCGTTGATGGTGGATCTGCCTCGGAGATTCGAGAAAGTCGCATATATTCTCGCGATCGTGGCATTGGTGCTCTTGAGCGTCGTCGTGGCCATCATCTACTACTTGGAGCTGAAGCTTTCTAAAGCTCCCGAGGGCGCGAAGCCGCCGAGAATTCCCGGCCGCCTAATGGGAGCGTTGATGGGCCTTCACGCCATGGGCACGGCGCCGAGCTTCTATCTTGCCGTGCTTGGGTCGATTTTCATGCCTTTCTCTCAGGTGATCGGGCTCTGGGCGATGATGCGCGCGTATGGACTGCACCTGCCGTTAATGGCGGCGGTGGTGGTGCTGTTGATCATTAACCTCGGTGTGTCCCTGCCGAATGCGCCGGCCAACGTGGGGTCGTATCAGTTCTTCTGCGTCCTGGGCTGCGGCGTGTTCTGGTGGTACTTCGGCACGGATGACACATGGAAGACGACGGCCGCCGGGTTTTCGTTCTTTGCGTTTCTCGCCCTCACCGTTCCGTTCGCGTTGCTTGGATTTTTGGCCCTGGTGCGAAGCGGACTGTCGCTGAAGTCGATGCGCGAGAGGGTGAGGCACCTGCCGAGCGAGACGCGCAGCGCGCAAAGCCTGATCCGCCAGACCCGCTCGTTTACGTGATCGGCCTTAAGACCTCCGTTGTCCCTGCCTGAAGCCACGGCGTCCTCGGAATCCCCGTCGCTTTTAAGAACCACAAACCGATTTGGCTTTTGAGAGCCCCCGCAGCCGCGTTGTATAGTGAGATGTTGACTTGCGAGCCCGGGGTGGGCTCGTTTCGTGCGAAAGCGCGGCCTGCTTGCGGACTACCCCAGCTGGTCCGCCGACCTGACACGCGGAAGTGTTGAATTCCCATGGCGCAAGACATTCCGAAAATCCTAGACCGAGCGCGGCGCAGCCTGGAGAAAAACAAACTCCGGGAAGCGGTGACCGACTACGAGCTCGTATTGAGCGAATCGCCCGGGCATCCCGAGGCGTTGATGGCGCTGGCGGACATTCACACGCGCCTGGGCGAGCCGGCGGTCGCCGCACAGTATTACGGGACGCAATTCGACAAGCTGGTTGAGGCTGGAGACGGCGCGAAAGCGTCCGCTGTATTCGCTCGATTCCTTAAACCCTACCCACAGCCGCCCGACCGGCTAATGCGCTACGCCTCGCTACTGCAAAAGCAGAATCGAGCCTCGGAGGCCATCGAGCAATTTCAAATCGCGGCCGAACTTTTCCATTCGCAAAAACGCGACATCGAAGCGCTGGCCTGCTACGAAGCAATGGCAGTGCTCGATCCCGAAAACTACAAGCGGCACGTGACGCTCGCGGAAAACGCAGAGCGCCTGCGGCACGCCGATCTTGCGATGCGCAGTTATCTGCGCGCCGGACAGTTGACGCAGGCAAGTTCGCTCGAAGAGGCGCTCGATTATTTTGGACGCGCGCACCGGCTGGCGCCGCAGGACAAAGGAACGGCGCTGCTTTTCGCCGAAGCAAAGCTCCGCAAGGGCGACGCCGACGGCGCCGCGAAACTGCTCGAGCCGCTCGCGTCGGCGGAAAAGAGCAACTCGTTTCTGGCGCTCTACGGCGAGGCGTTGCTGCGCACGGGCAAGCTTGATCAAGCGCGCGAGATCTTCGAGGTGTACTTCAAGCAGAAGCCCGACACCTACGGAAAGCTGTTCGAGCTTTCCGGCGCATATGTGAAGGCGGGCGAAGACGCTAAGGCTGCGAGCCTTCTGGTGTTTCTAAAGGATGCACTCCGCAAGCAGCGCAAAGACGGCGAGCTGATGATTCAGGTCGACAAGTTCGTTGCGCAGTATCCAACGTCGCTACCGATCGCAGAAATCGTCGCAAAGATGTACGACGAGATGAACCGCGAAACGAAATATTTCGACGCGCTGGTTCGTCTCTTCGACCTCTACCTGCCGATGGGCCAGGTGAAGCAAGCGTGCGAGACGCTCGATCGCCTGGTCGACATCGATCCGTACGACTATCGCAACCAAGAGCGCATAGAGAAGCTGCAGGGTCTCGCCGATCCATCGTTTCTTGCCAGCGTGATGGGGCGTGCGGCGAAGGCCGCGACCGTTTCGACGCGCACCGAAGGGTTTACGGGCGCGGGAAGCGCGACGGGCGCGACACAAACCGGGATGCCCGAGGAAACGCGCGCGCAACAGGCGCTGGAAGATCTGGTTGTGCAGGTGGAAATTTTTCTTCAGTACTCGCTGCAATCGAAGGCCAAGGAACGGCTCGAACGCATCGCCGAACTTTTCCCCGGCGAAGAACAAAAGAACGAGCGGCTCGCCCAGCTTTACGAGCGCGCGAACTGGTGGCCGAAGGGCGCGAAGAAGCCCGCACCCGCTGCGCCTGCTCCTGTGGCAATGGAACCGCCGCGCAGGCAGAATTCGCAGCAGCAACTGGAAAACTACGGGAACGCGCCGGTTTCCACACCAAGTCCCGAAGAAACGCATCGCGACCTTGCAGCGATCGCGGAGATCAACCGCTTGATGTACAGGCAGCCCTCGCCGCGCGAAGTGCTCGCGACAACAGCAGCGGAGATCGGAAAGCATTTGCGCGCGACGCGATGCCTGGTGATCGTCGGGGCGCCGGGCGAAGGCGCGCAGATTTCAGCGGAGTACACCGCGCCCGGAAATGCGGGCGTCGGATCCGCGAAAATAGCGACGATTCCGTCGATGGTTTCGCAAATTCAGCCGGACGGGTTGGGCGGCGTCGATTTGCAGTCCGGAATTGTGCCGAGGCTCAAGGACTTTGGACTGGAATCCGCATTGGGCGTGATGTTGACCGATAAAGAGACTCAAGCTCAGTCGGGCGCGCTACTGATCGGCGACGCGAAGCCTCGCAAATGGAAGCCCAACGAGACATTTTTCCTGCAGGCAATTGGCGACCAGTTGGTTCTGTCCGTGAATCACACGCGATTGCGCTCGCTGGTGCGTTCGCTCGCCGTGACGGACGAAAAGACAGGCCTGCTCAGCCGCGGAGCGTACATCGACTGTCTGTTGATGGAATCGAATCGCGCGCGAGCGCAGGGCACGCCACTTTCGTTGATCGTGATTCACGTCGACCGCGGCGGCGACTTGTTGCGTCAGCATGGCGACGCCGCGCTCGATCACCACATCGAACAACTTGCAAAAGTCCTCGCTTCCTCGATTCGCCAGACCGACGTCGCGGTAAAATATACGTCCTGGTCGCTGGCCTTCATTTTGCCGGACACTTCCATAGAAAACGCTCGCTCGTTGGGCGAGAAGCTGCGCGCGCAAGCGGCGACGGTGCGGCCGGCGTGGGGCGCCCCGGACCTGACGATCTCTGCGATCGTCGTGGAAGCGTCGGCGCGGCCGGGTGACGAAACCGAGGATCGCGTGACAGAATGGATCAATCGCGCCGAAGCCGGACTCGAAGAGGCACGGCAGCGCGGCGGCAACACACTTCTGGCAGTCGCCACACCTTAGATCGAGAGGAATCATGTTTATTACCGATGCTGTGATTTTGCAGGGAGCACGTACGCCTATGGCTCGTTACATGGGCGCGTTTGATTCAGTTTCGGCGCTCGAACTCGGCGCGCTGGCGAGCAAGGAAGCGATTCGCCGCTCGGGAACCGATCCGGACGAGTTCGATCACGTTGTGTTTGGCAACGTGATGCAGACCAGCGCTGACGCTTTGTATGGAGCGCGGCACGTGGGATTGAAAGCGGGCCTGCCGATCGAGACGCCCGCGGTGACCGTGAACAGGCTCTGCGGGTCGGGCATGGAATCGATTTCGCAGGCGGCGCAGCGAATTTTGCTGGGTGACGCGAAGCTGGTCCTCGCAGGCGGCATGGAAAACATGTCTCAGTGTCCGCACGTGATTCGCGGTGCGCGAACGGGTTTCAAGCTCGGTGAGGGCAAACTCGAAGACTCGTTGATGTCCGGCCTGTACGACACCTACTGCGGATTCAGTATGAGCGAGACGGCGGAAAATCTCGCAGCCGAGCAGGGCATCACGCGCAAAGCGGCGGACGAGTACTCATTGCGTAGTCAGCAGGCGGCGGAGAAAGCATTTCAATCAGGATTCTTCAAGGAAGAGATCGTTCCGGTGGAAGTGAAGAAGGGCAAGAAGTCTGTGATGGTAACCGACGACGATCACCGGCGTCCGGAAACGACGATGGAAGCGCTCGAATCGCTGAAGCCCGCGTTTCGGAAAGACGGCCTCGTGACGGCAGGCAACGCGAGCGGAATTGTGGACGGCGCTGCGGCCGTGGTGATGACTCACGCCAAGATCGCCAAAGAGCGCGGATGGAAGCCGCTCGGGCGCATCGTCAGCTGGGCGACGGCTGGCGTGCCGCCGCAGATTATGGGGATCGGCCCGGTGCCCGCGATTCAGAAGGCTCTCGCGCTGGCGCAGCTGAAGCTCGACCAACTCGACCTGATCGAAGTGAATGAAGCGTTCGCGGCGCAATACTTGGCTGTCGAAAAAGTGCTCGGCATCAATCGCGATAAAGCCAACGTAAACGGCGGCGCGATCGCTTTGGGGCATCCGCTCGCCGCAACGGGGACGCGTCTTGTCATCACTTTGATGAATTCATTGAAGCAGCGCGGCGGCAAATACGGCGTCGCAAGCGCGTGCATCGGCGGCGGCCAAGGCATCGCGGTGATCGTTGAATCGATGGCGTCGTAAGCGAAACGTGATCCACGACGCGTTTGCACGGAAGCGGCGCGATGCCGCTTCCAGTGATACCATTCTGAACGGCACAAACTGATAATCGACGGGGACTGGATGGCTTACGAGAACCTGTTGTACGAAGTCAAGGACTCGATCGCGCGCATTACGTTCAACCGGCCGACCGTGTTGAACGCGCTCAATCGCAAGACAATCGAAGAACTGGGTGAATGCCTGAACGCGGCGCGGCACGACGATACCGTGCGCGTGTTGATCTTGACGGGCGCGGGCGAGAAGGCTTTCGTCGCCGGCGCGGACATCAACGAGCTCGCAAAACAGACTCCTGTGAACGGCAAGGAGTTCGCGCTGTTTGGTCAGGAAGTGATTCACCGGCTCGAGACGATTGGCAAGCCGACCATCGCGGCGATCAACGGCTTCGCGCTGGGTGGCGGATGCGAAGTGGCGCTCGCATGCACGATGCGCATCGCCAGCAAGAACGCGAAACTCGGCCAGCCTGAAGTGAAGCTCGGAATTTTGCCCGGTTATGGCGGCTCGCAGCGGCTGCCGCGCCTGTGCGGCAAGGGCGTCGCACAAGAACTGATTCTGACGGGTGAGATGATCACGGCGGACGAAGCGCTGCGCATCGGCCTTGTGAATCGCGTCGTCGAGTTGAGCGAGCTTCTCGCCACGGCCGAAGCAATCGCGAAGAAAATCGTCGCGAACGCTCCGCTCGCAGTGAAGTACGCGATGGAAGCCGTCGAGCGCGGGATGGAAATGCCGCAGGAAGAAGGCATGTTCCTGGAGGCGACGCTGTTTGGCTTGTGTTGCGCCACAGAAGACATGCGCGAAGGGACGCGGGCGTTTCTCGAGAAGCGTCCTGCGAAATTCGAGGGACGGTAGGGGATGGATTCCAAACTGAAGCCGGCGAATATCAAGGGCGAACTGAGCGCCGCAGGATTGCGCATCGGCGTGGTGGTGAGCCAGTTCAACAATTTCATCACGGACCGTTTGCTTGCCGGAGCGCTGGACGCGATGGAACGCGCTGGCGCGGCCCAATCGCAGATCGAGATCGCGCGCGTACCTGGGGCGCTCGAACTGCCGATTGCGGCGAAGAAAATGGCGCAGACCGGGCGCTACGATTCGATCATTTGCATTGGGTGCGTGTTGCGCGGTGAGACGTCGCATTACGACGTGGTGGTTTCGGAGACGGCGCGCGGCGTGCAACTCGCGCAGCTCGACACCGGCGTTCCGCTGATTTTTTGCGTGCTCACGTGCGACACGCTCGAGCAGGCGATCAACCGCGCGGGTCTGAAGTCCGGCAACAAGGGCTACGAAGCGGGATTGGGCGCGATCGAGATGGGGCAGTTGATGAAGAAGATCGCGAAGTCGGCGGCGCCCGCCGCGGGAACGGCGACTGGCTCAAACGCAGCGCAACCGCGTGCCACAGGCGCGCGAACCGAAGTGAAGCCCGTGGAAGTGAGGCGCGGACTCGAACGTCGCGCGCGGCGCCACTAGATGACCCTGCGCCGGAAGTCACGCGAGTTCGCGATTCAAATGCTGTTTGAGTGGGACATGACGCAGCGCAAGCCGAAGGAAGTGGAAAAGAACTTCTGGAAGGCCGCAAAAGCGTCGGAGCCTACGCGGAAGTTCGCCAACGAATTGTTCGAAGGCGCCGTTTCGCAGGCCAAAACGAGTGACACGCTGATCGCGGAACTGGCCGCGAACTGGAAGGCCGAACGCATCGCCAGCGTCGACCGTAGCATTTTGCGCCTGGCGATCTACGAATTCCGCTTCGGCACCGCGCCAGTGAAGGTCGTGATCGACGAAGCGTTGGAGTTGGGCAAGAAGTTTTCCTCGGCTGAATCCCCGCAGTTCCTCAACGGCATTCTCGATGCCGCCTACAAAAAACTCGAAAGCTAGTCTGTGAGTTGCTGCTGAGCTAGAGCGGCCGTGCTACGCGTCGATATGTCCTTCGAAGATGCGGACTGCAGAGCCGCTGACTTTCGGCGTGAGCTTGCCTTTTTCCGCGAGGACTTCGACGTGGATATCGCTCGGGCGGCCCATCTCGACGCCTTGCAGAACGTGAAGCGCCTCGCCCGGCTTGAGCTGGCCGTGATGCACGAGATACGCGGCGAGCGACCCGCACGCCGAGCCGGTGGCCGGATCCTCGTACATTCCCCAGGGCAGCATGCCGCGCGCAAACGCTTTGCCGCGCGATCCCAACGCAAAACAGTACGCCATCGTGCCGTGTGATGAAATGAGGCCTGCGATTGCCCGCGTGTTCATCTGTATTTTTGTCAGCACGCTGCGGCGCGCGACAGGCACCATCAGATTTGAAATTCCGGTGGATGCAAATTCGATCGGAAGCGACGGCGCAAGATCCGCCGGCCTGAGGCCGAGTGCTCCAGCGAGCGCAGCGCGAGAAAAACGCGCGCGGTCGAAGCGGGCCGCCTTTTGCGTCATCGTCACGCGGACGGGCCGGCCGTTGTGAAACGTGAACTCGACGGGAAGAATTCCGGCGCCCGTCTGCTGCAGGATGTGTACGGTGCCTTCGGACGCGGGTACGACGCCAAGCTCCGCGAGCAGGAACCAGGTGCCGATCACCGGATGGCCCGCGAGAGGCAGCTCGGTTGTCGTAGTGAAGATGCGCAGGCGGGCGAGTGCGCGGTTGTTCGTCGGGCGCTGGATGAAGACCGTTTCGGAAAGGTTCATCTCGCGCGCAATCGACTGCATTTTGGCGGTGGACAAGCCATCGCCATCGGTGATGACGGCGAGGGGATTGCCCGCGAAGGGCTTCGTGGTGAAGACGTCAAGCGTGTAGAGGCGGCGTTTCATGGTGCGATAGTGTGAGTGGAAGCGAGCGTATTGCGCAAGAGGCGGATTGGCCCGTGGAAGAAGTGGCGGGTGGCTAGATGAGCCCGTTTTGCTCTAGCGAGGTGCTGCTACAGTGATTGGACGGTACGCGCGATGGATTCGAGAACCCGGCGCGTCGTGTCGGGATTGTTGGTCTCCGAATACAGACGGAGCATGAGCTCGGTGCCGGAGGCGCGGACCATTCCCCAGCCGACATCCCCGACGTAAATTTTCACGCCGTCGATGTTTTCGCGGCGCGTGACGGGCCACTCGCCGAACTTCGTGAGCGCGGGATCCGCGAAATAACGGATCGCTTTTTCTTTTTGCGCTTCCTTCACCATCAAGTCGATGCGGCCGTAGTGGTGCTCGCCAAACTCTGCGTGCAGCATTGCGACCAGTTCGCCAAGGCTCTTGCGGTGCCACGCCATTACTTCGGCGAGGAGAAGAGCATTCACAGTGGCGTCGCGTTCGGGCAGATAGAGCTTGGTGCCGATCCCCCCGCTTTCCTCGCCGCCGAGCAGGACGTCACTTTCAAGCATTCGGTCGCAGACGTATTTGAAGCCAATGGGCGTTTCCCAAAGCTTGCGGCCGAATTTGGCGGCTATCTTGTCGATGAGCTTCGTCGTGGAAAAGGTTTTGACGATTTCGCCGGGCAGCTGGCGGGTGCCGGCGAGATGCCAGAGCAGGATCGAGAAAATACGGTGCGGGCTGACGAACGCGCCGTCGCGATCGATGGCGCCGATACGGTCCGCATCGCCGTCGAGCACGAACGCGCCGTCATATTTACCTTCAAGAACGGCGCGGCGCGCCGGCTCCACGTGAGGCTCGATGGGTTCGGGATTCGCGCCTCCAAACAGCACATCATGCGAGGCGCGGATTTCGTGGCACTCGATGCCGTGTATCCGGAAAAGCTTGCTCAAAAGTCCGCTTCCCGCGCCGTGCATCGGATCCACCACGAACCGGATATTCGCGGCGCGAATGCGATCCCAATCGACCAGCGTGTCAAGTTTTTCGAGATACGGCGTCCGCATGTCGAGCGAACCGATCAAGTCCGGACGCGCGGGAAGCTGTGGCACGCCATCGCGAAGCACGATTGCCAGTTCTTTCTCAATCTGCGCGACGATCGCTGGCCCAGCGGAGCTGCCGTAGCTGGCTTTGTACTTGATGCCGTTCCATTGGTACGGATTATGGCTTGCGCTGATCTGGATGCCGCCCGCGGCGCCGCGCAGCTTCACGAGAAGCGATACCGCCGGCGTGGGCGCGCTGTGATCGGCGAGGGCGACTTCAATTCCGGCGGCGGCAACTGCCTCCGCGGCGGCGCGCGCGAAACGGTTCGAGCCGAAGCGCGTGTCGTAGCCGACGACCAAGCCCGCGCCCGGCTTCTCGGCGCGAGCGACGTACCGCGCTATGGCGTGCGAAACAACGCGGACATTCTCGAACGTGAAATCCTGCGCAATAACTCCGCGCCAGCCGTCTGTGCCGAATTTAATCGTGGGCATAAGCAGTCAGTCCAAAAGAACGCTCCAATCCTTCGCTGCACGCGCTATAGCAGGTGTGCGCGCTTCTCCTCTTCCAGCCATTGCACAATTTTGCTCACATCCTGCGAGCGATCACGCGGGCAAATCAAGATCGCATCATCGGTTTCGACCAGCACCAGGTTGTTCACACCGATTGCCGCGACAAACTTGTGCGAGTGGAAATAGTTGCCTTCGGCGTCGTGCGTGAAGCAATCGGCGGCAGCAAGGTTCGTGCCGTGCGTCTTAGTGAGCAGGTCGTAGACGGCCGACCACGAGCCGATGTCGCTCCAACCCATGCTCGCTGGAATCACCGATACATGGTTTTTCGCAGCGCGAGTGGCCGGCTCCATGATGGCGTAATCAACGGAAATATTTTCGAGCTTCGGATAGATCGAAGCGAGTGCGGATGGATACCTACGCGTGCCAATTGTTTTCGCAAGCTCCTGAAGCGAGGCGTGCGTCGCGGGAACGTAGCGTTCGAGGTTGTCGAGAAACGTAGACACGCGCCAGAAGAACATCCCCGCGTTCCAGAGATATTTGCCGGAGGCAACATATCGCCGCGCGAGCGGCAGGGCGGGTTTTTCGGTGAAGCGCTTCACCGCGAAGGCCCTGATGCCTCGCGGCTTGGCAACCACGGCGCCGAGCTCGATATAGCCGTATCCGGTTTCCGGGCTCGTCGGTGGAATGCCCATCACTCCAAGGTGGCCGGGAGTGCGCGCGTTTTCGAGAGCGGCACGGATCAGTGTGCGAAATTTTGCGGCATCGCCGATATAGCTGTCGGCCGACAAAACGGCCATGATTGCATCGCCATGTTCGTGCGCAAGGTGAATGGCAGCAAGGCCAATGGCGGCGGCTGTGTTGCGTCCGACGGGCTCGGCAAGGACATGGTGCGGCGAAGCAATCCGCATTTCGCGACGGACGCCGGAAAGTTGCTCGACATTGGTGACCGCCCAGAAATTCTTCGCGTCGAAGAGCGGCTCGAGTCGCGCGACGGAATCGCGGAGCATCGTCTGCGGCCCGGCGATGTTGAGCAGCTGCTTGGGCGTGCGCGTGCGGCTGCGCGGCCAGAAGCGCGTTCCGCGTCCACCGGCGAGAAACACCGCGCACAGCTGCAAGCGATTTTTCTTCATGCGTGCACCAGGCGCGAAATATCTGCTGAAGAAATACCCGCAGCCTTGAGCTGGTCCGTGAACCCGTCCACGGAATCAGGAACGTATGTGCGGAGAACCGACGTCGGAGAAGTCGGCTTCATTTCGTAGGCGCCGAGCGCCGCGGGAAGGAGCCAGACATGAGCGCGCTCGTACGGAAGCGCATCAGCGCCAACGGAAATCGAGCCCGCCCCATCAAGAATGACGATTAGCTCGAAGTGTTCCGGTGAGGTCATCGAACTCAGCGGCCGCGAAAACTCCCACTTTTCGGCGGCGAAGTAGCTGCACGCCGCGAAGTAGGTCGTGGTCACGTTCGGCGACTCGATTCGCACTGGCGTGATTTTGCCATCGAACGCTGCACCGAACTTCGTCACGTCGAGCGCCTTTTCGATGTGAAGCTCCCGCGATTTACCGTTTGCATCGCGCCGATTGTAGTCGTAAACGCGGTAGGTGATGTCGGAAAGCTGCTGAATCTCGCACAGAACAAGCCCGGCGCCAATCGTGTGCATCGTTCCCGCAGGAATGAAAATCGCATCGCCCGCGCTCATCGGTACGTGAAGCAGAGCGTCTTCGGCGGTGCCATCGGCAATCATCTTCACGAAAGACTCGCGCGTGATGCCGGCTTTCAGCCCAGTGAGAACTTCCGCGCCGGGACGCGCGCTTACCGCGTACCACATCTCCGTCTTACCGCGGCCGCCCGCAGCTGCCTCGTGTTTCTGCGCGTACGCATCATCCGGATGAACCTGCACGGAGAGTTTTTCTTCGGCGAAAATAAATTTCACCAGCAGCGGAAACGCGTGCGCGTGGTCAACTCGAGTGCCGGTCCACGAAACGGGCAGCGTCGGCCAGACCTCTCCAAGCTTTTTCCCCGCAAATGGACCGTCAGCGAAGGTACACTCGCTTCCGGTCATCCACGCTTCGCCAAGCGGTTCCGCGAGATTTGTTTTGTCGGGAAAGTACGGCGCCAGGGAACGCGCGCCCCACGGACGGGGGCTAAAAATCGGCTCCAGCCGCGCGGGACGCAACGTCATTACGCCTGTCCGGCGAAGAATCGCTTCAGGCGCTTCAGGCCCTCATCGATTCGATCCATCGACGTCGCGTAAGACAGGCGCAAATGCCCCGGCGCTCCGAACGCGCCACCGGGCGTCACTGCGACGTGCTCTTTGTCGAGCAGCGCCTTCGCGACCGCGCCGTCGTCCGGCATCGTGGCGTGAAGGTGTGCCGACACATTCGGGAAAACGTAGAACGCGCCCTGCGGCATATTGCAGGTCACCCCCGGAATAGCGCGAAGCCCTGCGACAATGTGCTCCCGGCGCCGATTATATTCAGCAAGCATCACGGCAACCGAGTCCATCGGACCGCGCATCGCTTCGAGCCCGGCGTACTGAACGATCGAAGTCGGATTCGAAGTCGACTGGCTCTGCAGTTTCGCAATCGCATCGACGAGCATTTTCGGGCCGAGGATGTAGCCAAGACGCCAGCCGGTCATCGCGAATGTCTTTGAAAACGATCCAGCAATAATCAACGTGTCCTTCGAATCCGCCACGCTGGCAATCGAATACGGCTTTGCATCGCCGTACGTAAAATGCGAGTAGCATTCATCCGAAAGCAGAAACACGCCGTGCTTTTTGCAGACGGCGAGAATCTTTTCGAATTCCGCTGGCGGAATCACCGCCCCGCTCGGGTTGCTTGGCGAATTGACGATGACGATCCGCGTCTTCGGCGTAATTTTCTTGTCGAGCACTTCCGCGCGCAGCACAAATCCGTCGCTCGATTCGGACTCCGCAAACACAGGGACGCCGCCCGCGTACTTCACCATGTCCGGATAGCTCACCCAGTAGGGCGCGCCTATAACCACTTCATCCCCGGAATTGACGAGCGCGCAGATCGTCTGGAAAATGGCGTGCTTTCCGCCCACGTTCACAACGCATTCCGCTGGCGTGTACGAGGAACCCAGTTCGCGTTTGTGCCAGTCGCAAATCGCCTGACGCAGTGGCGCGATGCCTGCAGCCGCCGTGTACTTCGTGCGATTTTCGTCGAGCGCCTTGATCGCGGCCTTCTTGATGTGTTCCGGCGTCGGAAAATCCGGCTCTCCAGGGCCGAAGTCTGCGACGTCGATACCCTCCGCCTTCAATTTCTCCGCAGCCGCGAGTACAGCCATGGTCGGCGACACGCTAATGCGGTTCAGCCGGTCTGCGATGCGAATCGACGGTGCGACGAGTTTTTCTGCCGAAGCCATTTGATCTACCTGACGGTTGGGCCGCCATCCGCGAACGCCTTAAGGCGGAGCCGCGGATCCTTCCTTGGGTTAGTGAAACTTCGTTTTGAGCCGCTCAAGCACAACCGACGGCACGAAATCCTTGATCTGCCCGTTGAGCCGCGCGAGTTGTTTGATGAGCCGCGAGCTCAAGTAGCTGTACTGCTCCGAGGGCAGCATGAAAACCGTCTCGACGTCTGGCTCGAGCTTGCGATTCATCATGGCCATCTGCAATTCGTATTCGTAGTCGGACACGGCGCGAATGCCGCGGAGAATTACGCGGGCGTTCTTCGCGCGGGCGTAGTCGACAAGCAGGCCGTCAAAAACATCGACCTGCACGTTTTTCAAATTAAAGGTGACCGACTCAATCATGTCCGCTCGCTCGCGGGCCGGAAAGAGTGGATCCTTCTCCTCATTCTCCGCGACAGCGACCACCAGCTGATCGAAAATCGTTGCACCACGTTGAATCAAATCCAGATGGCCGTTCGTAACTGGATCGAAAGTGCCCGGATAGATCGCTGTGACGCCACTGCTGGATTCAAACGGCATTTGTTCCAACATTCTAAAGCATCCCGACGAGAATTCACAGAATAGTGCTGGCGGCGTTAGTAAGACTCCTCTACTCACCGCTCGTACGCGGCGGATTCGGTGCACACCACGCCGTGCGTTGAGGCTCGGTTGCCGAGGGGGTATGATGTTCGAGCTGTGACGGCCGAGCCGGCGGCCCGAATCGATCCATCCGGCCCTGCACGGACATTTCGAGGCAACCGATGCCTACCCACCGCACGTTGCTACACTCGGCCCGCGCTACCACCGCAATCTTGTTCTCAGCGCTGACGATCCTCGGCGCCACTTCGCAACGATGTAGCGCAAGCGACCATGGTTCGCGGGTTTCGAGCCCGGCGCCCCATCCGCAGGATGACGCTGCGTCTCCTCACGCCGCGGAAGGGACTTACGACAAGGCGATTTTTCAGAAGCCCATACCCGCCGACCAGATGGCGTTTTTGAGCCACTTTTCGGGTGCCCGCTCCTCGGATCTCGCTCAGGACAAGCAGTTCCGCAAACTGATGCACCATGTGATCCCCGACTGTACTTTCCACTACGGTTCAGATATGCCGATGACCGACGCGCTCGACATGGTTTTCAGAGCTTCGAGATATCCGGTGCAGGTACGCGACGAGCGATACCTGTTGCTCGCAGGCGATAGCGGTCCGTATCTAGCCGGGCGCGGATTCCTTTGGATCGACATGGTAGACGGCATTGGACTCGGTGGATTCTACTTCCGTCCCACAAACGGCGAGCCGACGCCGACGGTCACCGTGTTTTCGCGGCAAGTGAAGGAGAAAACGCTCAGGCTGAGTCAGCTGCCTCGGGCGTTTGTCGACCAGTTGCGGAGTTGGTCGTCGGATTTTCGAATTCCCGTGATCACCACGCGCTACTTTATCACCGGCGGAAACGAGAAAATTTTGCTCGAGCACGATGAGGATTTTTGCACGCCCGCAGACCCCACGTTCACGGCCCCGACCGATTGCGAGCAAATGAATGCGGACGCCGCGGACATCGACATGAACGCCGCGTACTATTTGGATCAGACCCATCACGCGACGAACGCGACGGCGTGGATGATCGTGAGCAACGATCAAGTCGCGTGGGTTCGCGTTCGGGACGACACGTGCAGGTCTGGCCCGGACCCCCTGAAGTGCCGGGTACGCATGACGCACGATCACATCCACACGCTGACGGGCGCCCCATCGACGCCGCACACTCCGCACGCGCAGCTCAAGTTTGTGCCGACGGGCGTGCCGGCTGACGCGTGAGCCCCTCTTGATGCGTCAGTAGCAAGGCCAGCTTGCTTCGGCGCGTCCATGCCGCGCCAAATGGCGGGATCTTCTGCTTCTCAGGTAAAATCAGACGTTGGCGCTTGCACCTTGGTACGTGAGCTGCGCCTTGGCCGGAATTCGGAGGAAAAATGAAGCGGGTTCGGTGGGCGATCACGATAGCGGCAAGCCTGATGCTGCAACTCCCTGCGATGGGACAATCCGCTTCGACCAAGCATCCCACGTCGGCCACGAAAAGTTCGACAGCTTCATCCTCGACCCCATCGCAATTCGCGCCACTCGAAAGCTGGAAGGCCGCGGT
>JBEKJW010000054.1:0-20530 GCA_050011035.1 Candidatus Acidiferrales bacterium
CTCGAGCTGCCGGCGATCTTCATCGCAGGCGGCGCGGGATTGGAAATCGCGCGCGGATTGCTTTTCCCCGGCCTTCTGCCACGGCGGGATTCACTGGAGGTCGCTGGCTCGCGTGCGGCCCGATTGCTGCTCGGAACCGTTCCGATGCTCGTGGTGGCTGGCGTGATCGAAGGATTCTTCTCGCCGAGCGGAGCACCCGTCGCGGCGAAGTTCGGCCTCGCCGCGGTGCTCTTTACGGCGCTGATAACCTATCTCTTCCTGTCCCAACGCGGCGTTACGAATTCCGCTACAGCAGATTCCGCTCTTTGATTTCCAGATATTGATTCACGAGCGTCGACGCCAACAACCCCGGCACAAGTTCGAACGCGAAAACGCCGCGCTGCCTCAGCCCACGCAGCAGCAAATCGCGGCGGTGCTCGATTTCGAGCGCGGCAGCATGGCGGTACATTTCGGCGGCGTCTTTCGGCGTCGTATGAGCCACGGTGATCAGGTCCGGCTGGCTGATCGCCGCAAACACGACGAGATGCCTCCGGGTGACCTGCGTCGCATACTCGATCACCTCGGGCAGCGTAGGCGTCTCCGAAAAATCCGTGATCCACACAATCAGGCTGCGGCGATGCTGACCATTAAGCAGGGTCCGCGTCGCCATGGAGTGATCGGCTTCTGACGCTTCGCCATGCACCTGCGCTAGGCTGTCGACGATCGTTCGAAGGTGCGCCGCACCACGACCTGGCGCGACATTCTGCTGAATCGCGCGGCCGTAAGCGAGCAGACCGACTTTGTCGCCGCACTGTGTGGCCACCTGCGCAAGAGCAAGTGCGGCGTTCACCGCGTAATCGAGTTTCGAGAGTCGCAAATCCAATCCGGGCTGTTCCACTTCGGCGCGCAAGAGGCGTCCGGCATCAAGAACGATCCAGATGTATTGGCTACGCTCGATTTCGAAGGTGCGCGTGATCAAGCTGTGGCGTCGCGCGGTGGCCGTCCATGAAATATCGCGGATGTCGTCGCCCTGTCTATAATCGCGAAGCGATTCGAATTCGCGCCCTAGGCCGCGCTGGCGCTTCCGTCGGCGCTCCATTTCCACTTGTTTGCTGCGGATCAGATACAGCGCCTGCTGCCGCGCTTGCTCAAGGTCGGGTAGCACGCGAACCGTTTGCGCCACCGGCGCCGCCGTCCATCGTTCAGCAAATCCCAAAAGAGTGCGGTAGCGAACGAAGATGCGGCCCACCGGAATGTCGCCTCGCACGCGCGGGACGATTGAGTACTCCGCTTGCGCGTGCGCGTGCGGCTTGCAGCGCAAGTCCAGCGTTGGCGGGGAAGTGCGAAACACCGTTGGCGTTTCGTCGGTAATGAGGCAGCGGAGGGGCGTAGTCGTGAAATTCTCGATGCCGACGGAAATCTTAGATTCTGTGGCGAGTGACGGCGCGTGCTCCCATTCGCGAAACGCTTCGACGTGACGCGGGCTCGGAAGCCTCAATAAATCGAGCAGAAACACCGCGACCACAAGTCCGTCCCACAAAAATAGTCCGGCGACGAATTGGGGAGCCCACCAGGCAGGCACAACCCACAAAAGTCCGATCAACAATGCGACAAAAAAACGCGGCCCGAACCCAAACGGAATCCGGCCAAGCGAAGCGAGCCTCGCCGAAATGCGCGGAGGTGCGAACGGCCTCTGGTCGCGCGGCGAGTCGGTCTCAACGGCGATTGGAGCCGCTGCACTCACTTCGGAACTTCCACAGCCCCGATTACCTGCTTGATTACTTGGTCCGGCGTGAGCCCCTCGAGATCGGCCTCAGGCTTCAATAGGATGCGATGGCGAAGCACCGGCATCGCTGCAGTCTTGACGTCATCGGGAAGCAGATAGTCGCGGCCTTGCATTCCGGCTATTGCGCGCGCAACAAGGAATATTCCGACCACAGCACGCGGACTCGCGCCGAGCGAAATCGCGGGCCAGTCGCGAGTCTTGCGCGCGAGTGACACTACATACGCACGCAAGCTCGGCTCGACGCGCACGCTCGCAACTTCCTGGCGCGCGGCGGTGAGCAGCGCCAGAGGGAACGGCTCGAGATGGATCTCATCGAGTTTTCGTGGGTCGAAGCCCTGTTCGTAGCGCGACAGAATCTCGATCTCGTCACTCGCGGACGGATACGGCACGAGAATCTTCAGCAGGAAACGGTCGAGCTGCGCTTCGGGCAAAGGATACGTGCCTTCAAACTCGATCGGGTTCTGCGTTGCGAAGACAGTGAAATTGTCCGGCAGCGGATACCGCGTCCCGTCGATCGTGACCTGACGCTCTTCCATAGCCTCAAGCAGCGCGGCCTGGGTACGCGGCGATGTGCGGTTGATTTCGTCGACCAGGAGCAAGTCGGTGAAGACCGGACCGCGGCGAAGCGAGAACGCGCTCTTCGAAAGATCGAACACGTTCGTGCCGGTCACGTCGGACGGCATCAAGTCCGCCGTGCACTGCACGCGCTGAAATCCGAGCCCGCAAATGCGCGCGAGCGATTTCACGGCGAGCGTTTTGGCGAGTCCCGGCACGCCTTCCATCACGGCGTGGCCACCGCAGACCAGCACAAGAATCATCTGGTCGACGAGGTCCGGCTGGCCGATTACGACTTTCGAGAGTTCACGTCGAACGTGCGTTGAGAGAGAGGAAAGGTGATCCACGCTACTGTTTCTCCTTGGCGTTGGCTCGCCGAACTTCCAAACGCGCGGCGTAGACTTCGAGTTTCTGTACGAGATCGAGTGCTTCTTTACTGGGCAATTTCTCGGCTCGGGCTGCGGCGCTCGCTCGAGGGAGCAGCCGTTCGGACTCGAAATTCTTCCATCCGAGTCGTTCTTCGGCGGCGTGCGCGAGTTCGGCATCCGGAGTATCGCTCGGAAGAGCGAGTTGGCGTGTAAGCAAATAGCGCAGGCGTTGCTGCGATACTGTCACTGGCGCGGCACCCGCGTGCGCGTGTTCATAAAGACCGCCGAGAGTATCGACATACTCAAGCGGCGAAAGGCGTGACACGCGCGCAGGGCGATACACCGGACCACTCCGGCGGCTGAAAGTGAACACAACCGCGACCGCGATCAACCCGATCTGCAAAAGCCCCCACGTGATTGACGTGTGGCTTGCGTAGCTCCACAGCGAGCTGCGCTCACCGTGAAAATACTCGTCCCAGTAGATGTGATATTCACCCACATCGCCGGTGCCGGCGGGATTGGCGACGCAATTCAAAAAAAATCGGAGGTTATCGTTGTTCGTGATGCCGGCGTTTGTGAGTGGCGTCGCGCCGCCCCACCAGAGAATTTCGCCTTTCCCGTAGGCCCACGCGACGACGATCGGATTGTCCGTGTCGCCATAAAGAACCACAGCCCGTTGATTCACGTCGCCGAACGTGGCTTCCGGTTGAATCGTGATCTTGTCCGCGCCGCGGCTGATTCGGCTGGGCACGTACGGCGTATAGTCCGCCCAATTCGGATCGGGCGGAAGATCGGAAACATCCGCGTCGGGAAAGAACGCCGCGAGCATGTCGCCCGTAAAAAGTACTCGGCCACCATTGCGGACGAAATCGTCAACCGCGTCCCGTTCCTGCTTGTCAGGCATCTGCGACGGATTCGCCAGAACGAGCAGCGCGTTGCCCGGTGGCGAAGGAAGGTCCGACGGCGGCTCCTCCCACCGGCTGACGGGATAGTGCATCCGCTCGAGCAAGCGATACGCAGCTTCCGCGCCGTTTGATGCGGGCGAGTAGGTCGACGGAATTTTCGAGCCGGCGTACTCATTGGGCGGCGAAAGCACAGCCGTTGCGACGACGAGCAGAAGCAGCGCGCCGCCGCATATCGCGAGCAGCTTGCGTTCGGACGCGTCTAGTCCAAGCGGCATCCGAGTGCCTCCACCTGCTGCAACGTGTCTGTAAAATCGTCGGATCCCGCACCGCGGTTCGCGTACCAGGCGAGTTCAAAATGCCGGGTGAGCTTTGAGAGCGGGTCTTTGTATCTGTCGGTCGATTCCTGTTCAGGGGCGCGAGGGGCAGAGAGCGCGCGCAGATACTCGCGAGGAGTCTTCGCGCGATCGAGGGGCAGGGCACCGGCGTCCTGCAAGCGCGTGATGCCAGCCCAGTAGGCGCAGTGAATTGCCTCGCGGTAATCACCGCGAGCGGCCGATTCACGAGAAGCCCGAATCCATTCCTGCCACGAGCGCGAACGCATTCGCACCGGCTCAGGATGCAACCCAGCGATCCTGTCGCCCTGAGTCAGAAACCGATACGCAAGAAACGCGAGGAAGGCGGCGGCGGCCGCCAAAATCACCCAGAACAAAATCTTCGCGCTGACCGGGTGACGCGAAATGGCTTGGATGAACTTCAAGACCTGTCGCGCAAGCCAGGCGTTGACGCGCTGGCGCCACAGTTCCCAGGTGCTCGGCTGGCGCACCTGATGAAATCGCGAGTCGGCGAGAATCCTGTCGAGTTCGGCGCGAGCGTTCGATGCAGCCGGCACTAAGGTTTCGCCCGTGTCGAGCTGGTGGCGAAGCGTCGCGATGTACGCCCGCGCATCGTCGAGGTTGTCCGGATTCAGCAATCGCCGCAGTGGCTGCGTGGAGACCGAATACGTTCGGTCGGGTGTTTGAATAAGCCAGTCGGAAGGAAGCGCGCGCTGCAGATCGCCGAACTGCTCCTTCGATGGCTTGTTCTTAAGCTGTCTGTCGAGCTGCGAAAGCTGTGATGACAATTCACGCGGAGCCAAACCGCCTGTGGTGTTTGTAGATAAAGATGAGGCGGTTTGTGATCCCGCGGGCGCGCTCGGAGCGGTTGTTTGCCCGATGCAATACGCGGGCATGAACAGCAAAACGGCGAGCGCGGGGACCTGGACGAGAGCGCCAAGCTTCATACGGGTTCAGAGACGTATTCTACAGAATCGCTCACGAAAGCGGCGACGCAAGTCCGGGCGTGGGAGGCGCGGCGTTCATCGCCGGAACTGACGCCATCATCATTTGCAGGTCAAACGCTTCCTTGCGCACGCGTAGGTCGTAGTAAAACACCGTCGAAGCGATTATAGAGATCGGCGTCGCAAGCGTTCCGCCCAGGAACGTTCCCAGCTGGCTCATGACGGTCCAAAACTGAATCATCGCGAGGTTTTTCTGCGCGCCTGCGATCACTATCATAAACAAGAAGGGTCCGGAGAAGAGTCCGACCAATGCGTACGTGATGGCGAGATAGAGGATGAAGATCGCGAACGCGCGGCCAGCATTGTCCTTGGTGAGCTCCCAACTACGCGATAACGAATCGCTAGGCCCTTTATCTTCCAGAATGGCCGCAGGGACGCAAACGAACAGTCGGCAAGCAACGTAGAGCGCTCCGACGATGAAAACGAAGAACCCGGCGATTCCCGCGAGGCCGCTCAGAAACATCACGCCCAGAAGATTTCCTGCGTTGCCGCGCATCTTGCGAAACGATCCGAGAATCGTGGCAGGCTGGCCCAGGTAAATGTCGGACACTGCATACACTGCTGCACCATGAGCGTAAATGAACGCAGCGAAATAGATGATGAACGCAACCAAAGCACCGCCCACCAGACCAGCAGCCATTCCGACGCCCGGCAGACGGGGAGCAGAATGCGCCGTCGTATGCATCGCAGGCACGGTGACGAGGATTGCCTGCCCGAGGTTGTAAAGGAGCATCACAGCCTGAGGAACGGCTGCGATTCCGATGAACAGCAGGAAATTCGCGCGATACAGCGAGAAGGTGCGGTCGAGAATTTCACCGAGCGAGAGCGGGCGCAGGTCCAGATCCGCCATTCGAACCTCCAACCGGAGAAGGGAAGCGTGTTACCCAGCGCGGCACTTTATCAAAACGGATCGCGAAACGCGAGATACGGCCGGGCGTTTTCTACGCGGCTGTGCGTGAATTACTAATGCCAGTCAGGCGCAACGCCGCGTCCGCGCGTGATTAGGATGCGCGCACGCGAGTTTCGAGGTAGTCGGTGAGATGGACTTTTGCCCATTCGAGCGGTTGCCGCGATTGATTGATCCGGCTCATCATGAGCGCCCCTTCGAGCTGGGAGATGACCAGCGCCGCCAGCTGATCCGGCTCGATGCCCGCGCGGATCTGGCGGTCTTTGAGCCCCCGCTTGACGATCGCTGCAAGGCGCGATTGCCAATTACGGAGCGCGCCGCGGGCGCGCTCGCGCATCACGCCGTTGCCGTCGTCGGAATCGATCGCCGCATTCATTAGCGGGCAACCGCCGGGGACAAGGCCGGTACGAAGTTCGACAAAGTTTTCGACCATTCGTTTAAGGCGGTCGACGGCGTTTGGAGTGGAGTCGAGGCCGTGCGCACGGATCTCGATCGCCTTCCGCCACGCGTAGTCGAACGCCTCCGCAGCCAGCTCTTCCTTACTTGAGAAATGGCGGTAGATGCCGCCCTTTTGCAGGCCGGTGGCTTCCATCAGGTCCGACAGCGCCGTCCCGGCGAAGCCCTGCTTGTTAAATAGCGGCGCGGACTGCTCAATAATCCGCGCGCGCGTTTCGTCACCCTTGCTCATCGTCCTGCTCCCGCTGATCCCAACCTCTTTATAACGCCAAATCCGAGCGAGGTGCCTCGCGAAAAGGCACCTTGCCCTTCCCCCGTAGCCATCATAACATATTTGCGACCGAACGGTCTCTTTATTCATCGTATCGAACAGGCTCGAATATGGCCTCCATCGCACAGCCCATTTCTCTGGTTGCCGAACGTCCAGTGATCAACCCGTGGTTCATCGCGATCACGGTGACGCTGGCGACGTTCATGGAGCTGCTCGACACGGCCATCGCCAACGTGGCGCTGCCGCATATCGCGGGTGGCCTCGCCGTCAGCTACGACGAAAGCACCTGGGTGCTGACGAGCTACCTGGTTTCCAATGCCGTGGTGCTCCCGCTTTCGGCATGGCTCAGTCGCGTGTTTGGCCGCAAACGGTACTACATGATTTGCGTCGCGCTGTTCACTGTGACGTCGCTGCTGTGCGGTCTTGCGCCGAGCCTTGGAATGCTGATTTTCTTCCGCGTGCTACAGGGAATCGGTGGAGGAGGCTTGGCGCCAGTCGAACAGGCGATTCTGGTCGATACGTTTCCACCGGCAAAGCGGGCTGCGGCGTTCGCGCTCTACAGCATGGCGATTGTGACGGCGCCGGTGATTGGACCGCCGCTCGGCGGTTGGATCACGGATCACTGGTCGTGGCGCTGGGTCTTCTTCATCAACATTCCGATCGGGATCATTTCGCTGATTCTCACACGACGCGTGGTGAGCGATCCGCCGGAATTCACGCGCGAGGTCGAAGAGGCGCGACGAGAAGGGAAGCTCAAAATCGACGGCCTTGGAATCGTGCTAATCGCACTCGGTTTCGCGTGCCTGGAAGTGGTGCTGGATCGCGGCGAGCGGCTCGACTGGTTTGGCAGCCGGTTCATCGTGATCTTCTTCACGATCGCGATTGCGTCGCTCGTGGTCGCAGTCTTCTGGGAATGGCGGCATCCTGATCCGGTGGTGGAAATCCGGCTGCTGGGAGAGCGAAATTTCGCCCTCGCGAACGTTAGTTACTTTCTCTTCGGCTTCACCCTCTTCGGATCGACGGTTCTGATTCCGCAACTGTTGCAAACACTTTACGGCTATACGGCGACGGACGCGGGACTGGTCCTCGGCCCCGGCGCGATGGTGATTGTGGCGCTGGCGCCGCTCGTAGTGCGCATCTTGCCCAAGCTGGGCGTGAAGAAGATGATCGGCTTCGGCTACTTCGTGCTCGCGATCGCGATGTGGAATTTTTCGACGTTTGATCTCGGCACCGACTACCGTCACTTTGCGCTCGCTCGCGCATTGCAGGGGCTGGGCATCGCGCCCCTTTTCGTCCCGGTGAGCCAGCTGGCCTACTCCTACCTGCCGAAAAATAAAAATAACAAGGCGTCTAGCCTCACAAACCTGTTTCGCAATCAGGGCGGCAGCTTTGGAATTGCGTTTGTCACCACGATGCTCGAACGACGTACGCAATTTCACCAGACGGTACTGGCTCAGCATGCGAATCCCGTCTATCCGGCGTACCGCGAAAAGTTTGCAGCAATGTTGAGGTATTTCGAAGCGCATGGCTTTTCGCCGGCCGATGCCGCGATCCATGCCAAGGTGCAAGTTGCGCAGCTTGTAGGCCAGCAGGCGGCCTTCTTCGGTTTCCTGGACTGCTTCCGATTGCTCGCCTGCGTGGCCTTTCTCGGCGTGCCGATGGTTTTCTTCATCAAGAAGTTCGGCACCGCGGGCGGCGGCGGAGCGGCACACTGACCCGCGCTGTCGTTCGACTTTCGAGATCGCAACGCGCTTGAGTCTTTCCTACCAGTAATCCAAAACCTCGAAGTGACGATAAATCCCGTAGCCGAAGTGTCCGCGCAGGCGTGTTGATTTGACCGCGTGGCAACTTTCCAAAATTAGGAAACGCACATCGGCCAGAAGCGCCGATCCTGAGCGGAACGGTGGGCAGAACACGTATTCGGGGACGGATAGGGAATGATCGATAGCGATATCGTTAAGGATTTCTTAATCGAAAGCTACGAGAACCTCGATCGCCTCGACCGCGAGCTCGTGGAACTCGAAACGCATGGCGGCCACCCGGAAACACTCGCGAGCGTATTCCGAACGATTCACACCATCAAAGGTACCTGCGGCTTTCTGGGATTCAGCAAGCTTGAGTCGGTGGCGCACGCCGGAGAAAACCTGCTGAGCAAGCTGCGCGACGGGAAGCTTCATCAGAACGCTCCGATAACGACCGCGTTGCTCGCCATGGTGGACGTCGTTCGCGAAATGCTTGCAGCAATCGAAGACGCCGGAGCGGAAGGCGAACGCGACGACTCGGAACTGATTGCGACGCTAACGCGTCTCACGCGTGGGGAAACCGGCGCGACGAACGGACATTCTCCGAGCGTTGCTCCACCACAAAAGCCCGCTGAGCCGCAGCCACCGCCTCCCAACGCAGCTGCGCCGTCCCCCGCCGTCGAAGTTCCTGTACCAAGTATTGGAAATATCCTGATCGAACAGGGCTCAGTCTCCGCTTCGGAAGTGCAACGAGCAGTTGAACAGCAGGTTTCGGGCGATCCGCGGCACCTCGGCGAAATCTTGGTCGAGCACGGTGCGGCGAAGTCGGCCGATATCGTCGAAGCCCTGCAGATTCAGAAGTCAACGCGTGCTGCGTCGACTGTTGCCGATCGCACCATCCGTGTCGACGTAGGTTTGTTGGACAAGCTGATGAATCTGGTCGGCGAGTTGGTCCTCGCTCGCAATCAGGTCCTGCAAAACACAAGTAAACTCGAAGACTCCGCGTTTCTCGCCACTTCGCAGCGGCTCAACCTGATCACCACTGAGTTGCAAGAAGGCGTGATGAAAACACGCATGCAGCCCATCGGAAATATCTGGGGGCAGTTTCCGCGCACCGTCCGCGACGTGGCTACGGTTTGCGGCAAGCAAGTGCGTATCGAGATGGAAGGACGGGAGACTGAACTGGATAAAACGATCATCGAGGCGATCAAGGATCCCTTGACGCACCTCGTGCGCAACTCGGTCGATCACGGCGTTGAAACCCCCGCAGCGCGCATCGCCGCGGGGAAAGATCCTGAAGGCCGCATTTTCCTGCGCGCGTTTCACGAAGGCGGTCAGGTGATCATCGAAATTTCCGATGATGGCGCGGGACTCGATTGCGAGCGGGTTAAGCGCAAAGCGATCGACCGCGGCTTGATCACAGCCGAACAAGCCGCACGCATGAACGACCGCGAAGCGACCAATCTGATTTTCCTTCCGGGGTTTTCGACCGCCGAAAAAGTCACGAACGTCTCAGGCCGCGGCGTCGGCATGGACGTGGTGAAAACCAACATTGAGAAAATCGGCGGCACGGTCGACCTGCAATTCAAGCCCGGGCAAGGCTCAACTGTAAGAATGAAGATTCCGTTGACGCTCGCGATCATCCCGGCGCTGATTGTAACGAGCGCGGGCGACCGTTACGCGATTCCGCAAGTCAGCCTGCTCGAACTCGTACGCCTCGAAGGCGATCAACTGAAAAAGGGAATTGAACTTGTCCAGGGCGCACCCGTCTACCGGCTGCGCGGCCAGCTTCTTCCGCTCGTGTATTTGAGCCGAGCATTAGAGGTTCCGGCTGTCGGAAAGCAATCCGACTACGCGAACATCGTTGTACTGCGCGCAGATGAGCGCCAATTCGGTTTGATTGTTGACGAGGTGAACGATACCGAAGAAATCGTCGTCAAGCCGCTCGGCAAGCAGCTGAAAGGAATCAACACATTCGCCGGCGCAACGATTATGGGCGACGGGCAAGTCGCACTGATTCTCGATCCGGTCGCACTTGGCCGGCGAGCCAACATTGTTTCAGACCAGCGCGCGCGTTCCGCGATGGCCGTGCAGTCGCTTCGCGACAGCGATCCGTCGAAACCCGATTTCGAAATTCTCTTGCTTGTGCAATCGGGTGCCAACCAGATGGTATTGCCGCTCGCGCGCGTTACTCGGCTTGAGGAGTTTAGGGTCGACGCGGTCGAACTAGCTGGCCTCCAGGAAGTCATCCAGTACCGCGGGAAAATCATGCCGCTCATCCGGCTCTCCGAGGTTTTGTATCAGGCGCAGCGACGCGCTCCGCGCGATAAGACATTGCAGGCCGTCGTATACAACGATGGCGAGGTTAGCGCCGGGCTCGTCGTCGACGAGATTTTGGACATCGTCGAAGAGACCCTGGTGATCGAGCCGATGGCTTCGCGCCCCGGCATACGTGGTTCGGCCGTGATCCAGAAGCGAGTTGTGGATGTTCTGGACGTGCAAGCGGCCGTTCGCCTTGCGAATCCTCAGTGGTTCACGCTCCGGCCCGCAGCATGAGCGAGAACGGAGTGGCAGCGAACGTCCGGCAGCTGTGTACGTTTTTTCTAGAAGGACGCGCATTTGGCGTGCCTGTTGAAGAAGTGCGGGAAGTGATCCGGCACCAAATGACGGCCCGAGTGCCCTTAGCTCCCGCTGTCGTCAGCGGGCTTATCAATCTTCGGGGTCAGATCGTGACGGCGATCGATTTACGGCGGAGATTCGGAATGGCCGACCGCGCGCCAGGAGAATTGCCCGTGAACGTGATTGTTCGAACCGAAGATATGGCCGTGAGTTTGCTTGTTGATCAGATCGGCGACGTAGTCGAAGTCAGCGACGAAGCGTTCGAGACGCCACCGGAGACTTTGCCGGAAATCGATCGCCACGCTGTAACCGGGCTGTACAAGCTGCCCGACCGGCTGCTGATTCTTTTGGACGTGGAGAAGGTCGTGGATCTGTCGAGTTTTAATGCCGCGGCGGCCGGAATTGGAAGTTCCTAGCCGGGGCAGGGTCGCTATTACGGCCGGTTCAGCCGGAGGGTGACGACATGAATTGGTACTCGAAATGGAATGTTCGAACAAAGCAGCTGTGCGGATTTCTTACCGTACTGGCTCTGACGGCGATCCTTGGTATTTTCGCGCTTCACGGGCTCGGTGTTGTCCGGGCGTCAAGCGCCGAGGTTGCTGAGCGCCGGTTTCCGCTCGCTAAAGCCTTGTCCGAGTTGCGGCCCGGCTTGTTCAAATACCGCGTCGCGGAGATTGATTACAGCTTTACCGCGGACCCGGATGAGCGGCGACTGAGAAAAGACAAAATGGCCGATGGGCTGGCTGAAACGGATAAATCGCTCGACGCGTTGCCGGCTCTGTTGAGTTCAGATGAAGAAAAAAATCTCTATGCGGCCATCCGGGCCGACCTATCGAAATGCAAGGAGGAAACCGCCGCGGTTGAAGGCTTAGTAGAACAAAACCTGAGCCTCGAAGCGCAAGCGGAAGAAACCGGAACGGCGAACGGAGATTTCGATCGGTTGATGACTGATATCCAGTCGGCGGTGGATTTGGAGACGCGCAGCGCGGCCGTGGAAAGTAAGGAAAGCTCACAGGTCTATAACCGCACACGAATGATAGTTCTTGGAACTTTAGCGCTCACCATCGGCGTGGGACTAATTCTCGCGTTGACCAGTGACCGGATGCTGCGCGTCGCCGAACAGGCCAACGCAAACACCAAAGCCGTCGTCGAGGTGGTGAATACCGTGGAAATGACCGCAAGCATCAAGGCAGCCGCCAAAGCTGCCCTGGACACGGTCAAAGATGCCTTCGGCTGGACGTACGGATCGTATTGGACGCGCGACGCGAGCGGAAACCAACTCGCCTTCGCTGTCGAGTCAGGCAGCGTAAACGATGAGTTCCACCGCGTGACTCTGGAGTCGCGCTTTCGCGAAGGCGAAGGTCTCAGCGGCCGTGCGTGGAAGAATCGCGACCTGTTTTTTGTGAAGGACTTGGGCCAATTGGATGATTGCTCCCGCGCGCCGGTGGCTCAACGGGCCGGAGTGAAATCGGGTATCGCGTTTCCCATCATCATGAAGGGGGAAGTCGCCGGAACGATGGACTTTTTCTCGCTGGAAACGCTCGAGCCCTCGCCGGACCGGCTGGATGCCCTGCGCAACGTAGGGCGCATCGTGTCCGACTCGTTTGAAAGAATCGCCACGACGGAAAACAGGGCTGAGTCCGCCGCGAACACATCCGCCGTGAATCGCGTACTGGAGTCCGTGAGTGCGGCATCGACAACCGCTGATGCTGCAAGGGCGACCCTGGATTCGGTGAAAGACGCGTTCGGGTGGGCCTACGGCTCCTATTGGATCCGCGACGAGAAGGAAAATGCCCTGAAGTTCGCGGTGGAATCGGGCTCGGTGAACGAAGAATTCCGGCGAGTCACGATGGACGCACGGTTCCGGGAGGGGGAAGGGCTGAGCGGACGTGCGTGGAAGACGCGCGACTTGCTGTTTGTCGCGGACATAGCCGATTTGAAAGATTGTTGCCGCGCACCGGTTGCCAAGCGGGCCGGAGTGAAGTCGGGCATTGCGTTTCCAATCATCGTCGATGGTCAACTATCCGGAACGATGGATTTCTTCTCCCTGGAGACGCTTTCGCCGTCCCAGGAACGCCTCGATGCTCTGCGCAACGTCGGCCGGCTGGTGAGCTCGGCTTTCGAGCGCATCACCGCAGCCGAGCGCGAGCGCACCGCCCAGGAGGGTCTGCGCTCGAAAGTCGATCGCATGCTCACCGCGATCACCGCCGCCTCGAAAGGCGACCTCACCGTCGATGTCGGCGTGCATGGAAAAGATGCCATTGGCCAAATGGGCGAGGGCCTCACGCTTTTCCTCACCGACCTTCGCGCCAGCATCTCAAATATTGCCCAAAATGCGCAGGCGCTTGCTACGGCCGCCGACGAGTTGACCGGTGTGAGTCAACAGATGAGCGCAAACGCAGAGGAAACTTCGGCACAGGCGAACGTGGTATCCGTCGGCTCCGACAACGTGAACAAAAATCTTCAAACGCTTGCCACAGGTACCGAGCAGATGGGCGTCAGCATCAAGGAGATCGCCAAAAATTCGAACGAATCCGCCAAGGTCGCCATCGCGGCGGTGAAGGTCGCGAACAGCACCAACGAGACGATTGCGAAGCTCGGTGAATCCAGCGCGGAGGTCGGACAGGTCATAAAAGTCATTACTTCCATTGCTCAGCAGACCAACCTGCTCGCTCTCAACGCCACCATCGAAGCCGCACGTGCCGGAGAAGCAGGAAAAGGTTTTGCCGTGGTAGCCAACGAAGTGAAGGAGCTGGCCAAAGAAACCGCCAAAGCCACCGAAGACATCAGCCGGAAAATCGAGGCCATTCAGGGAGACACCAGGGGCGCTGTGGAGGCCATTGGCACGATCAGCACGATCATCAACCAGATCAACGACATTTCCAGCACGATCGCCACGGCCGTCGAAGAACAAAGCGCCACCACCAACGAAATGGAGCGCAATGTGGTGGAAGCCGCCCGCGGCGGCAGCGAAATTAACCAGAATATTTCCGGCGTTGCCGAAGCGGCGCAGAGCACCACACGCGGAGCGGCCGACACGCAGCGTGCGGCCTCGCAACTTTCTACGATGGCCATTGATCTGCGAAAGCTCGTCTCGCGCTTTCAATATTGATGCGTTTACGCCGGTGCGTCGTACGTGCTGTGAAATTCGTCCCGGAGTCAGGTACCGGATATGGCTGCTATTCGTATTCTTGTCGTCGACGATTCGGTCGTCATCCGCCAGATGGTGTCGCAAATTCTCGCAGGGGATCCTGAGTTCACAGTTGCGGGAGTCGCCGGGGACGGCAAGATCGCACTCGCGAGAATCGACCAACTGTCGCCGGACCTCGTCACACTCGATGTCGAGATGCCGGTGATGAACGGCCTCGAGGCGCTCGCGGAAATTCGCAAACGCCATCCAAAGCTGCCGGTGATCATGTTCAGCACGCTGACCGAGCGCGGCGCTGGCGCAACCATCGAGGCGCTTTCGCTTGGAGCGTCGGACTACGTCACTAAGCCCAGTAACACCATGAGTCAGGATGAAGCGCGGCATCGGATCCGAGCCGAGCTGAATCCAAAAATCAAAGCACTATGCCGCGCGCGAGGCCAAAGTGCCCAACCGGCGCGTTCCGCCACTCCGCGCTCCACAGGAACGCAACTCTTGGAAATGCCGAAAGCGACGCGCGGCACCGGGACGCGTTCGGGCAAACGAAAGATTGAAATAGTCGCGATTGGGACATCCACGGGAGGTCCCAACGCTCTCGGCGTCGTCGTGCCGGAATTCCCCAAAGATTTTCCTGTCCCTGTCGTCATCGTTCAGCACATGCCGCCGATATTTACTCGCATGCTGGCTGAGCGGCTTGCTTCACGAAGCCTGATCGCTGTGCGAGAAGGCTTACAAGACGCCACGCTCGAGCCCGGTGTGGCCTGGATCGCACCTGGCGATTACCACATGACTGTAAAGCGCGGGCAGGCCGGAGCTCTGTGCTTGCACTTGAATCGGGATCCGCAAGTGAATTCCTGCCGGCCCGCAGTCGACGTCCTGTTTCGCTCGGTAGCTGAAACCTGCGCCGCAAACGTCCTCGCTGTGGTGATGACCGGAATGGGTTCGGATGGCGTGCGCGGAGCGGAGAGAATTCAAAAGGGCGGTGGAGAAGTGATTGTGCAGGACGAGAGGACCTCCGTCGTGTGGGGGATGCCGGGTTTCACTTTCAACGAAGGATACGCCGATGCTGTCTATCCTCTCGATCAGCTACAGGTCGAGATTACGCGCAGGGTGCTCGCAAGCCGCGGAGAAGGCGGCGGAATAGACCGCAGGCCGGCGGCGAGGATGATCTGAAGCCATGACGCTACAAGCCACAGCCGAAAGTCCGCAGTTCGCGGTCGATGCGAAGGGCCAGCCGACGGACCTGACATTTGGTCAAATTCGGAATGTCGTTTACCAGGTCTCCGGCATTTACCAAGCAGATTCCAAATTGCACTTGCTGGCGGACGCCTGCGGCAAGCGAATGGCTGCGCTTAAGTGCGGCAGCCCGCGCGAATATCTGGACGTCCTGACGACGAAAGTGAATCGCGAGTCCGAGCTACGCGCTCTGCTGAACGAAGTCACCATCGGTGAAACCTTCCTTTTTCGCAGCATGCCGCAGATCACCGCGTTGCGCACGATCATCCTTCCAGAAATTGCGAAAGACCCCATTAAGCAGCTCACCAAGCGGCTTCGGATCTGGAGTGCGGGCTGTTCGACGGGCGAAGAACCACACACCCTCGCGATTTGTTGTCTCGAAGAGCGCGAGAAGCTTTTGAAGGGTTGGAGTGTCGAAATTGTCGCCACGGACTTGAACGACCGCTCGGTTGAGACGGCTACCGCGGGCGTTTATGGCGACTACGCGATGCGATTCGTCAGTGATCTTTATAAAAGGAAATACTTCAAGCCGGCCGCTGACGGCAAGCGTTTCGAAGCGCGCGAGGAAGTCAAGCAGCTCATCCAGTGCAAGCGCTTGAATCTGCGCGAAGACGCGAAGCTGGTCTTCATGAAGGGCATGGATTTGATTTATTGCTGCAACGTGCTGATTTACTTCGACAGCGCGTCGAAAACTCGCGTGATTCAGCACTTTTACAACAACATCACTCCAGGCGGGTATCTCTTCCTGGGAATTTCCGAATCGCTGTACCAACTGAACGACCAATTCCGGCTGGTTCACTTTCCCGGAACCTTTGGTTACTGGAAAGCGCCGCCAGGAGCCCCGAAGACATGAGCCATTCCACCGTACAACCGCCATCGGTAGCCGCTGGCCTGGGTAAGCACGAACTGCCCGACGCAGCGCGCCAGAAAATCTCAAACGTCAAAGCCATTCCTGCGATGCCGTTGATTCTCATGCCGCTTCTCGAACTGCTGCAGAAGCCGGCGGATCAGGTACCCATCGACGAAGTGGTGCGCCTCGTCTCCTACGATAAAACCATCGCCGCGCAGTGCATTCGCATCGCCGGGTCGCCGCTGTTCGGCTTGTCTCGTGCTCCGGAAACGATCCGTAGCGCGGTGATGAGCATGGGCATCACGCGGCTGAAAGACGTTGTCCTCACGTTCTCTCTGGGCCAAATTCTGCCTGCGGAAAAATTCGTCATCGACCCTGGAGCTTTCTGGCGGCACTCGCTCGGTTGCGCTCTGGTGTGTAAGAAATTCTGCGAGATTTCCGGCGCGCTCAGCCCTGAAAAGGCTTACCTTGCCGGCCTGCTCCATGACTTGGGAATCATCGTGAACTGCATGGTCTTCCCGAAAGAATCGGCCGAAGCGCTCGAGCGCGGCAAAGAGGAACATCTCCCCTTGCACGAAGCCGAGCGCGCAACGATGGGTTTCTCGCATTGCGAAACCGGACGCGTTCTTGCCGAGGCGTGGCGTCTGCCCGACGAGATGCGTGAAGTGATCGCATGCCATCACGATTTGGACATGAGCGCCCAATCGGCGCCGCTCGTGGCCGTTGTTCACTTGTGCGATCTGCTGTGCCGCATGCGCGAACTGGGATACGGCTACTACGAATCGCGACGCATCGATTTTATGGGTAGTTCGGCTTGGACAATCCTCAGCGCATCTGACGCGAAAATTCGCACGATGGATCTGGAGCGGTTTACTTTCGACATGGACGATGCGGCGGCGGATGTTGCCGTCCTGGTCGACAGCGTTTTCCTGGTGAAGCGGCCCGAGGCCTGAGGGCTGCGACGCTTCGGCGCGAATTATTCGGGCCGGAACTTCGGCTTTGCGGCGCTTTGTTTCACTTCGTCGTCCGCAAGCGCGGAGTCGGCCGGCGGGTAGGGAATCGAGCCGCGCATCTTCGAGATTTCAGCAGGCGGGAAGTCGGGAAAGGGCAACTCATGTTCTTCGCGCCAATCCGTCACGGCGCGCTCCGCTTGCTCCGACTTTTTCGCGTCGAGCCCCGGATCGCGTGCAATAAATACGTTCCGTGAAGGCGACGAGAAACTCGTCCCCGACTCGTCGACGATTTGCATGATGCGCAGCAGCACGTCTTCCCGGATGGCATTGAACTCAACGCCGTCGGTCGTTTTTACGTAACAGAACAATTCCATGTCCAGCGAGCTCTGTCCAAAGCCGACGAAACGGATGCGCGCGGTTTCCGCCTCGATGCGCGGATGCGAATACAGTAGCTTGCGGATTTCCGCGAGCACGTAGAGCAGCTGGTCGCGCCGCGTCTCGCTGCGCAAGCCGAGCGTCTGATTCAAAAGGAATTTGTCGCGCCTCGCCAGATTTTCGAGATTCATGGTCGCGAGCGCGCCGTTCGGAATCGAAAGATCGATACGTTCCTGGGTACGAACGCGTGTCGAACGCAGTCCGATGTCTTCTACCGTGCCGATGGTGTTGCCGAAGCGGCACACGTCGCCCACGTGGATCGCCTCATCCGCCAGCACTGAAACTCCACCGAAAAGGTTCTCGAGCGTTTTCTGCGCCGCGAACGCGATGGCGATGCCGCCAATGCCCAGGCCGGCGAGCGCCGTCGTCATGTTGAAGCCGAAATTGCTCAGAATTGCCATCACGCCGGCCATGACGACGAGCGCCTTCAAAATCCGCTGGCCGAGCAACACGAGCGAGCCGAATCCCATCTGCCCGGCCGTTACAGCGCGCGTGCGTAGCCGCTTTGCAAGCCACCCCACGATCCGCGTGAGAAGCCACGTGACGCCGACCAACAAAAACATCACCGCAATCTGGCCGTAGTAATGGCGCGTCAGCAGTGGCAGGCCCAGCATCCGCACCGCGAACATGTGTAGCGACGTTGCGATGATCATCCACAACGGGCCGGAAACTTCACCCTGGAATTGGTAATCGATCTTGCGTTTCCGGATGGCGGCGACCAAAGCTCGGATCCCGCGCGCAATCTGCAGCACGATCCACGAGCCGAGCATCGCGAGTGGAATCAGCAGCAGGATCGCAAGCCACTGCCACAGTGGAAGGCCCAGCACTACATTCTTCACCAGCATTTGCGGCAGCTTCGTCTCGACGCGCTCCATCGCGATCTGATCGTAGAGATCCGGAACTTTTGCGAGCGACTCCGTCGAGAAGAGCCAAACCTGTCCGTACGTGGGGTCGTTCACGCGAACGAGAATCAGGTCCGCTTCGTCGCCGTTCACGACGAGCTTGCCAATGCGCTCTTGCTCCGGCGGCAATCCCTCTTGCGGCGTGCCCTCGGGAAGATCGGTGATGCGGTTGATGTTCCCCACATAGGCGCGATCCATCAGCGCCTTCAGCTCGGTGACGAGTTCTTCCTCGTTTGCGGGATGGCGCGAGCGCGCTTGCTGAAAATATTGTGCGGCGGACTGCCAGTGCGACGACTGCGCGGCCTGCAGGAATCCGATCACAGTCCCGCGCGGACTCGTGCGGCCGAGCGGGTCAGGCGGGGGCGTGTCTGCGGGCTTTGCGGCGGGCGTCGACGGCAGCAGCGGATTTTGCGCCCGCGCCGCAGTCGCAGGTGCCGACGCGAACGTGGCGAGCAACAACAGAAGCGCGAAGCGCCAAAGCGGCGTGGAGAGGTCTTCCAGTCGAGTCCGTCTCATGGCGGCGTCAATTTTTGCACAGGTCGTGGCGAGACGGCAGAAATCCGTCTTCTTGCGGTCTCGGCAGGATCGCCGATCCGAGGCCGCGTCGGTCAATCAACGCGTGGGCGGAAGGGTTTGTCGTATCCGGTCAGCTCAAGGTATCCGGCACCCTTTACAGGAGCGCCATCGCGAGTGCCCGCGACACGCACCGCGCCTTCCCAGTAGCTCGGGATGATCGGCGAACCGCTGAAGATCTCTTGCGATTTGAGCGGAGTCGTCACGTCGAAACTTAACTTGAGCGGGCGAACAACCACCTTCCACTGGATCGGATACGTCGCTTTCGTTTCTGAGCTCGTCCACGTGTCGCTCGCTGCGACAAAATCGAAATCGCCCAGCGCGAGGTGCGTCGGCTTGCCGCTTCCGTCGATGTACGTCCCCGAAGAAAAGGGATCGAGCGCGCCGTCTCTTCGGCGGATCCGATAGAGCATCAGTTCGGTGTTGTCGTCCAGCTGCACGCTGAGCCAGTCCCAGCCGATTTGATTTTCGCCGAGCTGCTCAGTGAAAAACTCGTGGTCCATCCACGCGAGCCCGGTCACTTTTGCTGAAGCGTCTCCGACGTCGATCGTGCCCGTTACCGCAAGTCTCGTGAGTGAAATGTAATGTGAAGCGTGCCCCGCACCCGCTGCCTTTTGGCTCACGCCGTCGATGCCGTGAATCACCGGTGGCTTCTGCGACGCTAGATCGAAATGCAGCGAAAATGCGTCGGACACCGCATCGAGCTTCTGCGCGTCCCCACCGTCGCGAGTCACCACCTGCCAGTTGCCGTTCCAGATGCGGCCGTCGCCAGCGTTGATTCCCGCGATTCCAGCGCCGGCGCGGTTCAATCGTTCGCGATGATAGAAACGCTGTGCACCGATGTCGCTAAGCGCGAGGTGCGCCATATAAATGTCGTTCACCGCCCAGTCGGACGGCGTAGTGTTAGCTCGATTCACGCCGACGCGAAAAAAAGTGAGCTCGAATCCGTAGGCGTGCCCGTCCGCCGCAGTCAGATTGCCGGTGTAATACCACCACTCCGTTTGAAAATCAGGATGGTTGAAAAAGTCGCGCGGGAATTCATAGCGGTAACCCGGTGCGGCTGATCGAAACTGCGCGAGTGTGGGCGCAAGCGCGAACACGCACGCTATCAAATACGCTACCGCCCGCGCGAGCTTACTCCTCATGGACAACCTCAGTGGGATTGAGCCGCACAGCAATGCTCGCGGGATACAGGCCGGCGAGAATTGTCGCCGCCAAAATCCCCGCAAGCGAGCTCGCCACCACGGCCACGGGCCAATGAAACTGAATCGTCCAGCCGAACGACTGCTTGTTGATCACGTAAATCAGAATCACAGACAGCGCGAGGCCCAGCGCAAGGCCAACCGCGCTGGCGAGCACTCCGATCAACCCCGCTTCGACGAGAATTAGTTTCCGAATCTGCGCGCTCGCGGCGCCCAGAAAACGCAGCAGTCCGAATTCGCGCCGCCTGTCGACAACGAGCGCCAGCAGCGCTCCGGCGATCCCAATCACCGCCACGATGATTGAAATGAC
>JBEKJW010000055.1:0-36568 GCA_050011035.1 Candidatus Acidiferrales bacterium
GCGTGCGCCTTCATGCGGTACTCGGAAATTTCGAACACGGTGAACAGCACGATGGTGAAGATAATGCCCGCGACGGTGGCCGACGGCTTGGTGAAGAGGTTGATTACCGCGATCGCAACGAGGACCAGGGTGATGAGTCCGAGCCCGATCGGAATTTCCTTGCCGAAGATCACGGGATTCATCGGAACGCGATACTCGCGGTCTTGTGGGTGCGTATAGCGCAGCACCAGCACCGCGATACCCTTCATCGAAAAACTCCAAATCACGCCGAAGGCATACAGGTTGCCGAGGAACGTGACGTCGCCCCGGCTGATGATGATCGTGACGAGCTGGAACGCGACGACGAGGTTGATGATGCGGTGCGTGGTGCCGAAGCGTGGATGCGGGTGCCGGAACCAGTCGGTGAGCACGCCGTCTTCCGAGACGCGGTTCAGCACGCCGTTCGAGCCGACGATGGCCGTGTTTACCGCGCCTGCCAGAATCAGCGTACCGACCACGACCACGAACACGTGAAACGCTAGCCTCACCGGAAAACTTCCGACGAGGTTCATCGAAAGGCCGCCGATCAGGTTTTCGGTAAACTGGCCGCGGATGCTGTCCGGAATGATCATCACCGCGAAGAAAGAAACCAGCGAGGTAAAGACCAGCGAGTAAATGAAGATGACCAGGCCGGCCTTCTTGAGGTTCTTCAGCTTGGGGTGCTCGATTTCGCGGTAGACCTGGGCGAGGGATTCTTCGCCGCTCATCGCCAGAACGGAATGCCCGAGGCCGACGAAAATAATGATGAGGGTGATTTTGTGCGCCCAGCCGTAGGGATCGAGCCAGCCGAGCGAGCCGCGGTCCAGCTTCATGTTCCCTGCGTTCGGGAAGGGCGGGAGATGCCAGCCGCCGCGGACCCACAGTGTGTACGAGCACCAGGCAATCAGCATCACCACCATAATCGTGGTGAGTTCCATGATGGCTAGCGCCTTGCCGCTCGATTCAGGGACGCCCTTGATGTTTTCCCACCAGAAATAAATCGTGATGATGATGGCGACGCCCGCAGCCGTACCGTTCACATTCATCTGCATGTTCACGTGGGCGTACGCGAACAGCTCGTTGATCACGCCAACCAGATACTGCCCCGCCGACACGCCGCTGATCGGGCCGGTGAGCACGTAGTCGAACATGAGCGCCGACACGGAAAATTTCGCCAGCGTGCCGCCGAGAGCTTCCTTTACAACGCGGTAAACGCCGCCGCGCACGAACATGCTGCAGCTTTCCACGTACACGGCGCGCACCGCGTAGGAGAACAGCATGATGCCGAGGATGAACCAGGGCGCGGTCTTGCCGATGAACTGCTCGGCTTCGCCACCGGCGTAATACGCGGACGAGGCGAGGTCGTTGAGGACGATGGCCGCCGCTCGCCAGAAAGAAATGAAGGCGAGCATGGCCGTCGTGGCCACGAGGACTTTTGCGATTGGGCGCGAAGCGCCGGGCGATGAAGAAGGGCCCGTAGGAATGGATGCCATGTCTCGGTGTATCGGGAAACTATACGTGGATTCGACTAGAAAAAAAAGGCGCGGAGGGCGTTGCAGCGTGATGAAAAAGAGAAGTTTATGCGGCTCTGTGCTTTACGCGTGCGATTCTTTGGCGGATTCGGAGCGGAAGTCGCGCGCACACGCCTCGCACGGACAAATTTCGCGGAGATGCCCGAAGCTGTAGATGCCGGTGCCGTGGCTGTCCGAAAACTGAAACTGGATCGCGTAGTTGCCAACGGGTGTGGCGCCGCTGGCGGTCACTCTCGGCTTGTACATCGGAAGCGGCGAGGCAGCGGGCGCTGCGTGCTGCGATTTCTTTTCGCGCTCGTCGTTGCACATCGCGCAGGGGCAATTGTCGCGCAGGTACGGGAAGGTATACTTGCTCGCGTGCGAGTCCGACCAGACGATTTCGACGCCTTCGCCGGTGGAGATGTGCACTTTGATGCTGGTTGGTTGCTTTCGTGGGTCGAGTGGAATGGGCATGCACTTCTATTCTAGCAAGTGCGTGAGCGGCGCGCTCGATGGTTGGTTAGGCCCCACCTTGGGCGCAGCGCGAGGCTTCAGTCTCCGTGTGTGGTGCGTTAACGCGACGGGCAGCACTCGCCGGCGGGAATGGGATTGCCGTGCGGGCAGGTGGTGGGATGGCCGAGAAACGTGCAGATTTTCTGATCGAGTTCGGGGCTGATGATGTGCTCGAACTTGCAGGCGTGGGAGTCCGCTTCGTTCTCGTTCACGGAAAATGTGTCGGTGAGCAGACGCTCGGCGAGGCGACGGCGGCGGACGGTGTCGCGCGCACGGGCGCCGCCGCGTTGCGTGAGGGCGAGTTCGCTTTCGCGCACGGTGAGAAGGCCGAGCGATTCGAGACGCGCGACGATGCGCGCTGCGTCCTGACCGGCAGTGCGCTGGCGGACTTGCTCGATCGAAGGCGCGATGCCCTCTTCGCCGAAGATCCAAACCTGCTCGAGCAAGTGATCGAAGTGAATTTCATCCTCGGTGGAATATTCGGTGATTTGCGCGAGGCGGCCGTGCGCGAGTTCGATACGGCGGTCGGCGAGGCGGCCAATTTCCGGTGCGTGCGTGACCATCAGGATGGTGTGGCCTTGCGAGTGCAGCTCACGGAGGAGCTGGATGACGGTGGCTTCGTTCGCGGCGTCGAGGTTGCCGGTGGGCTCGTCGGCTAGGATGAGCTTGGGATGATTGATCAGTGCGCGGGCGACGGCGACACGTTGCTGTTCGCCGCCGGAAAGCTGCGCGGGAAGGTGTTCGACGCGATCGCCGAGGCCGACACGTTCGAGCGCCTGGCGGGCTTCGTTTTCATCCGTGGTGCTGTGGAAGTATTGCGCGAGCATCACGTTTTCCACGGCCGTGAGATACGGAACGAGATGAAATTGCTGGAAGACGAAGCCGACCTTTTCGGCGCGGAAGCGAGTGAGGCCGCTTTCGTCGAGACGCGCGACGTCTGTGCCGTCGACGATCGCGCGGCCGGAAGTAGGCGTGTCGAGGCCGCCGAGAATGTTGATCAGCGTGGTCTTGCCGGAGCCGGACGGAGTGTTTGCTGAGCGCGTCGATGTGAACCAGTGGCGGCACGAACTACTCTCCTCGAAAAATTACGGCGGGCTTCACACCGCCGAGCAAACGCAACGGCAATGCGCCCGCGAGCGCGACAACGATCATCAGCGCGACGGTGATGGGAAATACTTCCCAGCGCGGCGAGATCGCGGCGTCAAATACGCGCTTGCCCATCCAATACGAAAGCGCGAACCCGATCAGGCTGCCAACGATTCCGCCCAACGCGCCGAGCACGCCAACTTCGGCCAGAAATATTCCCACAACGCGGGCGATCGAGCCACCCAGCGCTTTCATCAAGCCTACGTCTTCGCGGCGCTCCATTGCGAGAGCGGCCATAGTGCCGAGGACGCAGAAGGCGGTGAGGATGAGGATCAGCACGATCATTGCGACGATGAGTAGGCGGATGCGCGCGAGGAGCGAGCCTTCGGCGTCGGCGACCTGGCGGATTGGGCGGACTTGATATTCGGGCAAGGCTGCCGCGAGTGATGCTGCATAGGTGGAGATGGAGTTGCTGCCACCGCTTACGGAAATTTGCGCGAGGCTGACGCGACCGGGAAGATTTTCGAGCTGCTGCACGGCGGGCAGCGCGGCGAAGACTTGATTGTCTTCGTTGGAGCCGGAATCGATCACGCCGGCTACGGTGCAGCTTGTTGTGCTACGCGCTCCCTGCAGGGCGAGAGTGCCGCCGACGGCGAGATTCAGTTTGCGCGCGACGTTGCGGCCGATCAGGCAGTGCGTCGCGTCGCCGCGTTGGGCGATCCAGTTGCCTTCGAGCTTCCACGTGGGATCGAGCTTCGCGAGTTGATCGAGCCAGGTGCCTGCGACTACGACGGGCGTATCGCCGGAATGCGCGACGATGTAGAGGAACGGCGCGGCGGCGACGATGGCGGAGTTTTTCGCAGTTAGCGTGGTGTTGGCAAGCGCAGCGGCGACTTGCGATTCATCCATCAACGAGGGTGCGGCGGCGTCTTGAGGGCCGGAGGCGCTGGTCGAAGCAGATACCACCACATTTGCGCCGAGCGAGCGGAATTCCTGCGTGAGTTTGCGCTCGACGTCGAAGTCGAGATTCATGAGAGCGGAAATCACGGCTGCTCCGCTAATAAGCGCGATCGCCGCGACGGCGAGGCGACCGCTGCTGCCGCGCAAGAGCTTGAATACGACGCGCCAGAACATTACTCGCCCCTCAAGACGAGAGCCGGTTCGAACTGTGAAGCGCGGCGGAGCGGAACGAGGCTGCCGACGATAGCCACGATTGCCGCGAGCGCGATGACCACGGGAATGAGGATCAGCCGCGGCGACGCGGGCGTGCCGAAGACGCTTTCGCCGAGCACTCGCGCAAGCAACGCGCCGAATGCGAAGCCGATCGCGCCGCCAGTGACAGCGAGAAGGAGCTGCTCGGCGAGAAAAATTCCGTTCACGAGCGTGGTGCTGGCGCCGAGAGCTTTCATTATGCCGATTTCGGCGCGGCGCTCGAGAACCGTGGTGGCTGACGTAGCGGCGACGCCTAGCGCCGCGGCAATCAGCGCGGCTAGCGTGACGATCCAGAGCAGCGTGCTGACGCGTGAGAGGATGCGGCCTTCGGTGTCCGCCACGCGGCGGATCGCGCGGACGTCCGTGCCCGGGAGCACGGTGCGAATCTGGTAGCTGATCGAGGAGATGTAGGGCGAGCAGAACCAGCGGTCGTACTCGGCGGGCGAGAGCTGGATTTTTTTGTCGGTCTGCGCGCGTTCGCCTTTGTCGGCGAGAGCATCGGCGGGCTTGGTGAGGGCGCTGACGAAGAGCTCGCGGAACTGGCCGGGATGGCCGGAGAGTTCCTGCGCGATGTGCAACGGCACGAGAATCGAATTGTCTTCGGCGTCGCCCGTGGTGACGATGCCGGTCACAGTGAGCAGAGTTGTTAGTCGATCGCCATCCACGATGGAAGCATCAACGTTTGCACGTCGCACGTATATCGTCTGTCCGACCTTGAGGGCACCCGGGTACTTGGCTGCGAGCGCCGCACCCACCACGCACTGGTTCGTATCATCGTGAAACCACTCACCGTCGATTTTCCACCACGGATGCGTGGCGCTCACTCCTGTCTCGAACGTCGTACCGTCGGGCACGGCGACGGCGTGTTTGTACCACGTGCCGACGAGAGTGACGGGAGTTCCGCTTGCGAGAATCCCAATGCCTGCAACCGCAGGCACATCCAAAAACGGCGTGAACCCGAGAATGTTGTGGCGCCAGAAAATCATCTTCAGTTTGCCGAGATCGCTTTCGTTTAGGTAGGCGCCTTCGTTGACGGGGCGATAGTCCACGCCACCGATTTCAACCGGGAGCGTGTCCGATTCAGGAGTGACGACGAGGTTCGCGCCGAGCGAACGAAATTCGCGTGCGAGGCGGTCGCCGACTTCGAGCGCAACGGTAAGAGTAGCGGTGGCGACGGCCATGCCGACGACGAGCGCAGCGGCGGTAAGGACCTTTCGCCGCGGATTGCGGATGAACGACTCGCCAACCAGCCGGGCAAACATATCAGGAGTGAATGCGGGAAGCGGAATCGACCAGAGCGGAGGTGTCGATCACCACTTCACCACCCTCCACGTGGGATTTCACAAGAATCGGATTGCAGCCGCCCGCTTCGCCGATCGAAGGCGCGTAAATCGCTGCGCCGCAATTGCGGCAAATGATGTTCTGACCTTCCTGGCGGTAACCGGCGGTGCCGCAGATCTGGCAAGCGTCGAGCGCCGTGGCGTAGTTGCCGTTGCCCTGGTGAATCACGAGGAAGCGGATCACCGTGCCGTTCGAATCGGCGGTGTAGTAGTGAAGGCTTGCGTCAGTAAGCTCAGACAGCGGGACGCGCACCGTGCCACTCGTATCGGCGACCAGCGCTTTAGCCGGAACGGGCGCCGCGGCGACGCGACCGTAGACGTACTCAGCGGCGAAAGAGAAAACGATGACGAGGCACAACACCGCGGCTGCGAAGCTCCAACTGCGCTGGCGGCGGAAATCGTGTTCACGCATGCGGCGCTCGGCGGGATTCAGATTTTTGTCGGACGCCGGATCTTTTGCGCTGAGCCATTCGCGCAGAACCACCAATGCGGCGAATCCGAGAATGATCACGAAGAAGAAGACTTCGTTGCGAACGATCGGGCCGATGGTGGACATCTCCGTCTTGCTGGACGGAATCCACATCGCCTCGCTCAACTCGTGCACGCCGGTTAGCGCCAGTTGGAACGCGACAACCATCAGGATCGCGCTGGTCGCCTTGAAAAATCTGTGCAGAGGAATTTTCAGCGTCCCCTGGAAGAAGAAGAGGCCGACGGCGACCGCGATGGCGATGCCGAGGGCCGTGCCAATCCAAACCTGGACGCCCGCGCTGGAGAGTTCCACGGCGCGCAAAATCAGGACCAGTTCCGCGCCTTCGCGCACGACCATCAGGAAAACGAAAAAGCCGATGGCCCAGCCGCTGGCGCGCGTGGTTTTCTGCGCGAGTTGCTCCACGCGCTGCTCGATTTCTTTCTTCAAGTTGCGCGCAACGCGGTTCATCCAGATGATCATGGAGACGACTAGCGCCGCCGCGACGAGCATCAGCACGCCTTCAAATCCATCTTCGCTGATCCGCCAGTGCTGCAATAGAATCGCGGCGAGAATACTGGCCGCGGACGCGAGGCCCACACCGGCCCACACGTAGCGCGCCAGTGCGCGGCGGCCGGTACGGTTCAAATAGACGAGGACAATGCCGACGACCAGAGCGGCTTCGACGCCTTCACGAAGTGCAATGAGGAGAGCTGAGAGCATTATTGCCAGTTGTAAATCATTTACAACACGAAATCCGAGTTTAACTCCGCGCTACCTGTAATTCAAGCAAATTCATGGGTCTAACGGCTTGGGTGGGCGGTTCGAATCGGTACTAAGGGGCGCCCTGAGGGCACGCTTTCTTCGCCACTACGACAAGTGGGAAGCGTGCTCACCTTTCACGATAGAATACCATCTTATACTCTGATGCCGTCGCGTCTTCCCACGTCACATCCTATTGTCCGCTCGACGCTTGCGATGGCGATTTGTTATGCGTTGGCGATAGGGCCGACGACTGCTGCAGCTCGCGCCGCGCAACAGGCGCAACAAACTCAACAGTCACAACAGGCTGCGGCGCCCGCTCCTGCCGCTGCAGCAGCGAGCACGTCGCAACCGACGCAAAGCAATCCACCTCCGATCGCGGTGCCTCCGGCCGCGCAGCAAGCGCAGTCGGCGCCGCCCCCGCCCCGAAAGCAGGACGTGAAGCGCGCTAAGGAGGCTGCAAAAGCCGGCGCGAAGGCCGAGCAAGCCAAAGACTGGCACGCGTCCTTTGACGCTTACAACGATGCGGTGCATTGGGATCCAAGCAATCTTGACTATTTGCAGGGGCTCGAGCTGGCTCGCGCTCGCCTGGTTCAGGGGCTAATTGAATCCGCGGAGAAGGCCGCCGTTTCCGGCGAGATCACGCCGGCGTTGCGCTCGTTGCGCGAGGCGCGCTCGCTTGATCCATCCAACAAAGTGGTGGCCGAGCGCCTGACCGAGCTTTCGGCTCTCGATCCCGCGCGCGCGAAGGAAGTGGCCACGGAAGCGAAGCTCACTGGACAAGTCCTGCTCGAACATCAGCCCGGTACGCAGACGTTTCATTTGCGCGGCACGACCCAAGGGGCGTACGAAGAAATCGCGCGGCGATTCGGAGTGGAAGTCGCGTTCGACCTCGATGTGCGCGAACGGCAGGTGCGGCTCGATCTTGAAGACGTGGATTTCCCCACCGTGATGCGCGTGCTGGGAGAAGCGACCGGCACATTCTGGCGCCCGCTCACGACGCATCTTTTCTTCGTCGCTCCGGACACAACGCAAAAGCGCAAGGACTACGACGTCTCACTCGTCCGCACCGTGCTCTTCCCCGCTTCGGAAACGAACGACCAGATCACCGAGATTTCGCGCCTGATTCGCGACATCGCCGGAGTGACGCGCACCGATATCGACGCGAGCAGTCACACGTTGACGTTGCGCGCGAGCCCGCAAGCGATGGCCGTGGCGACGGGATTGATTGAGGATCTGGAGAAGCCGCTTGGGGAACTGGTGCTCGAAGTGATTGTGGTCGAAATGGATCGCACGAAGCAGCAGGTGGAAGGCGTATTGCCGCCGCAGACGGCGGCGATTTATTCCCTTCCCTCAAACACCGCGCAGATATTCCAGTCGGAGGGCATAGAGGGGCTGATCGGAATACTCCAAGGAATTTTCGGACAGTCGAGTTCCCTTGCGGGCTTAACCTCCACGCAAATCGCGCAGCTTCTAACCTCCGGCCAGGTCGGAGCGGGCGTGCTGATTCCGCCGCTCGCTGCGTTTGGCGGCGGCAAAACCACGTTTCTTACCACGCTGCCCGGAGCGAGCGCGACATTTTCAGACACGCTATCGGCGATTCACGCCGGGCGCCGAATGCTGCTTCGCGCTGAAGATGGCAAGCCGGCCACGTTCTTTGTTGGCGAGCGGTACCCGGTGTCGCTGGCGCAATACTCGGCCAGCCTCGGGAGCAGCACGGGCGTGAATGTTCCCGGGGCTTCGAGCACGAATTTCCCCGTGACGAATCTCAATACCGGAAACAATCCGGACTACGTCACCACCGGTGAATTCACTTCTGACGGGTTTACGGATATGGCCGTGGCGAATTACACGGACGGCACCGTTTCGGTTTATCTCGGCAACGGAGACGGCACGTTTCAGGATCCGACAGTGACTAACGTCGGGATGGGGCCGGCGTGGATCGCGACCGGCAACTTCAACTCGGCGTCGACAGCGGCAAATCCCGACAACAACCTCGACATGGCCGTCGCGAACCAAAATTCCAACTCGATCACGATTCTGCTCGGCAATGGCGACGGCACATTCGCGACGGGCACGCCGCTCACGACGGGCAATGGCCCGGTATGCGTCGTCGCGAGCGACATCGAATCGATCGGCTCGCCCGATCTGATCGTCGCCAATAAAACCGATAACACGATTCAGGTGTTTCACGACAACGGGGACGGGACCTTCGTCGCCAAGAAGGCCTTTGCGGCGGGCACCGCGCCAACGTCGATCGTCGCGGAAGATTTCAATGGCGACGGCAAGATCGATCTCGCGGTGACGAACTCCGGCGACAACGACATGGAGATTTTCCTCGGCAACGGCGACGGCACGTTTAAGAACGGAGTAACGTACCCGACAGGCGTGACACCGCTCTTCGTCGCGCCCGGCGATTTCAACGGCGACGGGATTCTCGATCTCGCGGTGGCCGATAGCGGCGCGCCGACCGCGACGAACGAAGTGGGCAACTCAGTATCGATTTTCCTCGGCAACGGCGATGGCACCTTCGGCACGGCGGCCGTGCCGCGCCAGGATTTTCCGGCGGGCACGAATCCGACCTCGATCGCGGTGGCCGATTACAACGTGGACGGACGGCCCGACCTAGCCGTAACGGCGCAAGGCGACAACTCCATCGCGCTGCTGCTGGGCGAGGGAGGCGGCGCGTTCAGTACGTTCTTCGAGCTACAGCTGGGCACTTCGCCCGATTCTTGCGTCACGGCCGACTTCAACGACGATGGCATACCGGACCTTGCGGTGACGAACAACGGCTCGAATACCGTTTCCGTGATCATCAACTCGTCTTCGTTCATCGGCGCGACGACGGGCGTGGCGGGCACGCAATTTCCCAATGCCGAATACATCGACATCGGCGTGAAGGTGAAAGCGACGCCGCGAATACACGACAACGACGAGGTGACGATTCAGTTCGAGATGACGATCAGCAGTCTGGCAGGCTCGAGTTTCAACAACATTCCCGTGGTGAACAACGAAGAGCTGCACCAGACCGTGCGCGTGAAGATGAACCAGTCGGCGGAGCTGGCACAATTCATCGCGCCGACGTCGATGATGAACGTGAATGGGACACCTTATCTGGGCGAAGTTGCGCACGGAGGCTTAGATCTCGCCGCCCAGACGACGGACCAGGTGCAGAACACAGAGTTGCTCGTGCTTGTGACGCCGCGACTCGTCGCGCTGAGTCCGCGCAGGGATCATCATGTGATCTACGCTGGACACGGATCGCTGGAGGGCGCCGGCGCGTTCGGCTTTACGCAGCAGGAGCGGCGTGGCGGATTGAACTTACCTGCGCCGGATCAATCGCAACTCCAGCAACAACAACAGCAGCAACAACAGCCACAGCCGCAGCCCGAGCAGCAACAGCAACCGGATCAGCAGCAACAACAACAGCAGCAGCCGCCTCCGCAGCCCGCGCAACCGCCGATTCAGGGCGCGGTGCCGCAGCCGCCGAATCCGTCGCAGGCGAATCCGCCCGCAACCAATCCTCCGGGCCAAACTTCACAGCCCGAACCTCAGTAATTCGCAGCCGCTCGAACCACGCCGAATTCCCGCGGCGCCGATCCTAGAATCAAGCTCGCGCGGCTCATCCCCTTCGACGCGTCCCGCTTGTAGACAGCCAACCCGAATGAGTGCTACATAAGCGGGCAAGGCAGCACCGGGAAGCATGGCCCCTCCTTTGGAGTACCCAATGCAAATTGGCACCAGACTGAAAGAAATTCGCGAAGCGAAAAATCTGAGTCAGGGTGATATCGAGAAGCGGACGGGATTGGTGCGCTGTTACACCTCGCGCGTGGAGCACGGGCACACGGTACCCAGCGTGGAAACTCTGGAGAAATTCGCCAGGGCGCTAGAAATTCCGCTGTACCAGCTGTTTCACGAAAACGAGGAAGCGGCAGCGCGCCGCAAACGAGCCGAGGAATCCGTGCCTGCGTGGGGGACAACGCGGCGGGAACGGAACATGTACAGGCAGTTGGTAGACGCTCTGGCACACATGAAGCCGCGCAATCGCGATCTATTGCTCGTGATTGCCGAGCAGATGGTGCGCCGCAGCACGAAACCCAAGTCCGCTCGTAACTAGCTACTGGCTTCGCAAACCACAGCGGTGAGAATTTAAGGCGTCGTGTCGAGGACGAGGACCGGCTGGTAGGTCCGCGGGACCACGGGCTCGGCGATAGCGATGAGGTGTCCCTGCTGGTTGAACACACGCAGGCGCGACGGCTTCCATTCGCCGGAATCGAGCTGCGCGGGAATGCCTTCGCCCAGCGCCTTGCTGCCCGGCTGAATTTGCGCGAGCGAGAGGTTGAACTTCGCGCCGTGCTTCACACGTTTTTCGATCACAGGCAGCACCGTAGCTTTCGGCAGATCGGGCAGGAGATTCTCGATGCGGATCACGCGGTCGCTGAATTTTCCCGCGCGGGCATCGCGTTCGAGTTCTTCGATGGCGATGGCCTGATCGATGGTGAACTCGCCGACGGCGGTGCGCTCGATTTCGGAAAGGTGCGCGCCGCTGCCCTGCTTGCGGCCGAGATCAAACGCGAGTGAACGGATGTAAGTGCCGGCGCCGCACTCGACGGTGAAGCGCGCCGTCGATCCTTCGACGGAATTCAGCCGGAATTCGAAAACTTCCACTTCCACCGGCTCGAGATTTACGGGCTTGTTCTTACGCGCGAGTTCGTGCGCCGGAGTGCCCCGGATTTTTTTCGCGGAATAAGCGGGTGGAACTTGATGAATTTTTCCCACGAATTCGGCAGCCATTTTCGCGAGCGCGTCAGGATCGATCGCGGGTTCGGTGTCGGGGCCGAGCGGTTCACCGTCGGAGTCGTACGTGTCGGTTTCAAATCCGAATCGCACAGCGCAGGTGTAGCGCTTGCAGCGGCCGCTGTAAAAACGCGCGAGGCGAGTAGCTTTTCCGAGTGCGAGCACGAGCACACCGGTCGCAAGCGGATCAAGCGTCCCAAAGTGTCCGATGCCGCGAAAGCCAGCGAGCTGGCGGACGTACTCAACGACGTCGTGCGAGGTTCGCCCGCTCGGCTTATTGACGATCAGGATGCCGTCGACAGGCGGCTGTTTGGGTGCGCGTGGCATTTTTTTCGGCTCGAAACGGTGGTCCGCATGCCGGCGTTGCGTGCGCGGAAAATTCAGGCGATCCGCAACTCGCGAAGTCCGATCTTCCCGCTGCGCAGCCTTAGCAGCAGGAGCGGGCTATGGCTTCTCCGGCGAGCTGGGTTTGTGCAGCAGTTCGTTGATGCGCTTTTCGATTTCCTCGGTCTGGTCGAGCATGAAGATTACGTCCGGCGCGCGGCGCATGTGCAGCCGGTCGACCAGCTCGTGGCGCACGAAGCCTCGCGCGGCTTCCAGGCCCTCGAGCGTTTTCTTGCGCTCTTCCTCGGTGCCGTCGACGCTCACAAAAATGCGAATCGTGCGCATCCCGGTGCCGAGCCGCACTTCGGTGACGGTCACGTTGGCGGTGAGCCGCGGGTCCTTCAACTCGCCCGCGAGCATGAGGCTCACTTCGTTTCGAATTTCTTCCGCGACGCGCTCTACGCGGTGCCCTTGCGTCGTCATACGTTTTCGCCCTCAAAATATTCGATCTGCTGGGAAACCAGATCGCGCCCGAGCACGCGCTCGGACTCTGCCGAAATTTCCGCGAGCGATTTCTCGAGAAACGCCGCGTCGCTCGCGATGGTCACTACGCCGACACGCGAGCGCTGCCACACGTCCTGATGGTCCAGCTCAGCGACCGAAACATTGTAGTGCGCACGCAGCCGGTCTTTCAGGCTTCGCAACACCTGCCGCTTGTCCTTAAGGGACTGCGCATCGAGGATGTGGATTTCCAGGGTGAGGAGACCGATTGGCATTTGCGTCGCCGCGCAGCGAACGGTGCTGCGCGCCTTGGCCGTTAAGCCACCAGTACAATATTGCCCGAGAAATTCTCGCGCCGCGCGCGGCTCCGATGCAACGAGAGTCGCACGCGCGGTGGTGCTGCTACATCGAGTCCTGGCGCGCCGCGCGTTCCTGCCGCTGATGCGGCCTCGCACCCTGCTCTGGGTTCATGACCGCGGTGGTCTTCTCGATCTTGAAGCACTCGAGAATGTCGCCGACCTGAACGTCGTTGAAGTTCGAAACGCCGATACCGCACTCGAATCCGGCGCGAACTTCGCCCGCGTCGTCCTTGAAGCGCTTCAACGAACTGATCTTACCGGAATGGATGGCCGTGCCGCCGCGCAACACGCGAACTTCCTCGTTGCGCTTCATCAGGCCGTCCAGCACATAGCAGCCGGCAATCGTGCCAGCGCCCTTCACGCGGAACGTGTTGCGAACTTCCGCGCGACCCAGGTACTGCTCCTTCAGGATCGGACTGAGCAAGCCTGCCATCGAAAGACGCAACTCGTCCATCAATTCGTAGATGATCGTATGCGTCCGGATTTCGATGCCTTCGCGCTGCGCCAGTTCCAGCGCTTTGCGCTCAGGCTTCACGTTGAACGCGACGATCACCGCGTTTGACGCCGAGGCGAGCAGCACGTCCGACTCGTTCACCGAGCCGACACTCGCGTGCAGCACCTTCAGCTTCACCTGGTCATTGGAAAGCTTCGGCAGCATTTCGTTGAGCACTTCCACCGAGCCCTGCACGTCCGCCTTCACGACGACCTGCAGATCCTTCACGTCGCCGGCCTTCAACTGCTCGTGCAGCTGATCGAGCGTCAGGCGGCTGCTCGCGGACTTCGCGAGAGCGGCGTCGCGCTGCTTGTTCTGGCGGTATTCGACGATGTGGCGCGCCTTGGCTTCGTCGGCCACCTGGAATTGCTCGCCCGCTTCGGGCACGCCCTGCAGACCGAGTACTTCCACCGGCGTCGACGGTGCGGCTTCCTTGATGGCGCCGCCGCGATCGTCAAACATCGCGCGAACTTTGCCGTACACCGCGCCGACGATGAAAACATCGCCGACGTGCAGCGTACCGTTCTGGACGAGCATGGTCGCTACTGGACCGCGGCCCTTGTCGACACGCGATTCGAGCACCGCACCGCTCGCTGGAATATTCGGATCGGCCTTCAGCTCGCGCATATCGCCGACCAGCAAAATCATTTCGAGCAGCTTCGGCAGGTTCTTCTTGGCCTTCGCCGAAACTTCCACCATCACCGTATCGCCGCCCCACTCTTCGGGCATCAGGCCCTTGTCGGCCAGCTGGCGCTTCACGCGTTCCGGCTGCGCTTCGGGCTTATCGACTTTGTTGATGGCGACGATGATCGGCACGTTCGCAGCGCGAGCGTGCGAGATCGCTTCTTCGGTCTGCGGCATGATGCCGTCGTCGGCCGCGACGACGAGCACGACGATGTCTGTGACTTTCGCGCCGCGTGCGCGCATGCGCGTGAACGCTTCGTGGCCCGGCGTGTCGATGAAAACCACGCGCTTGCCATCGACGTGCGCTTCGTAGGCACCGATGTGCTGCGTGATGCCGCCCGCTTCGCCCGCTGCGACGTCTTCTTCGCGGATCGCGTCGAGCAAGCTGGTTTTACCGTGGTCGACGTGGCCCATTACAGTGACCACGGGCGCGCGCGGCACTTCGTTGCCGGTGCGCTCCTGCTTGACCTTTTCCTTCTCTTCCTGAACGAGCTGCGCTTCGAAGCTGACGACTTCCACGATGCCGCTGAATGCTTCGGCAAGGCTCGTCGCCGTCGGCACGTCGAGCGCCTGGTTGATGCTGGCGAAGACGCCGCGATCGAGAAGATTCTTCAGCAATTCCTTCGCGCGGACGTCGAGCTTTTCCGCGAGTTCGCGGACGGTGATGCCTTCTGTAACTGTGATCAGCCGTGGCTCGCGGTGAACCGGCGCAGCCTGTTCAACGACCGCGCGTCCACCCGGACCTGTGCCAGCGCGCGGGCGAACCGGATGCAGCTTGCGCTCGCCTTCGGCGTAGCGCTTCTCCATGAGCGGACGGCCTCGTGCGGCAGGCTTGCGCGCATAGAGTGGCTTGCCCGGCTCGGCTTTCGGAACTCCGGCACCTGGGCGCTGCGTGCCAACGGGAGCTTTGTTGTCGCGTCCACCCGGACCACCGGGACGCTGCGGAAAACGCGACGGCGGCGCGCCAGGACGGCCCTGACCCGGAGCACCGGGTCGGCCTTGCGCTCCGGCTGCCGGACGAAATTGTTGTGGCGCTCCCGGACGTGCACCTTGCGGCGCACCGGGACGGAATTGACCGGGCCCAGAAGGCGCACCGGGACGAGACGGATATCGCTGGCCTTGCGGAGGCGGTCCGCCGCCGGGGCGCGGCGCTCCAGGGGCGGTGCCAACGGGACGAGGTGCTCCGGGCGCGCCGGCTTGCTGACCCGGTGCCCCCGGCGTTTGCGGACGCAGAGGGACTCCGGGACGCGGACCGGTTGGCGCGGGCGCTCCGGGACGGATAGCTCCGGGCGCTGCTGAAGGCTGAGTTGGTGCAACTCCGGGTCGCGCTGCAACCGGCGCGGTGCCAGGTGCATGTGCAGCGGGCTGTCCGGGCGCAGCGGGCGCGGTTCCAGTGGGAGGACGAACACCAGGTGCAACCGGACGGACCGCGGGCGCACCAGCGGCCACCGTCGGCGCTGCGGGCGCCACTCCGGGTCGCGCTGCAACGGGAGGTGCTGTCGCGGCAGGCGCAGCAGCGGGCGCTGCGGGCTTCGCCGCAACCGGTGGCGCATGGGGAGCGGCAGGCCTCTTCGCCGCCGCGGCCCTGGCAGCCTTATCCGCTTCCGCCTGAGCTTCCGCGTTCGCGAGCCCAAGGAAATGCTTGCGCACAAGTTCGGCGTGCGAGTTGTCGATGGAACTCGAGTGCGTCTTCTTTTCGGTGACGCCGACTTCCGGCAAGTACTCGATCAAAACTTTTGCTTTGATCTCTGATTCGGACCTGATTCGGATCTGCCATTCGCCTCTTATATTCGCCGCGGAACCATTCTTGGCTACGCGCTTGCCTTCGTGTTCGACTTCGTATTTATCTCGACCGATCGTTACCGCTATTCCTCGGTCTTGTTAATTTCGGTCTCGCCGATTTCGGCTTCACGGACTTCTTCGGTCGCCTCTTCAGTGGCTTGGTCCACTTCGCTGGCTTCAGCAGCGGCGTCAGCCGGTGTCTCGGCCGCTTCGGCGACCGGCTCAGCGGCTGCTTCCGTGGCTTCCACTTCCTGCTCAGCTTCCGTTGTCGCTTCGTCCACCGCGGCGCTTTCGGCCGCACCCTGCGTAGCTAACGCTTCGAGATTTTCGAAGTAGATGGCGACAGACTGGTGAATCTTCTCGACCATCTTTTCGCCGATGCCCGGAATTTCCACCAGCTGCTCGGGCGTCATGTCCGCGAGCTTTTCGATGGACGTGATACCTGCCGCTTCGAGCTTCTCGATTGTCTTCGGACCAACGCCCGCAAGTTCAGTGAGCGCCGTGCCCGGAGCAGTAAGCGCGGCCATCTGCGCTTCGATCTCGCGCCGCTTCTCTTCCTCGCTCTTGATGTCGATGTTCCAGCCGATCAGCTTGCTGGCGAGACGGACGTTCTGTCCCTTCTTCCCGATCGCAAGCGACAGCTGCGTATCCTCGACTATCACTTCAAGCCGCTTCTCTTCAGGATCGACGATCTGCACTCGCGTAACTTTCGCGGGGCTCAGCGCTTTCTGCGCGAACGCCACCGTCTCTTCATTCCAGGGAATGATGTCGATCTTTTCGCCGCGCAACTCGCGGATGATCGACTGCACGCGCATACCCTTCATACCGACGCAGGCGCCGACCGGATCGACGTCCTTGTCGCGGCTCTCGACGGCGATCTTGGTGCGTTCGCCCGCCTCACGAGCGACGGCGCGAATCTGCACGGTGCCGTCGTAGATTTCCGGGACTTCCATTTCGAACAAACGCTGTACCAGGGCGGGATCGGCGCGCGAAACCACGACCTGCGGTCCCTTCGCGGCGCGTTCCACCGCGCGCACGGTCACGCGCAGGCGATCGCCCACGTTGTACGCTTCCAGACGCGACTGTTCGCGCTTCGGAAGACGCGCTTCAGTTCGGCCCATGTCCACGATAATGTCCGGGCCTTCCATGCGCTTCACCACGCTATTGATTAGCTCACCGACGCGCGTGTGATATTCGTTATAAATCGTGTCGCGCTCGGCCTCGCGCACCTTCTGCAGGATCACCTGCTTGGCCGTTTGCGCGGCGATGCGGCCGAGCACATCGGTCGGCTTCGCGTCCATGATCTCGCCGCCGACTTCAATCTCGGGCTGGCGCTTGCGCGCGTCCGAGAGCGAAATTTCGCGGAGCGGGTCCGCGACTTCGTCCACCACGATGTGAACGGCGTACACGTCCACCTGTCCGGTGGCCGGGTTGAATTTCGAGCGCAGGTCTTCCTCGGTGCGGTAATACTTCCGCGCCGCCACCACCATCGCATCCTCAATCGCTGCGACGATGATTTCCGGCTCGATGTGTTTTTCCCGGCTGATCAGCTCGATTTGCTGGTACAGCTGACTCGCCATTCGCGTTTCTCCCAAACTCAGGCCGCTGCGGCTGGGTGCGGCGCCCTTCGCTTTCTCACCGTCACGTTCGCGTGCGGTGGCGTTACAGCTCGACGATCAGATTTGCCTTTTTGATCGCCGTGTAAGGAACCGTGACTTCATTGTCCTTCACGCTGAACTTGACGATCCCGTCGGAGTATCCGGCGAGTCGCCCTTCGAAATACTGCTGCTTTCCAACCGGCTCGTTCAGCCAGATCTTTGCGAGCCGTCCCGCAAACCGCTGGTAGTCGGCGGGCTTGAGCAGTTTCCGGTCGAGACCCGGCGAGCTCACTTCGAGCACGTAATGCGGGCCGGGCACCAGCTCTTCCACGTCCAGGATGTCGCTCAACTGGACGCTGACGTTCTCGCAGTCCTTATGACTGACACCCAAATCCTGCGGGTTCTCCGGTCCGGGCAAACGGTCAATGAAAACCCGGAGAAGCCGGTCTTTGCCAATCTTGAATTCGACGTCGAAAACTTCGAGGCCCAGCGAGTGCGCGACTCGTTCAGCAGCCTCTCGAATCTTTTCCAGATCCATCTATTTCCACCGGAGCGGGCCGCCAGTCGGGAATCACGGCGACAACCTCCGTCGATACCCCGGCCCAGTGGGCTTTTCTTCGGGCCCAACAAAAAAGTGGGCTCGCGCCCACTTCACCACGCGACCTCTTTGGATGCAGCCCAGTATAAGTGCACGGCCAGGAAAACGCAACCACGCTGCGATCCGGCGCCAGTACGAGCCATTCGCTTCGGCCCCACACCACTTTAGATGCTCAGCTCGCCGGAATGCTCCCAGAAAGAAAAACCTCCCGGAAACATCCCGGGAGGCTTCTCGAAAACTTCGCGAGCCGCCCCAACCGGGGCGATCGCAACCCCAGCTACTGCTGCGGTGTTGCCGGCTTCGGCGTTGCAGGCTTGGCCGCCGGGCGAGTTGCGCTCGCTCCGGGTGTGCCGGACGAGGCCGACGCCTTCGCCGGGTAGGTCTGGTCGTAAAGGCGAATGATGTCCTGCGTCACGTCGGTTGAGTTCGCGGCATAGATCACCGGCGTCGACTGCCCCGAGCGGTCCAAAATCACCGCGTAGCCGTTGTCATGCGAGTACTTGGTGAGCACATCGATCATCTTGCGGCCGATGTTATCGACGATGTCACGCTGCGCCTGCTGGAAATCATCCTGGGCGTCCTGCGATTTCCGCTGGTAGGAGCGCTGAATGTTCTCGCCGTCGCGCGAAAGGCGGGCCTTCTCGTCGTCACTCAGCGTGGTTTGGCCGGTGCGAAGGCGCGTCTGGATGTCCTCCAGCTGCTTCTGCAAATTCGCCAATTCCGTCTGGCGCGGTGCGAACTTTGACTGCAGTTCCCCCGCCGCCTGCTTGCCTTCCGAGGTGCTGGTAATCGCGACTTGAACGTCGATGACACCCACTTTGGTGGGTGCGGTCGCGCCGCCCTGAGCCCACACCGCGGGAACCATCAGGAACGCCGCGAGGGCCGGAACTGCCAATCGGATCTTCATTCTCACTCCTTGATTGTATCTGCCGTCAAAAGCCTTAAACACAAACCCGAAATTATAGCCGTGGGCAAACGAAAGAATCAATTGGTTTCGCAGCTGGCAGGCCGGGAAACAGAGGCGATTCTGCGTCCTAAGTGGGATGCCCCGCTCACCGCGCGGGTTGCCGCGGGGCATTCCCACCTAGCTTTACTGCGGCAACGGTACCAACAATACTCGGTTGTTGATCTGGTCGACCTGCACCGCGAGGTTCAACCGCCGGTCAATCGCGATCGAATTCGGACCAACGACTACCGACGAGCTTGGCGGCGGAGTGCCTACCGCAACCACGCTCCGGACTGCCGTCGTTGGGCAGATTGAGCCTCCGTTTGGACTCGGCGGGCAGACGTAGTTGAGCACCGAAATCGTGTTCGTCGATGCGTTGGACGTGATCAACGACGACGTGTCGTAGTTGTAGTCCACCGACGTCGGATTGATTCCCGTCGCAATGCTGCCTTGCACTACGCCTGTTACCGGGTCGATTGCCACTACGGTGTTGACCGTGCTGTTGGCCACAAGGAAGTCCTGGTTAACCGGATCCCAGAACACGCCACTCGGCAGTTCCAAGTTGTTCACGACGTGCGGATCGTTATAAGGACCTGCTGGAACAATCTGAAACTCGCTGATCTGTCCGGCGATGGCCAACCCCACGAGCGTCAAGTCCGGATCGACCGCATCCGCAACCGGAAGTAAATCGACCGGTGTAACGGCCGAAGACGACGAACTCAGGCTGATCGCCAGCGAACTGAGGCCTCCAATATTGGTTGTGCCGGTGCAACCGGTCAAGTTCGCGCAGTAGGTCTCGACGACCTGCGCGCGCGCCTGATCCGGATCCACGGCAACGCCTGTTGGGAATGTGCACGAGGGGCACAGCGCGACCTCCGCCGGCGGCTGGAATGTTCCGCTGACGCCCTTTTCATCGAGAATCGTCACGTCGTTGCTTCCGTTGTTGGTGACAACCGCGAGACCGCTGCGTTCCAGAACCGCGACGCCGACCGGAGTCGCGCCCGTAGAAAACGCGCTCGGAACTTGCGGCACGATCAGAGTGCCGTTGAGCAGATTGATTACAGAAATCGAGTTGGACGCAGAGTTCGTCACCACCGCTTGATCGAGATACGAATCCACGGCAACGCCGATCGGATTCGTCCCGACGTTGACGGGTTGGATGACCGTGAGCGCGCTGACATTCGAAATCGCGGAGGCGTTCTTCACGTAGATCGTGAATCGGCGCGGCCCGGTGATGAGGCTCGCGGGTACGGTCGCTGAAAGCGACCGCGCATTGATGAACGTCGTCGCTACAGGCGTGTCATCGAGATACACCGTCGAGCCCGCCGCAAATCCAACGCCTGTTACCGTGAGCGGGATCGACGTAGGCGTCGGCTGGACGAGCACAAACGAAGGATTGGTCTCAACCACTTGCAGCGGGTTGAATGAGTTGCCGAGCGAAACGGCGGAAACGGTGCTGTTGCCCTGATTCACCACGTAGGCTGTGTTGTTGCCGGTGTCGATGGCGAGAGCGACCGGATTATTGAAGCCGCCGATGGTCTGCAAGATCGAGCTGTTTTGCAGATCGACTACGTAGCCGTTGTTCGCGCTCGCGTTTACCGCGAATCCTATATTGGCGAGCGAATTCACCGCTGACGCGGTCAATCCAATCTGATCGAACGGCACATTGTTCTGGACGAATGTGGTGTTCGAGATCGTTTGGTTCATCAAGCTGAATGCAGAAAGCGCAGGGGACGGATTAATTGCTGAGCTAGGCCCAAGCGGATCAGCCAGCAGCGCAGTGTGAGTCTGCTGATTGATTCCGACGCCTTGAATCGTCGTTGAAGCCGTCAGCGTCGCAACCACCGACGCGGGACGCCCGAGGTCCTCCGGATTGCCGCCGGTTCCGGGGAGCCGTCCGAGTTCCACCACGTTCACAGCGCCGAGACCGCCGGGCGTCACGACCGCCCAGTTCAGGCCTTCGTCGACAGCAACGGTTGGACTCAAACCCGTGCTGAACGGCGTGAGCGTGCCGCCGATCTGTTCGGGATTTGCGCCCGGTACGCCGGTCGAGAAATCCACGATCCAGGCAAAGTTCGAAGACTGCAGTGCGACGATGGCCTGATGCGTGGCCGGGTTGATGCCCACCGCGTAAGGAACCGGCTGCGCAAGAGGCGGCGCGTTTGGATTCGGCAGAGCGACCGTGGTGACTGCGAGCGTCGTAAGGTCAATCGATGAGAGGGAGTTGTCAACGCTATTCACCACGACGGCGATGTGATGCGGCAATTGATCGTCCACGGCAACGCCGGTCGGCGTGTTCCCCACCGCTACCGGAGATCCTGGCACGTTGGTCTTCGTTGCGAGATTAACGATGCTGACCGTGTTATCGCCGGAATTCGCCACTACGGCTACGCCGAGCGATGGATCAATCGCGATGCTCTGCGGTTTCGAGCCGACGGCGAACGAGCCGGTCGGCGCCGTGGGAATCGTGCTCTGCGCGGGCTCAACGGCAATGTTTACGGCGGCAACCGCCGGCGCAGGAGGAATTACGTCGGTGTTGCGCACAATTACGGGATAACTCCCGGGTACTGGCAGCGAATTCGCCGCCAGCGGCACTGTGAGCTGCTGGCTGCTAGTAAGCGTAGCGCCCACGGACTGGCCGTTGACCTGAACCGCGCTTGACGGAGAGAAAAATCCTCCGTTCAAATTAATGTTGGTGCTGCTCAGGACTGGGACGATCGTATCCGGCAGCGCCGCCACGATGGCCGGCCGCGTGGGATTCACAACCAAGCCTTGGCTCGAGGGCAAAACGTTTGAGTTGTTCCCTTCTTGCGACTGCACGAAGATCGGCAACGCTCCGGCGACGGACAACGGCCCGGCTGGGATCGTGGCGCGCAAGAGCGTCGGGCTTACGAACAGCGTGGGAACCCCAACGGGCGGCGTGCCGACCATTACGGTGCTAGTCGAAAGCAGGTCTGTCCCCGTAACGTAAACGTCCTGGTAGACCGAGCCTTCGCTCACGAGGTTGGGCTGAATCGCTGTGACGATGGGGGTCGCAGCAGACGTGATCGTCACGCTCGCCGAACCCGTCGCGGAAGAGTTGGCGGCGGAAATGGCCGTGATCGTCACCGCACCCGGCGATATAGCGGGCGCGAAATATTCTCCAGGTGTGCACGGCACGGTGATTCCCGAGCTCGGGCAGATATATCCGACTGTGGAGTTGCCGCCGACAACCGGCGCGCCGCTCCCGGTCGAAACTGCCCAGGACACGCCCGTGTTCGTCGTCCCCTGCACAGAGGCGTTAAATTGATAGTGCTCACTTGTCGCCAGCGCGGCGGTATCGGGATTCACAGCCACGTTAATTCCCGATGTGATGTTCACGACCGCGGTGCCAAACGCAGTCGTATCCTGCGTGCTGGTGGCGACGACGAAGAATCCGTTGGTCGGGGGCGCGGTGGCGGGCGCCGTGTACAGTCCTCCTCCCACTCCATTCTGGCCGGTAGTGATGGTTCCGTATCCGGCGGCAAGCTGAGTTTGCCCCATGTTGGGCACCACCGGATTGCACACGATCGGCTGCGTGCCGGCCGTATTCGGCGGCAGGCAAACTTGCCACGTGACGGTAGACGTCGACGAACCTGTCACGCTGACCGAGAATTGCTGCTGATTTTTGTACTGCACCGTCGCCTGAACAGGCAGCACCGTCACGCCGACCGGTGTCGTGTTCGAGCCGCATCCGGCAATCGTAAACAAAACGAGCGCTGCCATGGCAGCCGCCGCGCGTGTTCCCAAAATCCTGTTCCCCATTTCACTTACCTCTCTGCAAATTTCGCGGCGCCCGCTCGACTGAGCCTGCCAGCGCTTTGCTTCATTTTTCAATGCCTGTGGAACGGCGCCGCCCACCGGCGCTTCCATAGACTTAGAAGGTCTTGCCCACCGTGAAACGGAAGGTGTGCTTGGGTTCAAGCAACGACGCCGGAATTTGCTGCCGCTGTTCTTCCAGGATCGTATTCAATTCCGGAGCGATTTGCGTCTGCAGCACGCCCGGCGGCAGCGAATTCTTCACCGCCTCGCTTAGATAATAACCGCCCGGAAACCCGCTGATCGTCTGATTCAGTCGGTGATAGTTGTACGCATAGTAGAACCGGAAGGGCGCGTTGACGATCGGCAGTACCACATCGATTTCCGCGCCCGCCGAAGTGGTCGGCAAAAAGTTTGTGCCCTTTACGATCGAGAGGTTGTTCGAGACGTGCAGGTTCGGAAAATCCGGGTTCGGATACTGCTGCTGGAATTGCTGCAGCGCCTGCGGATTCAGCGCCAGTTGCGACGTACGCAGGATGCCGTTGATACCCAGGTCGTTGAAGAACGTTAGAGTCACGGGCCCCGCGATGGGAATGCGGTATTCCAGGTTCAAAACATTCTGAAAATCGCCGCCGGGCCGCGTCGGGAAATATTGCAACACCGGAACAGTAAGCGCGACTTGCGTCGGATTGCCGAGCGAGTTGATCCGGTGTGGATCGAAGTATTCGACGGTCGTGGTAGTGGCAAACGGAATTTCGACGAAGGGCGAGATCGTGTAGAAGTTGTAGCCGCGGACGTCGTTTTCGCCGCCCAGGTAGTAGCGGCTGTAGGGCGGAATGTCCTTGCCGCCGTACCCGCTGATCAATCCGGACAGGAAGCGCATACCGACCACGTTGCGCCGCTTATTTACCGGATGGAAGTACGTGCTGTTGAACGAGTAGCTGATCGTATTGACGTTTCCCTGTAGCGGCCCGCCTTCCAGGCTCGCACCGACGTAGAAGCTTTTTCCCCTCGTCGGATTCTGGGGATTATCGACGGTGTTATACGAAATGGTAGGCGTGATCTTGCTCGATTCGATGCCGTTGAGCTGTGACGGACCCGCCAAGCTGGTGAACTGCACGCTCTCGAACAGCAACTGCGCCGACGTGCTGAACGTTTGAATGTTCGTGGTCGAATAGCCGTAGGTCAGGCCAATGCGCGTAAATCGCAGCTTGCGCAGTGGGTAGCTTGCGAACGCCGTAAAACCCTTCGAGTTCGTAGTGTAGTTTTCCTGCAGCGCCGGGTTGATCGCGATTTCCTGGCCGACCAGCAGACCTTCCTGCTTCGCCTGGTTGTAATCGAATTTGTTGGTGAAGATGGTGAAGCCGGTGGAGATCGGCCGGTCGAAAAGATACGGCTCGGTGAATCCGAACTGAACGTTGCGCTGGAAGCTGCCGATTTGCGCGGTGAGCGAAAGCGTTTCGCCCAGTCCGAGGAAGTTGTTCGTCGTGTAGGACCCGCCAATAAACGTACCGGCGATGCCGCTCACGCCGCCTGAAAAGCTGATCGACTGCTTGCCCTTTTCCTTCAGCTTCAGCTTGATGTCGACCGTTCCGGCCTTCACGTTCCGTTTCAGCTCGGCGTTTTCCGGCTTGATCGTATCGAAGTAGTTCAGCTGGTTCAGGCGCAGCAAACTCAGTTCCCAGAGCCGGTTATTGAAGATCTGTCCTTCGTCGAGCAGGATTTCGCGGCGGATGACTTTGTCGCGCGTTGTCGTGTTTCCGGAGAACTCGATGCGCCGGACGAAGAATTGCTTCTGCTGATCGAATTCCATCGTCAGGTCGACGGTCTTGGTTTTTTCCTGAATCTCGGTGATGGGCGTGGCGACGAAGTCGATATAACCATACTCGCCGTAAGCCTTCTTATAGTTGTCCAGGGCCTTGCGGATTTTGGTAGCCGAGAAAATATCGCCTTCCTTCAGAGGAAAAAGTTGGGCCAGCCGGTCCGCTTTGAACACCAAGCCCTGGTCCGGATCGGCGGTCCGGAAATTCAGCTTGCCCATCCGGTACTGCTCGCCTTCGTCGATGGTAATCGTGATATCGGCGCGCTTGCCGTTTTTCGAACCGATCACCGGCCACGGACCGGGAATTCCGCTCCGCACGTCGTCGACGATCTTCACCTGCGGATCGCTGACGTTCGCTTTGAAGTATCCGAGGTCCTTATAAATGCCGCTGACGCCGACGCCCAGGTCTTCGTCGAGCTTCGATTTGTCGTAGGTCTTTGCGAAAACCGGAATTTCAAAGAGGTAGAGAGGAATCGCGTAGGGCCGGTCGTTGTGCATCGACCGGACCAGCTTCCGGTCGGACACCGCTTTGTTCCCGACGAACTTGATGTCGCCGACCTTGACCTTCGGCCCTTCATCGATATTAAAGACGAGCTTCACGGCGTTCGTGGCCGCGATGCGTTCGTAGGTTGGCTTCACGGTGGCGAACTGCCGGCCATGCTCGGCAAGCAGCGCTTTGATTACGACTTCGGCGCGTTTGATTTTCGTGGGATCGAATTGGCTTTCGACGGTGAGCCCGACCTTCTTATCTTTGAACGCATCGAGGATGTCCGACTCCGTGATCGATTTGTTGCCTTTGTATTCAATGCGGCGAATGACCGGCCGCTCCTGCACGTAGAAGACGACTATTTTCCCGTTGGGATCGTCGGACGAGTCTTCCACTTCGAGGCGCACGTCTTCGAAAAATTGCGTGTTCCACAACGCCTGAAAATCGCGGCGTACCGCTTCTTCACTGTAAGGATCGCCGGGCCGCGAAAAAATTCGCGCCATCAGCGTATCTTTCTGCACGCGGCGATTCCCGATGAATTCAATGCGCGTGATGGTGTAGTGCGGGCCGCCCTGGTCGGCGGATTGTTGCTGTTGCGCGAAAACGGGGTCACCAAAAAAGCACGCGAGCAGACACACCAGGGCCAAAAACTTGACCGAACACAAAAAAATTTTCACCCTTACGGCCATGGCTGTAGTCACGGCCGCAGCATCCAGCCCAATTGTATGTGCTCCCCCGCCGGACCGCTCCCCGTCCGGCTGCGCGTAGGATTCCTAGTGGGCCACTGGGGTTGCTTCGACGACGGGTCGGAACGCGAGCCCTTCCGTTGCGAGGTAAACCTCCAACGTTGCGGGGCGTTGCAATCCTCCCTGAATCAAAGCTTCCGACAGCGGGTCTTCGATGTACTTCTGTAACGCACGCCGGAGCGGCCGCGCGCCATAATTTCGATCGCCGCAGGTCTTCTCGAGAATCCACTGGCGCGCTTCGGGCGTCAAGGCGACCTGCACCTGACGATGCACCAGCGTTTCGTTCATCTGACCTACGAGCAAGTCAATAATCCTCGACAAATCTTCGTCCGACAGAGAATTGAACAAAATCACTTCGTCCAGACGATTCAAAAATTCCGGATTAAAGACTCGCCTGACTTCGCCCATCACCATTTCGTCCTGACTCTTTGCCATCGCGTCGATTTCCTTTGACGCAAAGCCGAGGCCCGACTGCTTCTGCAGCTGGCGCGCCCCGAGGTTAGAGGTCAGGATGATGATTGTGTTTCGGAAATCCACTGTGTTCCCGAGGCCGTCAGTCAGCTGACCATCCTCGAAAACTTGCAGCAGAATGTTGTACACGTCCGGATGGGCTTTTTCAATCTCATCCAGCAAAATTACTGAGTAAGGCGTCCGGCGCACGCGCTCCGTCAATTGTCCGCCTTCTTCATATCCAACATATCCCGGAGGCGCGCCGATCAACTTCGACACGGAATGTTTCTCCATGTACTCGGACATGTCGAAGCGGATCAGCGATTTTTCGCTGCCGAACAAAAATTCCGCCAGGCGCCGCGCGACTTCCGTCTTGCCCACGCCCGTCGGTCCGAGGAACAGGAAGCATCCCACTGGACGTCCAGGCGCTTTCAGTCCCGCGCGGCTGCGGCGAATCGCACGAGCAAGCGCCGTGATCGAGCGGTCCTGGCTGATGATGCGGCGGTGCAATTCGTCTTCGATGCGCAGCAGTTTCTGCTGCTCGTCTTCCTTGATCGCCGAAACCTGAATGCCGGTCCAGCGCGCCACTACGTCTTCGATATCTTCGCGCGTCACGTTTCCGGTGGACGACTCGTCGATCTTCAACTTTTCGCGAAGCGCGCGCAGGTGTTCCTTCTCCTTGCGCTCCTCTTCGGAGTAGAAACGCGCCTTCTCGAACTCGTGGTTCGCGATCGCCGTCTCCATCCGGTGCGTGATGAACTTCACGCGCTTCTGAACTTCGGAAACTTCTTCCGGCAGCATCGCCTGGCGCAACTTCACGCGCGAACCGGCTTCGTCGAGCAGGTCGATCGCTTTGTCCGGAAGAAAACGGTCTGGAATGTACCGGTTCGAAAGATAGACGGCGTATTGCACCGCGTCTTCGGTGTAGCTCACTGCGTGGAACTTTTCGTAGCGGTCGCGTACACCGTGCAGCACGCGGATCGCTTCTTCTTCATTCGGCGCCGAAACTTTCACGGCCTGGAAGCGCCGTTCGAGCGAGCGGTCCTTCTCCACAGACTTTCTGTACTCCGCCGGCGTGGTTGCGCCGATGCACTGAATTTCCCCGCGGCTCAGCGCCGGCTTCAGGATGTTCGCAGCATCCAGCGAACCTTCCGCCGATCCCGCTCCCACCAGAGTGTGCAGCTCGTCGATGAAGACGATTGCGTTCTGGCTATCCATCAATTCCTTCATGATCGTCTTCAGGCGCTCTTCGAATTGCCCGCGGTACTTTGTTCCCGCGACGATCAACGACAAATCCAGCGACAAAATTCTCTTGTCGGCGAGGAACGGCGGCACGTCGCCATCCGAGATGCGCTGTGCGAGACCTTCCACGATGGCCGTCTTGCCGACGCCGGGCTCGCCGATCAGCACCGGATTGTTCTTGGTCCGGCGGCATAGGATCTGAATCGCGCGCTCAAGCTCGCGGTCCCGTCCCACCAGCGGATCGAGTTGTCCTTCCATCGCCGCTTGCGTCAAATCGCGGCTGAACTCAGCCAACAGCGAAGCTTCTTTTGGTCGGTTCACTGGCACCTTCTCCCCCGCTCCGCGACTGAGTTCTTCGCGAACGGATGAAAGCCGTAATCCCCGCTCCAACAAAATCTCCGCGCCGAAGGACTTTTCTTCGCGCAGCACACCCAACAAAAGATGTTCCGTTCCGACGTGCTTGTGCCCGAGCCGCTCCGCTTCTTCCGAAGCGAAGTTCAGAATGCGCTTGCACTCCTGGCTGAGCGGCACTTCCACCGACGTCGAGATCCGCTCGCGCACCGTGATCCGCGCTTCGATTTCTTTGCGGATCGATTCGATCGATCCGGACGAACGCAAGAACTTGTTCGCCAGCGCCTTGTCTTCGCGCAGCAGTCCGAGCAGCAAGTGCTCGGTCTCGATGTAGGGGCTTCCGTACTGGCTCGCCTCGTATCGGGCAAAAAAGATTACGCGCCTGGCTTTCTCTGTATAGCGTTCGAACACGGGTTCACCCAAGCTGTCCCGGGGTCTCAGCCCCGATGCCGGCGTTCCGCGAGAGGGATGCTGCGGAAACTGCGGGCACGTTCCCGCTCGGCGTCAGCTTTCCGTGTTCCAACGTCAGAACACGGTCGCAGCGCCGCGCGAGGTTCAAGTTATGAGTTGCAACGATAGACGTAAGATGATGCGACTGATGCAGACGCTGCATGAGAGAGAAAACATTCTCAGCGCTGCGCTCGTCGAGGTCCCCTGTCGGTTCATCGGCGAGCAGTAAGGAAGGTTCGTTCACGAGCGCACGAGCGATGGCGACGCGTTGTTGCTCGCCGCCCGACAAGTTCCCTGCGCGTTGCTCCGCGCGGCCGGCCAGCCCAACTTCCCCGAGCCACTCGCTTGCCGCTTGCAGTGCTTGTCCCAGTGCTACACCCCGTACCAGCAACGGCATCGCCACATTTTCCGCGGCGGTGAAGTCCGGCAGCAGGTAATGACGCTGCCAGACGAAGCCCACTTTTCGGTTCCGGTACTCAGCCAGTTCGTTTTCGTTGAACGACTGGAGCGCTTTCGATTCGAAGTATAAAGCACCACTCGTGAGAGTGTCCAGCGCGGCCAACGCGTGCAGAAATGTACTCTTGCCGGCGCCCGAAGGTCCGACGATCGCAATCATCTCGCCGCGCATAATTGTGAAGTCGATTCCGTCGAGTGGAGTGATCTGCTGCTCGCCGGAGCGGAACGTCTTGGTTACTCCCGCGCCGCGCACAAACTCGCCCGCCGGCGGAGGACCGGCTTCCGCAGGAACATCCATCACCGCGCTGGCCGAGTTGGGGTGCGGTTGCATCGTGTTGCCACTACCCTTTCAATTTAGATGCCGAATCGCCCGCCGAGTATGTCCTTATCTTACAGTCACCTAACCATTCCCGCTTTGGAAGCGCACGCCCGCGAATCTAAAGCGTTTCCCTTTTTATCCCAGTACCGTTACCTCGATTCGCCGTGCGGCCGGTGGCCGTTCACACCCTGACTTCGCTTGTACTTCGCCCTAACCAAATTCTAACACGTCGAGTATGGAAATGCGTGCGCGGCGCGCGGAAAAGCGATGGTTCAAAACGGGATTCACGAGCGTGCGGACGAGCACTCGAACGCGTGGCGCGTTTTGCTACTCGAAGCGCAAAATTTCGACCGGAAGGATGCGCGACGCGGATCGTGCGGGCAGAAGTGTCGCACCGAGGCTGATAATGGTCGCCGCGATGGCGATCCAGATTGCGTCCGTCGCGTTCGCGTGGAATGGAACGTACGGAATCGCGTACACCTCGGGGTTCAGCGGGATTAATCGCAGACGGTCGGCCACGATCGCAAACGTGTATCCGATGATCAGACCGGCAACCGTGCCAACGACGCTGACCACCAGCCCCTGCAATATGAAGATTTTCGAGATTTGCTTTCGCCGCGCGCCCATCGACATCAGCACCGCAATGTCGCGCGAGCGGTCCGTCACCGTCATGGTGAGTACGACCAAAATGTTCAGCCCCGCGACGAAGGTGATCAACCCGATGAACAGCGCTGTCACTAACTTTTCAAGGCTCAACGCACGGAAAAGGGCTTGGTTCTCGTCCATCCAGGTTGATGTCGTGTAGCCTTCGCCGGCGCGCTTCAGCAAGTCCGCCGCGACTTTGTTCGCTTCGTCCAATTGATTGGCGCGAATTTCAAGAAGGCTCACCACCTGTCCCACGCCCGCCAGGTTCTGCGCCGAATCGAGCGTGACGAATCCCCAGTTCGCGTCGTAGTCGTAAAATCCCGAATTGAAAATTCCGGCCACGCGAAACCGCCGCGAGCGCGGCAACATTCCGAACGGCGTGAGGCTTCCCTGTGGACTCGTGAGCGTCACGTAGTCGCCCGCGGAAAGCTCCATATCCTCCGCGAGAATTCGTCCGACCATCAGCGCGGGAATTCCGTCGGCGTCCAAGGCGAAATTTGCCGAACCGGAATCGAGATGGTTCAGCGCGTCGCTCGATTTCTTCTCGAGATCCGGATCAACGCCCTTCAGCACGATGCCGCGCGCGTGCCGTCCGACGGAAAGAAGTACGGTGTTGTAGATGGCGGGCTCGATGGATTTCACGCCCGGGGTCGAACTGAGCTTCGCCATCAGCGACTGGTAGTCGCGAATGCCGTTCGGCCCAGTGGGTTTGAGATTAACGTGCGCCGTGACGCTGAGGAGCCGCTCGCGGATCGCTTGCCGGAAACCGGTGTTCATCGAGAGCGCGATCACCAGCGTAGTGACGCCGGCCGCGATCCCCAGCATCGCCAGCAGCGTGACGATCCGCAACACTGCCGGGCGATTCGGCGATCGCAGATATCGCCAAGCGACCAGCCATTCGAAGCTCATTTCTTCGCGCCGTCTTCCGCGCCCTTCGTTTCTCCGCTCGCGTCATCTTCGGTCGCGCCATCAGTTTCGCGGCGCAACAGCGGAAACAGCACCACCTCGCGAATCGCGTGCGAATCGGTGAGCAGCATCACCAGGCGGTCGATCCCGACACCCTCGCCCGCCGTTGGCGGCAATCCGTGCGCGAGCGCGCGAATATAATCGGTGTCGACTTCCTTCGGCGCCTCGCTGCCGCCCTTCTCCACCTGCGCGCGAAACCGCGATTCCTGGTCGAACGGATCGTTCAACTCCGAGAAGCCGTTGGCCAGCTCCATTCCTGCGACGTAGAGCTCGAAACGCTCCGTCAATGACGGATCGTCGGGCTTGGACTTCGAGAGCGGCGAGATCGCCGTCGGAAAGTCATATATAAATGTCGGCTGCACCAAGTGCGCTTCGGCTACGGCCTCAAACAGCTCACCGGTCAGCTCGCCGTCGGACAGCTTTTCAACTCCGACAATTAAGTCCAGATGCTTCGCGCGCGCGTAATTGTTGAAGCGTTCGGCGACGGCTCGCGTTCCGCCTACCTCCGAGAATTCCGCCACCGTTGGCGCTGCGCCGGCCACGCTTGGCCAGTACTTCACGATCGCCCCTCGCATGGAGAGCCGCTCGAACTTCCCAAAATCGATCTCGTTCTCGCCGTATTTGAAGGTCGTTCCGCCTGTCACCTTCTGCGCCAGGCCGCGGAACAGTTCCTCGGTCATGTCCATCAGTTCGCGGTAGTCGCTATAGGCCTGGTAAAACTCCAGCATGGTAAATTCGGGCTGGTGGATCGCGTCGATGCCTTCGTTGCGGAAGTTCCGGTTGATCTCATAAACGCGGTCGAGCCCGCCGACCACGAGCCGCTTCAAGTACAGCTCCGGCGCGATCCGGAGATACAAGTCCATGTCGAACGTGTTGTGGTGCGTCACGAACGGGCGCGCCGTTGCGCCGCCCAGAATCGGGTGCATCATCGGCGTTTCGACTTCGGAATAGCCCCGCGCGTCAAAGAAGTGCCGGATCTCACGAATGATCAGCGCGCGCTTCACGAAAATCTCGCGCGTTCGCTCGGTGACGATCAGGTCGAGATAGCGCCGCCGGTAGCGCTGCTCCACGTCCGCCAGGCCGTGCCACTTCTCCGGCAGCGGCAGAAGCGACTTGGTCAGAATCTCGAGCTGGTGCACCTTCACTGTCAGCTCGTTCGTCTTCGTCCGGAACAGGTCGCCTTCAACTCCAATAATGTCGCCCAGGTCCAATAGCCGGAAAAGCTCGAACGGCTTCTCGCCAATCACATCGAGCCGCACGTAGATCTGGACCTTGCCGCCGTCACCAGAGATGTGCGCGAACGCCGCTTTCCCGTGTGGCCGCAGCGCCACAATGCGCCCCGCCACGCGAACGCTCACCGGTTCCGCCGCAAGCTGCTCGGACGTCCCCTCGCCGAATTTCTCGATTACCTGCCTCGGCGTGTGGGACATGTCAAACTTAAAAGCGTAGCCTGTGTGTCCCAACGCCTGGATTTCCGCCAGGTTCTTCCGGCGCTGCTCAAACTGGTCAAGCGGTTCAAATTCCAATGGGACTTCCTTCCTTAAACGGTTAAGTCGCGGAGTTTTCGCGAAATGTGCTGCCGGCGGCAAAAACGCCGTGTTGGGGGCCGTTCCCGATGCCGCGCGGCAGTATAACGGTGGCGTCAAACGACCGTCAAGAAAACGGGCCCATTCCCATTTCGGTGCTACAATCCGCCTCGACTCTCTGGGGGCTCCCTGTGTTGTTCTCTCGGACGCAGCACACTTCTGCGGTCAAGCACACCGTCGCCGAAGACTGGATTGCCGCTCTTCCCCGCGACAAAAGCAAACTCTTTGAAGCCGTCGTACGTGACTGGGAGTCGCATTACGCGATGTTGAGCATCGCGCTCGATGACGCGATCTCGCAGCGCGTAGCCGGCAAGCTGGTTTCCGCCCGACAGCAGGTCGCCGTTTGCTCCGAACTGCTTTCGCGCCTCGCAGCCGTACTGATCCATACTTGTGACGTCACCACCAAACGCGGCCGCCACCTGCATGATCTGCCTGCAGTGAATCCGCTTAACGCCGAATTCTTTCGCGGTGACACCGGCCGCAGCGCCGCCACCCGCAGCGTCCTGCTTCACAATCTATTCTTTGTGGAGCGGCAGCGCTTCTTCCAAAAGGTGCGCATCCTCTCGGAGACTATCCAGCGCATTTCCGAGGAATTCGTGCTTGCCGCCGAAGACGTCGCTGACGGCGTCTCCACTCGCCCGGTTGATACATGGAAGAATCTGGAATCGCTGCATGACGACTTCACCACCTGTTTTCGCGAGTCCGAAGTTTTATTAAAAGGGTTCGTGCGCGCGCTTCCGGCCGTTGAACTTGCCGCCTTTCAAAACCAGATGGAAGAGACGCCCGCCGCCCTTCGCATCAAAACGAAACCCCGCCTTCGGGCGCGTCGCGCTACCGCTTAACATAGATTTCTCCACTTTTTGGAACGCCGTTCCGAGCCGCAGGAATCTTCCTTGCAGCTAAGTCCCGCATTTTCGTCGACCGGCTCAGGCTGTCTCATGGCTGGACTCCGACGCCGAAAACAACGAAAATGAAATTCGCTCGTCGAGTCACATAAAGATCGAGCAATCGCATAAAAGCGTTCCGCTTTCGGGTGTAACAGAAGCGAAACGTTTAGTGTGCTTTGCATCACTCCTTGAGCGGAAAGCACCTTCGAGTGCAACTCTCAAAGCAACGGACGCATCGCAGTGAAGGACGCGTCCCAACGGGTAGCGTGGCCCGCACGAGACGAACAGACGTATCCGGTGAAATGTCGGAAGCGGAAGCGATCCGACTCGCCCAGCAGGGCGACGCAGCGGCTTTCGAGCGGCTGTATCGATTGCACAACCGGCGCGTTTATTCGCTCTGTTTACGGATGCTGAACAACACGGCGGAAGCGGAAGATCTCACCCAGGAGGCCTTCCTGCAACTGTTCCGGAAAATCGGCACCTTTCGAGGGGAGTCCGCATTTTCCACATGGCTGCACCGGCTTTCGGTCAACGTCGTGCTTATGAAGTTGCGCAAGAAGTCCGGAACCGAGACGTCGCTGGATGAAATGACCGAGCCGGACGAGGATTCCGGCGGCCCGCGAAGAGACTTCGGAACGGTGGATCTGAGGCTCAGCGGTTCGATTGACCGGGTGAATTTGCAGCGCGCCGTCGACCAGCTGCCTCCGGGTTACAAATCAGTTTTCGTGCTCCACGACGTTCAGGGTTACGAGCACAACGAGATCGCCGAAATCATGGATTGTTCGATCGGAAATTCTAAGTCGCAACTCCACAAGGCGCGTATGCGTCTTCGCGAGTTGCTTCAGGAAGAACTCCGGGATCAGGCCCGCAAAGAACGCAGAGCCGCGGCAGACGCCGTGGGCGAGGTTTGAAGCACATGGCCAGCATGACGTGCAGGCACTTTCACGAAGAACTCGAGCGCTGGATGGATGGCGACCGCTCGCCCGCGGCACAGGCGCATTTGCGCAATTGCACGTCGTGCAGCGGGCTGATCGCCGACCTCAAGGCGATTGAGGTCGAAGCCCACAGCTGGAGCGCTCCGGTCGTGGAGCCTCCAGAACGCGTCTGGACCTCGCTTCGGAATCAGCTCGAAGCCGAAGGCATCATCAAGACCGCGCCCGACCTGGTGGCCCAGCCGTCCGGGACAGGTTGGTGGTCGCGCCTGTTCCATGTCGCCCCGCGTCCCGTTCTGGCTGGCGCCTATCTTGCGGGCTTGGTCGCGCTGGTTACTGCCGGGGTGGTTTCCACCCATCCCAGTGCGGCGGTCCTCACGGCCCAGAATTTCGAGCCGGTGGCCAACATTTCGTCACCGCGAATTTCCAATTCAGCAGTAGCGGACCTGAACCAAAGCCTCGCTATTGTTGACAAGCAAATTGCGATGTGTGAAAAAAGCGTAAGCGAAGAACCCGACAATGAGACGGCTCGGGAGTTCCTGTACGACGCCTATCAGCAAAAAGCGGACCTAATCACGGAAATCTCGGAACGCGGAGAACTCGGCCAATGAGCTCGACTCGCTCTGTCTCTAACACCTGGCACTTGAAAACGACGACCCTGATCGTGCCCGGCTTGCTGCTCTGCAGCGCCGTGACGGCCGCAACGCCGAAGCGCCAGGAACAGCATTTCAAAGTCGCCGCTCATCCCGTCATCACTATCCACAATCCCAACGGCATGATCACCGTGAAAGCCTGGGACCGCGCCGAAGTGCTGGTCATCTCCACTCCGGCCAGCGACAAGGTGGACGTCGATGCCGAGCAGATGGGCAATCGCGTCGATATCTCCACGCACGCTCTCGCGGAAAACGTAAGCACCGACGACATGCGCGCCGACTACCAGATCAACGTTCCCAGCGACGCCGAGCTTCAGATTCACAACGACTCCGGCAACGTGAACGTGGCGAGCGTTCTCGGCGACATGAACGTTGAAACCATCGGCGCGGGCGTCGACCTCGAAGACACCGCCGGCTACCTCACCGTGAAAACCGTCGGCGGCTCGTTTCAGTGCCTGCGTTGCGCCGGTCAGATCGAAGTCAATTCGATCAGCGGCAATTTCCGTCTCGTCGACATGCGCAGCTACCGCGTCTCCGCGCAAACCAGCACCGGCAATATCTTGTTCGACGCGCAGTTTCTTCCGAACGGAACCTATCGCCTGAAGGATTACAGCGGCACCATCGAAGTCCGATTCTCGCCCGGTGATTCGTTCGACATGAGCGCCACTTCCGTTCGCGGCGCCGTCAACAATCAAGCCACGCTGGTTCCCAAGCCGCACCCGCAGCATTTCTACAGCCGCTTCGGCAACAGCCTGTTCGGCACCTTCAACGCAGGTCGCGCCAAAGTCGAGCTCAGTTCGTTCGATGGTACAATCAACATTCTGAAGCGTGACTGAAGCTCGACTCCACCGACACTCCGCAGCTAACAATCATGACTGATTCTCGCCCCCAGGCCGTCGTCTGCCTTACTGGCTTTATGGGTAGCGGCAAATCCACCGTTGCGCGCTTACTCGCGCGTCAAGCGGGCTGGCTGCACGTCGATCTCGACCAGCGCATCGTGGATGCCGCACACCAGTCCATCCCGGAGATTTTCTCCAAGCGTGGCGAATCCGAATTTCGCCAGATCGAGCACGAACAGCTCGTGCGCATCTTCGGCGAAGCCGCGCAGCAGCGAAAGCCGCGCGTCGTTTCGCTCGGCGGCGGCACTGTGGTTCAGCCGCGGAACCAACCGCTCTTCAAGCAGCCGGGAATCACGCTGATTTGGCTGCACTGTCCCGTGGAAGTCCTCCTAGGACGGATTGCGCACATTCAAGATCGCCCGTTGTTTCGCGACGAAGCTAGTTTTCGTAAGCTCTATGCGGAGCGGCTTCCGTTTTACGAAGCCGCCGATTTCAATTGCGGTCCAAAATTCGCGCATCACGCCGCATCGTCGTTTTCGCCGCGGCCCTTTCGATTTCCGCCGTCGCAGGCCTGACGCATCTTTCCGCCACGCGCGCGTCCGCGCGACCCGGCTTCGGCGCCGACAAAAAAATCGGCGGCCTCGCGCCGGACAAAGGCAAATTCAAAATACTCGTGAACGGCCAGGTGATGGGTAAGGAAGAATTTGAGATCGGCTCATCCGGCGGCGGTTGGCTCGCCCGCGGAAATTCCGAAATCACCACGCCTCAGGGCGTCACGAAAGTTACCGGCACGCTGACCGCACGTCCTGACGGTTCGCCCGAGCATTACGACTGGGCCACGCAAGGAGTGAAGAAAGCCTCCGCCGCTATTTCGTTTAACGCTGACGTCGCGACCGCCGAGCTTCACGTGGAAGGCGCGCGTCCTTACACGCAGCAGTTCACGTTCAATTCGCCGATGGTCGTCATCCTC
>JBEKJW010000056.1:0-20398 GCA_050011035.1 Candidatus Acidiferrales bacterium
TGCTCCTTGCGGGCGAGGATCCGGTCGGCAATGCGGTGGCAGGCGGCTGCGCGTTCGAAGGGCGCGGTGAGCCGCCACTGTTGCCACGCTTTGCGGGCGGAAAGGACGGCGCGGTTGACATCGTCGAGCGAAGCGCTGCGGAGCTTGGCGATGAGTTCGCCGGTGGCGGGGTTTCGGACTTCCACCACTTCCTCGCCGCGCGGGTCGACCCAGGCATTGTCGAGGAAGAGCTTCAAGGGAGGAAGTGACGCCAAAGCCTCGTGCGCCCGGTTCGCAGTCGCGCTCATGCAACACCCCTGGATTGATTCGTTTGGAAACAACGATCGCCTGTAGCCGCTGCACTCTCCCACATTTAGCAGGGGCTGTAAAGAAGGGTACTAGACGGTCCATCCGAGGGCCCGCCGCCCAAACTCTCGTGAAACCAAACCGCCCTGCTCTTCGTCGGAATATAATGAGAATGAAGACGTTCCCTCGTTGAGGGTTCCTCTGGGCGGGAAATCGTTCGGACTTCTTTACAGTCAGGCGCATCGAAACTGAAAGCATGGGGCACCCAAATCAGCCCCGAGGGAAAGCTGTCGTAATACGCAGCACGTCGCGAAAATTAAATTAAAGGGACTTTCCGTGGCTGAGCCTCTACCGGATACAAATCGCACCCCCAGCAGTGCCTCTCAGCGGACAGCGCCGCCGCCCCAGAAAACGCAAAGCTCGGGCCACGCCTGGATCTGGCTAGTCATCATCGTGTTGCTGATTGGCGGGATTTGGTACTTCTACCGCCAGCACGAAGCCGCGCAGGCCGCCGCAAAAGCGAAGGCGAACGCGCGCTCGTTCTCGGTGCCGATCACAACGGCGACAGCACGGACGGGCCCGATCGGCGTGTATATCAATGCGCTGGGGACGGTCACGCCTGTGTACACGGTCACGGTCACGAGCCGCGTGGACGGCCAGATCATGAACGTGAACTACAAGGAAGGGCAGATGGTGCAGAAGGGCGATCTGCTGGTCGAGATCGACTCGCGCCCGTACGAAGCTGCCCTCAAGCAAGCCGAAGGAACTCTAGCGCACGACGAAGCGCTGCTGAACGAAGCGCGTATCGACCTGAACCGTTACCAGGAAGCCTTCAATCGCAACGCGATCGCGAAGCAGCAGCTCGACGACCAGAACCAGACGGTGCTGCAGTACGAAGGTTCGGTGAAGAACGATCAGGGCAATGTGGACAGCGCGAAAGTGAACTTGATCTACACGAAAATTACGGCGCCGATTACAGGGCGCGTGGGGCTGCGCCTCGTGGACCCCGGCAACATCGTGCAGGCGAGCGCGTCGACGTCACTGGTGGTGATCACGCAATTGCAACCGATCACAGTGATCTTCAGCATCGCCGAGGACTACCTGCCGCAGGTGCAGAAACAGCTACGCACGGGCAATCACACCATGTCCGTGGAAGCGCTTGACCGCGACCAGACGCAAAAGCTGGCGATGGGTTCGCTGCTGACGCTCGACAATCAGATTGACACGACGACAGGAACGCTGAAATTGAAGGCGATTTTCCCGAATAGCGACCTGGCGCTATTTCCAAACCAGTTCGTGAATGCGCGGCTGCTGGTGGACACTCAGCAGAACGCGACGCTAATTCCGGTGGCGGCGATTCAGCGCAACTCCAAGGGCGCTTTCGTCTATGTAATCAAATCCGATTCCACAGCAGGACTACAGAACGTTACGGTGGGCACGACGGATGGAAATACATCGGCAGTGCAAGGCATCGGCGCAGGCACAGAGGTGGCGACAACCGGCTTCGACAAGTTGCAGGACGGCGCAAAAGTGGCGGTGCACAACAGCCCGCCAGCCGGCCAGAACGGAAGCAACAACAATAACAACGGGCAGAGCCAGTCGAGCCCGAACAGCACGCGCGGAGCCGCGCCGGGCACTTCGCCATCGGATTCCGCGACGCCGAACAACGGCACATCCAGCACAGGAAATCGTCCGTGAACCCTTCTCGGCCATTTATTACGCGGCCAGTCGCGACTTCGCTGTTGATGATCGCGATCCTGCTGGCCGGAACGGTGGGCTTCTTCCAGCTGCCGGTTTCCGCGCTGCCTGAAGTCGATTATCCGACGATACAGGTGGTGACCTTCTATCCCGGTGCGAATCCGGACGTGATGGCGTCGGCCGTCACTGCGCCGCTCGAGCGCCAGTTCGGACAGGTCCCGGGCTTGAGTCAGATGACGTCCACGAGTTCGGATGGCAGCTCGATTATCGTGCTGCAGTTTGGGCTCAGCTTGAACATCGACGTGGCCGAACAGGAAGTACAGGCGGCAATCAACGCGGCGCAGTCCTATTTGCCTGCGGACCTGCCCGTGCCGCCGATTTACAGCAAGACCAATCCTGCCGACACGCCGATTCTTACGTTGGCTTTGACTTCGGACACCATTCCGCTGCCGAAGGTTGAAGACGCAGCCGACACGCTTCTCGCGCAGAAGATCGCGCAGCTGACTGGCGTCGGCCTCGTGAGCATCAGCGGGGGCCAGAAGCCCGCAGTCCGCGTGCAGGTGAACCCGACGGCGCTTTCGTCCTACGGCATCAACCTCGAAGACGTCCGCACCGCGCTACAGCAGACCAGCCTGAATGCCGCGAAGGGCAATTTCGACGGGCCGCACCAGGATTATCAAATCGACGCGAACGACCAGTTGGTGACGAGCAAGGATTTTCAGAAGGTTGTAGTCGCGTACCACAACGGTTCGCCCGTCGTGCTGTCGGACGTTGCGCAGGTGATCGACGACGTTGAAAACGTGAAGTTGGCGGCCTGGATGAATGATACGCCCGCCGTGATCATGAACATCCAGCGCCAGCCCGGGGCGAACATCATTCAGGTGGTGGATCGCATCAAGGCTCTGCTGCCGCAGCTACAGCAGAACCTCCCGGCGGCGGTGAAGGTAACGGTGTTGACCGACCGCACGACGACGATTCGCGCGTCCGTGGAGGACGTGGAATTCGAGTTGATGCTCACCGTCGGGCTGGTCGTGATGGTGATCTTTCTCTTCCTGCGCAACATCCGCGCGACGATCATCCCCAGCGTGGCCGTGCCGCTGTCGTTGATCGGCACGTTTGGCGTGATGTATCTCGCCGGCTATAGCTTGAACAACCTGACGCTGATGGCGCTCACGATCTCCACCGGCTTCGTGGTGGACGACGCGATCGTGATGATCGAGAACATCGTCCGCTTCATTGAAGAAGGACAAGACCCGCTGCACGCGGCGCTGGTCGGCTCCGAGCAAATCGGTTTCACCATCGTTTCGCTGACGATTTCGCTGATAGCCGTGTTGATTCCGCTGCTCTTTATGGGCGACATCGTCGGGCGCCTGTTCCGCGAGTTCGCGATTACGCTGAGCGTGACGATTCTGGTTTCGGCGGTGGTTTCGCTGACGCTGACGCCGATGATGTGTTCGCGGCTGCTGAAGCACGACCCGGAGGCGCAGAACAAGAAGTTCTACAAGTGGTCGGAAAACGCGTTCGAACGGATCATCGCGTTCTACGGACGCACGCTGAAGTGGGTGCTCCAGCACCAGACGGCTACCTTGATCGTTGCCGTGATTACGCTGGCCGCAACGGTTCTGCTCTACATCATCATTCCCAAAGGATTTTTCCCGGTCCAAGACACCGGAATCATTCAAGGCATATCGGAAGCGACGGAGACGGTTTCTTTTCCCGCAATGGCCGAACGGCAGCAGGCGCTTTGCAAGATCATCCTTCAGGATCCGGCTGTGGATAGCCTTTCCTCGTTTATCGGCGTGGATGGGACGAATACCACGCTCAACAGCGGGCGCGTTCTGATCAACCTGAAACCGCTCGACGTGCGAGGCATCAACGCGACGCAAGTGATTCGACGCCTGCAGCCGGAACTCGCAAAGGTAGACGGCATCACGCTGTACATGCAGCCGGTGCAGGACCTGACGGTGGAAGATCGCGTCAGCCGGACGCAGTATCAGTACACGCTCGAAGATCCGGATCTGAACGAACTGAATGATTGGACGGCGAAGCTCGTCGCCAAACTGCAGCAGATTCCCGAGTTGCGCGACGTGGCCACTGATCAGCAGAACAACGGCCTCGCCTCGGAACTGGTGATCGATCGTGTCACAGCATCGCGCCTCGGCATCACGCCGTCGGTGATCGACCAGACGCTCTACGACGGCTTCGGGCAACGGCAGGTCTCGACGCTTTATACGCAGCTCAACCAGTACCACCTGATTCTCGAGACGCTGCCAGATTTCCAGAAGAATCCCGCGAAGCTTCGCGATATCTACGTGCGTTCGGCGCTCGGCAACTCAAACATGAGCACGTCTTCGACTTCGGCAAACTCGATCATCACCGCGTCGAGCGCAAGTTCGGGCAGTTCCAGTCCGAGCCCGAGTTCGAATCCGAGTGCGCCAGCGAATGCGGGATCGGCGAATCCGACAGCCGTGACGGCGGTAAACGGTGCGGCAGTGCCGTTGAGCACGTTCACACATTTTCAGACGCGGACTGCTGCGCTGTCGGTGAACCACCAGGGCCAGTTCCCCGTGGTGACGATCTCGTTCAACCTTGCGCAGAACGCTTCGCTGGGCGAAGCGACGCGTGCGATCGATGAGGCACAGCGCGACATCGGCATGCCGTTGAGCGTGCAGGCGGCGTTCCAGGGAACGGCGGCATCATTCCAGGCGTCGTTAAGCAACGAGCCGATCCTGATTTTGGCAGCGTTGGTCACTGTGTACATCGTGCTCGGCGTTCTTTACGAGAGCTTCATTCACCCGGTTACGATTCTTTCCACACTGCCGTCGGCCGGCGTCGGTGCGATTCTAGCGCTGCTGATTTGCGGGCAGGAACTGAGCGTCGTCGCACTGATCGGCATCATCCTGCTGATCGGTATCGTGAAAAAGAACGGAATCATGATGATCGACTTCGCGCTCGAAGCCGAGCGCAAGCACGGCAAGAGTTCGGAAGACGCGATCTATGAAGCCTGCTTGCTGCGTTTCCGCCCGATTATGATGACCACCATGGCCGCGCTGCTTGGTGGCTTGCCGCTCGCGCTCGGCCGCGGCATCGGATCGGAACTTCGCCGTCCGCTTGGTATCGCGATGGTGGGCGGCTTGTTGCTCAGCCAGGTACTCACGTTGTACACGACACCCGTCATCTACATTTTCTTCGACAAGATTTCAAAGCGGCTAGCAGGTAATCCCGAGCCCGAAACCCATGGCCACGGCAGCCCGGAGTCGGTTCCAGCGGATTAAACGATGAGCCTTTCGTCACCATTCATTCATCGGCCGGTCGCGACCACGCTGCTGACGATCGCGATAGCGCTCGCGGGCGCTGTAGCGTTTCGCGTGCTGCCTGTCTCGTCGCTGCCACAAATCGATTTCCCCACGATCTCGGTTGCTGCGTCGCTGCCAGGCGCGGCTCCCGAAATCATGGCGTCGTCGGTGGCCACGCCGCTCGAACGCCAGTTTGGGCGCATCGCTGGCGTGACGGAGATGACCTCGTCGAGCTTTTTGGGGACGACGAGCATCACCATGCAGTTCGATCTGAACCGCAACATCGATGGCGCGGCGCGCGACGTTGAAGCGGCTATCAACGCGGCACGCAGTTACTTGCCGACCAATCTTCCGGCGAATCCGACCTACCGCAAAGTAAACCCAGCCGATGCGCCGATTCTGATCATGGCGCTGACGTCGGAGATTTACGATCGTGGGCCGATGTACGACGCCGCATCCACGATCATCGAACAGCGGCTGTCGCAGGTTCAGGGCGTCGGGCAAGTCACTGTGGGCGGAAGTTCGCTTCCCGCAGTGCGCGTGGAACTGAATCCAACGCAACTCAATAGCTACGGTCTGGGCCTGCAGGATGTCCAGTCGCTTCTAAGTACCCAGAACGCGAACGAGCCGAAGGGGCAAATTTCAAACAGCGACACGACCGTCGATATCGTGGCGAACGATCAGATTTTGCACGCTTCCGATTACAAGAATCTGATAGTCGGATATCACAAAGGCGCGGCGATCAAGCTTTCCGACGTGGCGGACGTGGTCGATTCGGTGGAAAACATTCGCGCCGCGGGCTACATGGACGGTAAGCCGTGCGTGATGCTGATCGTGTTCCGACAACCCGGAGCGAACATCATCGACACGGTAGACCGCATTCGCGAGGCGATGCCGTCGCTCGAAGCCTCCGTGCAGTCGGGCATCGACTTCGTCTACGTGCTGGACCGGACGATGACGATCCGCGCGTCCGTCCACGACGTAGAGCGAACACTGATCATTTCGGTCGCGCTGGTGATCCTCGTTGTATTCGTTTTCCTGCGAAACGTCCGTGCCACTCTGATCCCCAGCGTCGCCGTGCCCGTCTCGCTGATCGGCACGTTCGGCGTGATGTATCTATGTAATTTCAGCATCGACAACTTATCGCTAATGGCGTTGACGATCTCCACGGGCTTCGTGGTGGATGACGCGATCGTAGTGATTGAAAACATTTCGCGTTACCTGGAACAGGGCATGAGCCCGATGGACGCGGCGCTGAAAGGCGCGTCGGAAATCGGGTTCACAGTGCTTTCGATCAGCATCTCGCTCGTTGCTGTGTTCATCCCGATTCTTTTGATGGGCGGAATTGTGGGACGCCTGTTTCGTGAATTCGCTGTGACGCTTTCGGTGGCGATTCTCGTGTCGTTGGTGATTTCCCTGACCACGACGCCGATGATGTGCTCACGTCTGCTGAAGGAGCACAACGCGGAACAGCACGGAAAAATCTACAACGCTAGCGAACGCGCGTTCACCGCGATGCTCAACTTTTACGAGCGCACGCTGGGATGGGTGTTGGAGAATCCAGGAATTACGTTGGCGGTGCTGATCGGGGTCGTAGGGCTGAACGTCTACCTTTACGAAGTGGTTCCCAAAGGATTCTTCCCGCAACAGGATAACGGCACGGTGTTCGGGGGTATTCAAGGGTCGCAGGATATTTCGTTCCAGGCCATGAACGACCTGACGTTGAAATTCGTCCAGATGATCAAGACTGACCCGGCCGTTGAACACGTTGGAGCGTTTACGGGCGGTGGCGGCGCCGTCAACACTGGATTCATTTATCTCGCGCTCAAGCCGCTTAACGAGCGCAAGATCACTTCGAGCCAGGTGATCGACCGACTGCGGCCGAAACTGATTTCGTTACCGGGAGCGACGGTGTTCCTGCAAGCCGGACAGGATTTGCGCATCGGCGGACGCCAGAGCAACGCGCAATATCAGTACACGCTACAGAGCGACAACCTAGAAGATTTGGTGAAGTGGGGACCGGTGCTTCTTCAGAACATGAAGAAGATGAACATCCTCACGGACGTGAACTCGGATCAGCAGAACAGCGGTTTGCAGTCCGCGCTCGTGTACGACCGGAAGACTGCCTCACGGGTCGGACTCACGCCGCAGACAATCGACAACACGTTATACGAGGCATTCGGTCAGGCGCAGGTCTCGACGATGTACACGTCGCTGAACCAATACCACGTGGTAATGGAGGTCGCGCCACCGTTCTGGCAGACGCCGGAGGGGCTGAAGGACGTTTACCTGAAGCCGTCGAACGGCAACGAAGTGCCGCTGAACGCGATCACGACGTACGATCCGGATACTGCGCCACTCGCTGTGAACCACCAGGGACAATTTCCGTCCGTGACGGTGTCGTTCAACCTCGCGCCGGGAGTTCCGCTGAGCCAGGCGTCGGACGCAATCTTGAAAATGCAGCAAGATTTCGGGATGCCGAACACGATTCACGGCATGTTCTCGGGCACCCTGCAGGCGTTTCAAGCTTCCCTTTCAACTGAGCCGTACCTGATCATTACGGCGTTGATGGCCGTCTATATCGTGCTCGGCATTTTGTACGAGAGCTACATCCACCCGATCACGATTCTTTCCACGCTGCCGTCAGCAGGTCTTGGCGCGCTGCTCGCGCTGCTGATTACCGGCATGGACCTGAGCGTGATTGCGCTCATTGGAATCATCCTGCTCATTGGCATCGTGAAGAAGAACGCGATCATGATGATCGACTTCGCGCTGGCCGCTGAGCGCCAGGAAGGGAAGAATTCGCGCGACGCGATTTATCAGGCGTGTCTGCTGCGCTTCCGTCCGATTTTGATGACCACGATGGCCGCGATGTTTGGCGCCGTGCCGCTGGCTCTGGGAACCGGCACCGGTTCGGAATTTCGCAAGCCGCTCGGCGTGACGATTATCGGCGGATTGATCGTCAGCCAGCTTTTGACGTTGTACACGACCCCGGTCGTCTATCTCTATCTTGATCGCATGCGCTTGCGCTGGGACGCGAAGCATCATCGAAGTCCCTTCCCAGTGGTGGAAGGGGCCACCGATTGAAAATTCATCTAAAACCCATAATGACCATGGACCTCATGCCGAAATTTTTGAATGCACGCCGCCGCGCTGGACGAAGCTTCGTTGCGACGCTCGCTATTTCCTCGCTGCTTGCGGGCTGCACCGTTGGGCCGAAGTACCAGCGGCCGGCGGTTGACGCGCCTACCGCGTACAAAGAACTCACGCCCGCGGACTACAAGACGACGGACGGCTGGAAAGTCGCGCAGCCCTCCGACGAGGTGCTGAAGGGAAAGTGGTGGGAGATTTTTAACGATCCGGAGCTGAACGCGTTGGAAGAAAAGGTCAGCGTCTCGAACCAGAACGTTGCGTCGTCAGCCGCGGCGTACGTGGCGGCGCGCGCCCTCGTGAAGCAAGCACGATCGCAATACTTTCCGACGGTAAGCGTCGGGCCAGGCATTACCAACGAGCGCCAGCCGATTCTGAGCACGGGAAACACATCAACGCCCAACGTGCAGAGTTCGTTTACGGAGTATTCGCTGCCATTCGACGCGTCGTGGGTTCCCGATTTGTGGGGAAGGGTACGAAATCAAGTCCGCGCGAATGCGGCAGCGGCGCAGGCGAGCGAGGCCGATCTCGAAAATGTACGGCTCACGGCGCAGGCGGAAGTCGCCGTCGATTACTATTCGCTGCGCGGGCAGGATGCGCTGAAGCAGCTGCTTGATTCGACAGTCGTTGCGTATCAGGAGTCGCTCGATTTGACGAAGGTGTTGTACGAGACGGGCATCGATTCGGACGAATCCGTCGCGCAAGCGGAAACTCAGCTGGAAACCACACAGGCCGAGGCGACGAACTTAGGCATTCTGCGCGCGCAATACGAACATGCGCTTGCGATTTTGGTCGGCGAGCCCCCGTCGACGTTCTCGATTCCCATCGAACCGATGAAATCGAATGCGGTTGCGATACCGTACGGTGTGCCGTCGCAACTGCTGGAGCGTCGGCCCGACATCGCGGCATCCGAACGATTGATGGAACAGGCCAACGCTCAAATCGGCGTAGCGACGGCGGCGTACTATCCGACGGTGACACTCGGCGCTGGCGCGGGTTTCACATCGACTTCGATTTCGAACTGGTTCACGTGGCCGTCGCGGTTCTGGTCGGTTGGGCCATCGGCTTCGGAGACTATTTACGACGGCGGCCTGCGGCACGCGACGGTGATGCAATACCGCGCGCAGTACGATGAATCCGTCGCGAACTACCGCGAGACGGTACTGACGGCGTTCCAGCAGGTGGAGGACAATCTCGCGGCCCTGCGCATCCTTTCGACGGAAATTCAGCAGCAGGATACGGCCGTGACGTCCGCGGATCGCAACCTGAAAATTGCGACCGATCGATACAAATTGGGAATCGATCCTTACCTGAACGTGATCACCGCGCAGACTACGCTGCTCAGCAATAAACAGACAGCTGTGGACCTCCGAATTCAGCAGATGACATCGAGCGTGCAGCTTGTGGAGGCTCTCGGCGGAGGCTGGGACTACACGCTGTTGCCGACCAAGCACGACGTTGGTGCGAAAGATCCTCCCGCGGCCCCTGTGCCGCAGAAGGATGGGCCGACCGGGCCTACGCCGGCGAATATGCCAACAGCGCCGGTGGGACAACAGCAGCAGCCAGCGCCGCACACGAATCCGTAGCGGAATGATATTGCGGCGTCGTTTGTTTGCGACGCGGACCTAGGAGTCGATGCGGCGAACTTCGATCTGCGGCAGGAACTTCTTCACATCTGCTTCGTTGATTTGACCGGCGAGTTGCGCCACGCAATTTGCTGTACCACACGCTGCGGCCAGGCGCACCGTTTCTTCCTCTCGAAGACCTGTTTGCATCGCGTAGGCGAAGCCGCCGAGTGTGGCGTCGCCACAACCTACCGTCGAGATCGGCTTTAGGTTCGGAGGCTTTGCGAGCCAGCACGGACTGCCGTTCGCCGGCTTCCAGACTAGCCCATCGGCGCCGAGAGTGATTGCAACGCTGTGTGCGCCGCGGTCGATTAGTGCGTCCAGAGCTTTGATCGTGGTTTCAATCGTGTTGAGTGGAGCGCCGACGAGCTGCTCGGCTTCACGGCGATTCGGCTTTACGAAATCTGGACCGGCAGCGAGAGATTCGCGAAGTGCGTCGCCGCTCGTGTCGAGAAAGACCCTCGAGCCTGCGTCGCGCGCGAGACGGATTACAGAAGCATAGAAATTCGGGGCAATGCCGGGCGGCAGGCTGCCGGAAACCGTGACCGCGGCGCCTTGCCAATTCTCGCGGAGCCACCGTGCGAGAGCGTCGAGCATTTCGCGCTGTTCGTTTTCGTCGACGAGCCCGCCGGGTTCGAGCACTTCGGTGATACGGCCGGACTCTTCGATCGCTTCGAGATTCATCCGCGTTTCGGAATCCGTTCTCACGGGACGGACTTCGATTCCGAGCTGCGCAAGGCCGGCTTCATTCTGATCGCCGGCGGCGCCTCCGCTGAAACCGATCCAGGCTGCGCGCGCGCCGAGAGCTTTCGCAGCCATGGCGACATGCGCCGATTTTCCGCCCGGCATCGTGACGGCAGTGCGGGCGCGATTGACTTCGCCGAGCGTGAGCGAAGGCACGTGAAGGCGGCGATCGAGCGCCGGATTCGCGCTGACGCAGACAACGATAGGTGCTCCGGCTGCCACTTGTCCCGCCCTCCCAAATGTGTCAAGCTGGGCCAGCTTAAAATAGATAAGGAAAAGAAACAAAACGAAACCAGCCGGTTTTCGGAACCGAAACCATGCTCAGCGAAGAGCGCCGCCGCAAAATCCTCGAATTACTCGAACGCGATGGCCGCGTCGTAGTGAAAGACCTGTCCCGGCGATTTTCCACTTCACTGATCACGATCCGCAAAGACCTCGAACACCTGCACGTGCAGGGGCGTATTCAGCGCGCGCACGGCGGAGCGCTCCCAGTCGAAGCGACCGCGCAGCGCGACCCGGCGCTCCGCGAGAAAGAGCGGCTGCACCGGAAGGAAAAGCACCGCATCGCCGAGGCCGCCGTGCGGTTCGTGCAGCCCGGCCAGGTGATTATCCTCGATTCCGGCACAACCAGCGCGGCGATTGCGCGCGTGGCCAAGAATATCGCGAACCTGACGATCATCACGAACGGCGTGAATATTGCTTCGGAATTGGCGGGAACTAATGTTGAGGTGATCCTTACCGGCGGAACGCTTCGCAAGAATTCATTTTCGTTGGTGGGGCCACTCGCTGAGGATTCGCTGCGCCACGTTTCCGCGGATTTGTTGTTTCTTGCCGTTGATGGCTTCGACGTGGATTACGGACTTACGACGCCGAACCTTCTCGAAGCCAAAGTGAATCGCGCCATGATGGAAAGCGCGAAGACGACGATCGTGGTTTGCGACTCGAGTAAGTTCGGACGGCGGAGCCTGTCGCTGATTGCGCCGACGAGCGAAGTTCACCAGGCGATCACCGACGACAAGATTCCGCCGAAAGTTCTGCGCGCGCTGCGCGACTCCGGCGTGAAAGTCATCGTGGCCTGAAAGCGCGGCGGAAGCGGACGCGTTTCCGACTTGTAAAGGAGGTTGAAGGTGTTCACCCCGAACCCTGGCACGCACACCATTGCCGAAATTCTTTCCGAGCCGCAGACATGGCGGAAGTGTTTTTCGGAGCTCGATGCATCGGGCCAATTGCAACGGCTTTCGAAGGATCTTCAGCGGGACGTGGAGTGGATTTTCGTTGGCTGCGGCTCAAGCTTCTATCTTGCTCAGGGCGCCGCGGCGAGTTGGTCGCTCATAACCGGTGGAGCTGCGCGAGCGGTCCCTGCGTCGGAAATCTTGCTGTTTCCCGGGACGCTGCCTGAGGCGGGGCAATACGTTTTGATTTCGCGCTCCGGGCATACGTCGGAAGTAGTGCAGGCTGCAAAGCAATTGCGTAGCCGAAGCAAGTCGCCTGTGCTCGCGATTACCTGCGGATCAGACACTCCGCTCGAAAACCTCGCAACATTTACGATCGTTCTCCGCCCCGCGGATGAGAAAAGCACGGTGATGACGCGTTCGTTCACGTCGATGCTGCTCGCTATGCAAGCGCTTGCCGCTGAGCGCGCGGGGAGTCGCGGCTTTGCCGCTGCGCTTCATACGCTACCGACCGAGGCGGATGCGATTCTTCAACCAGCCCAGCAGACGATCCGATCGCTCGTCAATTCGCGCAGTTTCGCTGACTACGTGTTTCTGGGCCAGGGGCCATTTTTCGGCGTCGCGCAGGAATCGATGTTGAAGGTGAAGGAGATGTCGTGCTCCTACGCGCAGTGCTTTCACACACTCGAATTCCGGCACGGCCCGAAGGCGATCGTCAGCTCCGAAACTTTGCTCGCGTTTTTCCTGAGTGAGAGCGGATACGAATCGGAAGTTGCGGTGCTGCACGAAATGAAGGAACTGGGAGCGATTACGCTGGTGATCGCGAACTCGGTGACCCCGGAGGTTCGCAAGTCCGCGGATTACGCGATTGAGCTGGGCCTTACCGTGCCGGAGGCGGCTCGCGTCGCGGCAGCTGTAATTCCGGGACAGCTGTTGGGATTCTTCACAGGCATCCGCAAAGGATTTGATCCGGACAGCCCGCGAAATCTTTCGCGCGTGGTGATGCTGGAGGGGAAGTGACGCGAGCGGCACCCGCAGATCGTTCGACTGCGCGCCCGGATGTCTGTGTGGTCGGCGAGTTGAATCCCGATCTGATTCTTTACGGGATTCCGCCCGATCCGAAACCCGATCATGAATATCTGGTCGATGGATTCCGGCTCACGCTTGGCAGCTCCTCTGCGATTTTCGCCCACAATTTAGCGGCTTTGGGCACTAGCGTCGCGATGGTTTCGAAAGTCGGCGCGGACGCGCTGGGCGAGATGTGTATGGGTTGGCTGAACTCGGCCGCGGTCGATACGTCCCGCGTGGTGCGATCCGACAAAAATATTGCTACGGGCCTGAGTGTGATTTTGGCGCATCCGGGCCACCGCTTCATCCTCACGTATCCCGGAACGATCTTCGATCTGGCGTACGAGGATCTGAATCTCGATTTCGTGTTTTCCGCGCGCCATTTGCACGTCGCGTCCTATTACCTAAATCGGGCGCTTCGACCACGAATGGCCGAGCTTTTCCGCGACGCGAAGCGACGTGGACTGTCGACTTCGCTCGATACCAACGACGACCCGGAAGGAAAGTGGGCTGGCGAGCTGCTGGAGGTCCTGCCGCACGTCGATCTTTTTTTCCCCAACGAGCGGGAGGCGAAATTCATCGCGCACACAGATAGTCTGGCGGACGCGATCGACACGCTTGCGGCGAAAGTGCCGACGATCGTGGTGAAGCTCGGATCAGCGGGAGCGCTGGCACGCGAAGGGAAGAAGGAATGGCGCTGCGGACCAATCTCCGTGAAAACGCTCGATACGGTGGGCGCCGGGGACAGTTTCGACGCGGGTTATATCCATCAGTTTCTGAGGAACGCTGCGCCACAGCAGTGCCTCGACTACGCGAACCTCACCGGGGCATTTTCAACAACGCACGAAGGCGGAACCGAGGCCTTCCGCAATCGAGACGCGATGACGCGATTTCTTGCCGAGCACGCGAACGCTCGTTAACTTCACGAACCCGCGCCGCGTTTACTGCGGCAGCCCCTTGAATTGCGCGAAGAGCCGCTCGGCGTTTGATTGGTAAACCTTCTTAAGAATTTCATCGGACAAGCCCATGCCGTAAATCGCCCAACGTCCCTGGCCAGGCGATCCCCAGTATTCGAAGTAGTCGTCCTTTGTTTCGAGCCACCGGAAGTAATTTCGATACATGCCTTCTTCGGGGTCGGAGTCCGTGCCGAACATGATGCGATCCTGATAATCCTCGAAAAACTTCTCGGCGCGCCGAGGCTGGCGGCCCAGCTCGGCTTCGCGTGCGCCGAATTCGACCATCATGTTCGGATACTTGTCGAGCCAACCCGAGACCGCATCGAGGTTCTCGGGCCAGTTGGCCACGTGCAGCGCGACGAAAGTGGTGTGAGGATGGCGTTCGATCACGCGGTTGCGTGCGTCGAGAATTTCCTGCTTGGAAGGGAAGCCGTGTCCGTAAAAGCTCCAGGAGGGATTTGTCTTTAGCTCTTCGTAGCGTTCGTTGTTACCGTCCACAGGAGCGAAAAAGGCCTCGGGATCGGTCACGTGAATGAAGACGGGGATGTTTAGACGTCCGCATTCCTCCCAGACGGGGTCGAGTCGCGAGTCGTCGACTTTCAGAAATTTACCGTTTGCGTCGCGCACGCCCAGACCGAGATCCTTCAGAATCTTCAAACCGCGAGCCCCGCGTTTTACGGCATCGTCCAGCTGCGCGACCATCTCCTGGCTGAAATTGGGATCATTCACCTTGCTCCAGTCCATTTGGGCGAAGACGATGAAACGATCGGGATATTTTTTGACCGTATTGTCGAGAACTTTCTGCAGCGACACACCCCAGCCGCCAGTGAGGATCACGACCTTCTGAACGTTCACGGCGTCCATTCGCCGCACGACCTCGTCCACGGGAATGCGGCCGCCGATTCCAGCAGCGTCGTCCACGTGGTTATGAACGTCCCAAGCGGCATATTTCGCGCGTTGCACTTCGTGAACCGGCACGTGAAGCATCGGGTGCGGATGAAAATCGCGAAGAAGCAACGTCATGCGAAGCTTGGCCTTCGGGTCGCCGCTGTAGGTGATTTGCTGGGTGGCCATCGCAGCCGCCACCGTAAGCGCCATTCCCGAAAGCGCAATCGATCCTAGCCGCACCAGGTTGTTCATCGTTCGCCTCCGCTTGCGCGATATCGCGCGCCGGGCCTGCATGTTACACCCACCGCCCGTCCACAGGTTTCCCTTGACTTGCAAACAAATCGAAAGTAAAAGTAGCAAATCGAAACTAGCAGTTCAACTTGGATTCATCTTCTCTTTTGCGTGGATTTGGTTTTCGCGTCGTTAGCGCAGCGCGAGCCGCACATCAGCCGCCGGACTGGAGACCTCGAATGCTCCGCAGCCTCTCTCTTCGATTCGTTTCGGTAATGACACTCCTGTTGATTGCGGCACTACCGGCCCTCGCGCAGAAGGACGCCGGTAGCATCGTTGGCACAGTTACGGACGCGAGCGGCGCAGTGGTGGTTGGCGCGCGCGTCACGGTCGTAGATATCGACCAGGGGACGCAACTCGTCGTCGCCACGAACGACGTCGGCTACTACGTCGCGAGCCCACTCAAGATCGGACAGTATCAGGTGTCCGTGGAGAAACCCGGATTCAAGAAAGCGGTAGCCGGGCCGATCACCGTAAACGTCCAAGCGCGCGTTTCGACAGACTTCGCGCTCCAGGTAGGTCAGGCGGACGAGATCGTAAACGTAAAGTCCGCGGCGCCACTGCTCGAGACGGAGACGTCCGACCTCGGCCAGGTGATCGATCAACAGCGCATCGAGACGCTGCCGCTCAACGGTCGCAACTACGCTCAGCTTGCGCTACTTGGCGCAGGTGTGGCGCCCAGCGAACCGGGATCGCGTGTTTCGACGAGCTACGGCTTCAGCTCGAACGGAGCGCGCGCCCTACAGAACAACTTCCTGCTCGATGGTGTAGACAACAACTCGAACCTTGGCGACGTCTTGACCGGTCAAGCCTACGTGATCCAGCCGTCTGTGGATGCGATCGAAGAATTCAAGGTTCAGACGAACTCCTACAGCGCGGAATTCGGACGCGGCAACGGTGCGATTCTGAACGCAGTGATCAAATCGGGCACGAACCAGTTCCACGGCGACGTATACGAGTTTTTCCGAAACGACGGGCTCGATGCGGCCAACGCGTTCGATCTGCTCGGTCGGCAGCCGTATCACCAAAACCAGTTCGGTGCGACGCTCGGCGGCCCGATCATCAAGGACAAGACGTTCTTTTTCGTCGACTACGAAGGCTTGCGCATCATTCAGGGCAGCCCGCAACTGTCGCTGGTTCCGACGCCCGACGAGATCGCGGGGAATTTCTCGTCGTTTCTGACGACAACGCCTGCGCCGCAGGTAGATGCGAACGGGAACGTACTCCCGAACACGATCGCGCTCGACTGCAACGGCCACTCGACCTACATGGGCGAGATTTTTAATTCACGCCTGACGCAATCGTCGGCGCTGAATCCGAACGGATACTGTGGCGTCCCGATCGGCGTCGACGGCGCGAACAATCCCACGAATATTTTCCCGAACGGCTCGATCGATCCGCTGGCTGCCCGCCTTGCGGCACTATTCCCCGGACCCAACACAGATGTCAACGGATCGAATTTCATTGCGGAACCAAAGCGCACGGCGAGCCGCAACAACGCCGACGTCCGGATCGACGAGCACATTTCGGACAAGGACAGCCTGTTTGGCCGGTTCAGCTACGAAGATCAGCCCAGCTTTACGCCGTCGCCGTTTCAAAACGCTCTAGACGGCGGCGCGTTTCAGGATGGAAGCGAGAACGATGAGTTTCGCAGCCTCGCGCTGAGTGAGACGCACATTTTTTCGCCCAACCTGATCAACGAGTTCCGCGTGGGCTATAACCGCATCGACACGCACCGTTACCAGCTGAACGCCAACGAAAACGTCTCGCAAGAGTTGAATTTCCCGGGCGTGCCGTACGGCCCAAATCTTGGTGGTTTGCCAAGCATCAGTTTTTCAGACGGCATTGCGGCTATCGGCGCGTCGGGCTTCCTGCCCGCGATTGAGAAGCAAAACAGCTACGTGCTCACCGACAACTTGACGTGGATCCACGGGCGCCACACTTGGAAATTCGGAACGGAAGTTCGGTTTGAGCAGTTCACTCTATTTGAACCGGCTGCGCCGCGCGGCACAGAAACCTTTGGCAGCGATTTCACCGATAACCCCGCGTCGCCGACAACGGGTGGTGATGCATTTGCGACGTTCTTGCTCGGCATTCCGGATAGCGGACAGCTCACGAGTGCCAACGAAGTCGACTATCACCGGCAAATCTATGCGTTCTACGCGCAAGACGATTTCCGGATGACACCGAAATTGACGTTCAACTTGGGCCTGCGCTACGAACTTTTCACCACGTTGAAGGCGACGAACAACGAGCAGGCCACATTTGATTTCTCGGACATTTCGATTCTTGTTCCGAAGGGCCAAACGGCACAGCTGACACCGTATCTCGCTGCGAACATTCCGATCGTTCGCACGGGCTCACCAGGCCTGATCAAACCCGACCTGAACAACTTCGCGCCGCGCATCGGCCTGGCGTATCAGGTCAACGACAAACTTGTGATTCGTGCTGGCGCGGGCATTTTCTACGGCGGCCAGGAAAACGGCCCGTACTCGAATCCGAGCCCGGGTTTCAATCCGCCATTTTCCGTGACACAGTCTTACAATGTGCCGTGTTTCGCCCCCTCGGCGAATCCGAATCAGACCGACTGTTCGATTCCCGGCCTGAACGTGCTCAACCAAGGATTTCCCGCAAATGCGCTCACTGACCCGAATACGCCGATTCTTTTTTCGATCAGCCCGCACCTAAGCACGCCTTACACACAGCAGTGGCACCTTGGATTTCAATACCAGATGCCCGGTGACAGCGTGGTCGAGATTTCCTACGCCGGATCGCACGGCTCGGATCTCTACAACTTTTACAACGGCAACCAGGCGGTGCCCGATCAGACATTCTGCACGACGCCGCCGAACACGCTGGGCAATTGCCCAACCGACGCGCGCCGGCCAGCGCAGGAGTGCGACAATAGCGTGTTCCCGCCCGCGTGCAACGACGTATTCGACACCGGCATCGACGAACTGCGCTCCGATGGTTTTTCGAACTACAATTCGTTGCAAGTGCGCTGGGAGAAGAATTTCTCGCACGGCCTGCAGTTCGAAGCCGCGTACACTTATGCGCACGCACTCGACGACGCGTCCAGCGCGGCTTTAGGTTCGTTAAATAACGGCGACTTCCGCGACCAGCGCTACCCGTTTCTCGAATACGGCAACTCGGATTTCGATGTGCGGCACCGCTTCGTGATGAGTTACGTATACCAGCTTCCCTTCGGCAACGGGAAACACTTTGGTAACACGGTGACAGGCTGGAGGAACCAGCTGATCGGCAACTGGCAGGTGGCAGGGATTACGACGGCGTCGACCGGCAACTACTTCACGATCACTGACGCTGCATCCAACGTTTCAACGAGCGACGGTGGCGGTGGCGTTGGTTACTACACGGTTCGGCCGAACCTCGTCGGCAATCCGAATGGTAAGCCGTGCATGCCTGGACAGTTCTTCAACACTTGCGCGTTTGAGGACAATATGATTCCGTCTACGTTTGGAAACGCGGGACGCAACATCGTGCGCGGTCCCGGCTACCAGAACTGGGACTTCTCGATCTTCAAGATGTTCCCGGTGAACGAAACCAAGCGCTTCGAGTTTCGCGCGGAGTTCTTCAACATCTGGAACCACTTCAACCCTCTCGTTGAGCCGGAAAACGCAATCAGCGAAGAACCACAGCCGCTCGAACTCGGCACGCCGCAATACGGATACATTCAAGGCGCGCGTGATCCGCGGTTCATTCAATTTGCGCTGAAGTTTTATTTCTAACGAAGACTCGCTGAAGCAGCTTCTTACAGCCGCGCTTCGGGCCACGTGGTGAAGGGGAGCAGGCACGCTCCCAGAAATCCCGCGTCGCCGCCCAGCTCTGCCTTCTCCACGTAGGTCTTTCCTTCGCGGTGCGTGAGGAGGTCTTCGTCCGAAGGTTCAGTGAGGCGGTAGATGTAGCTCCGCGACCGCAGCTCCTGGAAGAGCGATGGCGCGAACAAATCCCACGCATTCAGAAGTCCGCCTCCGATCAGATAGAGCGGCAGGTTGAGCGTGTTCACAATCGCGGAGAGCGCGATGCCGAGCGCCTGGCCGAGATTTTCGAAGATGCGAATAGCGTCAGGATCGCCTGATTCGGCCAGCAGACCCACGTCGCGCGAAGTGAAGTCCGGATTTTTTGCTGCCAGCGTGGCGAGACCCGGCGCGGCGCCGCTCGCGATCAGGTCCTTCGCTGCGCGGCGGACGGACGTCGCCGACGCGTAGGGCTCTGTGCAGCCATGGCCTCCGCAACCGCAACGCAAGCCGTCAGTCCAGATATTCAGGTGCCCGATCTCACCCGCGAAGCCGTTCATGCCATCAAGGATGTTGCCCTGCAGGATGATGCCGCCACCCACTCCGGTGCCGAGGGTCATCATGCAGAGCGAATCGATTCCCAGCGTCTTGCCGCGACCAAGAAAACATTCGGCGAGGGCTGCGGCGTTTGCGTCATTTTCGATGATGACGGTAGTGCCGAGATTTTTTTCGAGCGTAGCGCGCAGTTCCAGGCCGCCCCAGCCTGGAAGATTCGGCAAATCGTGAAGCAGGCCACTTGGGAGTTCGATCGGTCCGGGCGATCCCATGCCGATGCCTTTGAGCTTTCGCCTTTTCGAGTGACGCTCGATCATGTCGCGAATGCCCGCGGACATGTCCGCCACAACCGTGTCCCGGCCATCCTTGAGGCGCGTGGTCTGGCTCACGCTTTCGAGCACACCGTCTTTCGGGGAGTACGCCGCGACGCGCAAGTTTGTGCCGCCGAAGTCCACGCCGACGCTGAACTCATCGGAGACTGTGCGATCGAATACCGGCGCGGCTGTGCGCATCACAGGACGGCTCACAAGAATCTCCCTTCGCTGGAGGAAACGGAAACCATACTACACGAGCGGAGGATGCTTTATAATCCGCCGTCGCGCCGTGATTTTAATGAACCGTACCTGTTGTCTCTGTAGCTCTACGCAAGGATTAATCGCAATCGTCCGTTAGTCGAGGAGAGCTCCCCATGCTGAGGCAAATGGCTTGGTCTGATTCCGCTCGCCGCATTTTGCGAGTCGTGAGCGTTGCTGCGATCGCGTTAGTTCTGGCGCTCGCTGCGGCGCCCGCTGGAGCGCAAAAGCGCGGGGACGCGGATCCACCGGTTGCGGCGCTCTCCGCGCAAACACAGCAGACGATCCAGAAGCTCGACACACTCTCGTCGCTGCCGGCAGAGGAGTGGCGCGTTCACGT
>JBEKJW010000057.1:0-20146 GCA_050011035.1 Candidatus Acidiferrales bacterium
GCGAGAACTACACGGCGGAAGTCGTCTCCGACATCGCGAAGTCCATCGATCGCACCACGAACAATTACACGTTCTCGAGCGTATTTCTCGTCGGTCACTCCGGCGGCGCGGCGATCGCGGCGGATGTGGCGGCGTTGAACCCCGGGCTCATCGATCGCTTGTATCTTGTAGGTTGTCCGTGCGACGTGCCCGCGTTCCGCAAACACATGGCGAGCGCGCAGCACGATCCGATGTGGCTGCTTCCGGTGCGCAGCCTCTCGCCGATGGACACGCTCGATCAAATGCAAAAGGGAACGGTGATCACCGCGATTTCGGGATCGGACGATCCCATCACACTTCCGATTTACGCCCGGGCCTACATCGAAAAAGCCAAAGCGCGCGGGCTTGACGCCACCATGATCACAATCCCCGGCGAAGGCCACGAAATCCTGCTTGATCCACGCGTGATTGAAATCATCGCCCACGACGCCCGCGCCACCATCTCTGACAATCAGTAGTGGGATAGCCAACCTGGCTGTCATCCGACGAACCGCAGCCGCGTTACTGGCAACCACCTGTGACGGACCTCAGCCACACTCGGCGAGCGAACGCTCGTGGAATAGGCAGACTTGCCTGTGGTTTGGATTTTGTCGTGCAACGCCACAAAACCACAGGCAAGTCTGCCCATTCCACAACCGTATCCACTTAAAACGAGACGAGTCCGCCACCGAATTTGCCAGCATTGAGACTTCTGCTCGCAGGACGACAGCCAAGTTGGCTATCCCACGCGTTAGTCGACGTGCGGCAAGTTCCAGTGAAACGCCAGGGCGCAGCACCGTAGCGCGAAGCAGGCGACGCCACCGGCGAAGGCGGCCCACCCGCGGGGCATGCCCGCTTTGCGGCACAAGATCAGCACCACCGACCCAGCAATCGCAGCGGAGCCGTAGAAGTCGGCGTTCAGTACGCGCGGAACCTGCGCCAGCAGTAGCGCCGCGATCGTGCCGCCGCCGATGGCGGTAAGCGTTCCCATCATCACCGCAATGAGCGGGTGCAATCCGAAGTCGAGCGTCTTTTCCGTGCCGGCCACGGCGAAGAGGGACAGCGCCGCCGCGTCGAGGACCAGCAGAATCATCGGCGGCAGCGTCTGAAAGACATGATGCGCGCCGAAAACGATGAGGCCTCCGGCGAACGCAGTGGCAGGGTACCGCCAGTTGCGCAGCGACGCGGTAGGGACGTCGCCGATCAGCACGTCGCGAATCGTGCCGCCGCCGAGCGCCGTCGCGAAGGCGAGCACCAGCATGCCAAGCAGGTCGAGCCCGCCGTACACCGCCGCCGTCGCGCCCTCGATGGCGAAGAGAAACGTGCCGGCGAGATCGACGAAATAGAGCAGCTTGTCTTTGTTGTACGGAAATCCGGTCGCTGCCATCGCGGGATAGTGTACTGAGTTCGCCTTCAGGCAGCTACAGCGGCCATGCACCGGCCCGTCGTATACCATATTGACAACATGCGTCGTCCGTGGTATAATATAAGTAAGCAGCCCAGCGTAGCATCCGCGGGGACCTGACAAGCGGGGCGAGGTCGGGCACAATATTCGACTGGAGATTATGAATGTTTGAGTTGTTCCGCTCGTCGCAATCGCAAGTACGAAGGCTTTACCTGATGCAGCTGTCGCGGACGCAGGTTCCGCTGCCGGATGGCCGCACGCTCGATATGATCCTCCCGTGCTACTTGATCGAGATGGAGGACAAGCTGCGCATCCTGGTGGACACGGGCATCAATGACGATGCCGTGAGGCCGCCGGGCACGCCGCCTGCCCAGGACAAGTCGACTGTCTTCGAGCAGCTTGCGACGCTGTATCTCGATCCTGACGACATCGACATAGTGATCTGCACGCATTTCGATGTCGATCACGCCGGCTATCACGATAAATTTCCCGATGCTGAGTTCATCGTGCAGCGCGAGCATTATGAAATCGCGCGGCACGGCAACAAGCGAACCGACGCGACGCGCGCGCACTGGGGCGCGTTCGGCCTGAAGTACCGCTTGATTCACGGTGACCACGAAATTCTGCCCGGCGTTCACTGCATCGAGACCAGCGGGCACGTGCCGGGGCACCAGTCGGTGATGGTTGAGCTGCCGAATACGGGGAAAGTGCTGCTGGCGATCGATGCGGCGATGTTTCAGTCGCAATTTGTGCGCGATCGAAAACCCGGGCCGAACGATGTGGACGCGACGCTCACCGTGAAGAGCACGAACAAGCTGCTCGACTTGGTCGAGCGCGAGAACGTTCAGCTCACCGTATTTGGCCACGACGGCGCGCAGTGGCGCAACTTGAAAACCTGCGCTGAGTTTTACGATTAGCGTGGGATAGCCGACCCGGCTGTCATCCGACGAGCTGCCATCGCAATCCTGGCAAGCTCGATGTCGGACCACAACCACGCTACGCGAGCCAGGCAGTGGTATAGGCAGACGTGCCTGTGGTCTTGATTCTGTAGCGCAACGCAACAAAACCACAGGCAAGTCTGCCTATTCCACAACCGTCCTTACCTAGGGTGAGCGAAATCCGCCAGCGAAGTTGCCAGTATTGGGATTTGTTTTCGTAGGACGACAGCCAGGTTGGCTATCCCACGCGAACTACTTCGCCCAGGCCATGCCGTCGGGGCCGGCGCCCGTGGGGAAATGATCGACGACGTCCATCTTGGCGAGATCGATCACAGCGACGCCGTTGTCACCGGCTAGCGCGACGTAGGCGACCTGACCATCGGGGCGCATCAGGATTCCGCCCGGGCCTTTGCCGACCACGATCGACTTCAGCATCTTTCGCGACGCGACGTCGAACACCACCACATCTCCGCCTTCCGGATCGCTCACCAGGGCGGTCTTGCCATCAATCGTGAACTTCACGCGGTTTGCATGCTTCGCGCCGGACTTAAACGTGGCAACCACTTTCGACTGCGCGACGGAAATCGCGGAGATGGTCTGATCGCCGGCATTCGCGATCCAGACTTCCTTGTCGTCGGGCGTGATGTCGATGCCTTCGCTGCCGCGGCCGACCGGAATGTTCGTCTCGCTCCATCCCGAAGGCTCGGAGCTTTTTACGATGGCGGTGACGCTGCCGGAATTCACGTTCGAAGTGAAAAACTCGTTGAGGAATTTCGTGCGGATCACCATGTGCGTGCGGTCCTGCCCGACGCCCAGGATCCAGTCGACGGTGTTCGTGGCGGGATCGTAGCGCGCGATGGCCTTATTCAGCTCCGCGGTGAAATACACTTTGCCTTCGGAGTAAATGATGCCGTGCGGCGCGCGCAGCGGCGAAATGTCCACGCGATGAATTTCTTTTTGCGCGGCGAGGTCGTAGACCGAAAGGGAATTACCGGCTTGCTGCGGCGGCTGGCCGTAGTTGGTGACGAAGGCCAGCTTGCCGTCATCGGACGCCGCGATTTCGTGCGGGCCGTTGCCCGTTGGAATTCGCGCGATAACTGTTTTCGACGACGGGTCGACGATCGCCAGTTCGTTCGAGGATTTATTCAACACGAGCAGCGACGGCGAAGGTGTTGGGCCGGAGGATTGCGTGGCGCTGGCGCCTGCGTCTGTGGGCGCGGCGGCCGGCTGGCCGAGGAAGTGTCCGATAGCGTGCGCGTGGCGGGCGAAAACGCCGACCGCTGTGCCTGCCGCCAGAATAAAAACAATCGTGAGCAGCAGCGTGATCAGCTTGCCGCGCGATTTGTCGTCCTTGTCTTCGAGTGACATTAGCCCGCCTCCGCGATGTGAGACGGCATCTTACCCGTGCGCTCCGCGGTGGGCAATACAGGTGGTCTGGAACCGCGTTGAATTGCGATCGAGATACTGGCGAAGACCACACTCACGCCTTGCCGGAGTGCGCGAGGTCCTTTGCGTAGAGGCGGTTGATGCGAGGCTGAATCCACCAGATGCCGATGACGAAGAACCAGATCGCGAAGAAATTCCCGGCCATGCCGCCGAAGCCTCCCGCCTGGTGCTTCTCGACGCGGCGCAGCAGGTCCGCGACAAAACTGATATTGAAGAAAAGACAGGCGAAGGCGATCACCGTGACCGCGAGCGTCCAGGGCGGTGGCGTTTCGTTTTGCCCGCCGGCGGCATCGGCAACGATGACGAGCACGACCGGAAGAATCAGCGAAATATAGAACGGCGTGGCGTCACGCTCGAGCGGCGTGCCTTCGAGCAGCGAATTCAGAAACGTTCCCACCGACCACATCCATCCCAGCAGGAAGAGCATGTTGAGCGCGCTGCAGACGGTCTTGGTGATCGTGGGGTTGCCGACAAGCGTTGCGTCGGAGAGCAGCGCGAATACTTGCAAAAGAGTGAGCGCGATCGACAGCAGAACCAGTTGCCAGTGTTTTGCGCCGAGATAGAAGCTTGCGATTGGATTCATGCGGGTTGGGACGCGCCGGTCAGCATTGGAAATATCCTACTTCAACCCGCGGACCAGATATTCGATCGAGCTGGCGGGGTGATACTGCATGGCGTAGTTCTTCCCGTCGCGGGAGGAAGTCACGGCCAAACCGTTACCTACTGCCTTCGCCGGTACATCGACGCTGCGAATCAAGGTGCGCTTGCCGTCTTTCAAATCGACGCTCCAAATTTCGACGGTCGGCGAACTTGTCGTGCTTACGTATTCGGGTGTTTTGGCCGCCGGGGCGCTGGGGATGCGCCGAACGAGCACGCTCTCGCCGTCCGGCGTGAAATCGATCACCGATTCGTCCGGCGTAATTTGCGGCAGCGGTTTCGAAGGGCCGCCGTCCATGGGCATGATCGCCTTCTCGCGAGTAACGGAATCGGCGGTGATCATTTGTTTTCCGTCCGGTGAAACCGCGACGGCGAGAATTCCTTCGGGCGTGAGCGTGGTCTGGTTGCCGTTCAAATCGCCCACATAAGCGCGCTCCTGGTGATTGTCCACCGAGCCATTGAAAAAGTACCGGCCGTCCGGCAGCCAGCGCACCGACGAATAGCTCACATTCGTGTGCGTGATTTGCCGCGGTTCGCCCGTTCCGGTGGGCAGCAGCATCAACTGTTCGGGACTGGTAGGCAGGCGGCTCAACACATATTTTCCGTCGTACGAAATATCCATCGGATCGCCCGGGCCAAGCACGACGGCGGGCGAGCCATCGAGATTCCGAAGGATCGTGGCGTATTTTTCTCCTACGTGCTGGTCTCCAAAAAGGATTTGCTTGCTGTCGAAGGAGAACCGCATCAGATAGGGCCAGTCGAGCCACGAATAATCGCGGCCGTTCGGAAATTCCGGAGTATAGACCATCAGGACGCGATGACTTTCGGTGCTGTCTATCAGCACATCGCCATCGGCGCGAACATCCTGCAGCACGGTGCGGCCGGGCGCCGATAGCAGCGTCCTCACTTTCCCCTTAAGGTCGACGGCAAGAATATTCCGGTGCACGCGGTCTTCGGTCGCGTTGTACCAGACTTCTTTTCCGTCCGGCGACCAGGCAAGGTGCTGCGTCTCGCCGTAGGTCCGGCCGAGGATGTTACTTTTTCCTTGCATGTCGAACACGGCGACGGAACCCAGATCGTCGCCGAACACCGGATGAACGAGAACCGCGATGTGTTTGCCGTCGCGCGAAAAATGGGGATTGCTGAGCCACCCGTGCGTTTCGTACAGGATGGTGTCCGGCGGATATTCGAGCGCGTAGGTGTGGCGTTCGGCGACGAATCGAACGGCAGCAAAATTTTTCCCCTCGGGATCCCACGTGGCGTACTGAACGTCGTTCAGCACGGGACGTGGTGCGCCGCCGTCCAATCCCATTTGCGCCAGCGTGCCGACGGCGACGTAACCCACTCCGATGCCGCGCATGTTCTGGATGATTAGAATGTTGCCGGACGGAGAGACCGATTCGACCTGGTCCGCTTGAATATTGAGCGGGCGAAGCCCTGGTGTATCGAAGTTGCCGATGTAGAGCGCGCGGCTAGAATCCGTGGATAGCTTGGCGGCGCAAATAAAACTGTGGCCGTCGGGCAGAAAGCGCGACGAGTCGATGATGCCGTCCATAAACGTGATTTGCTGGAACGTAGGCGGAGTGTAGTGGTAGGCCGACTTTGCCGCGAACCATGCGGCGGCTGCTCCGGCGGCGAGCGCGAGAAGCGCGACGGTTACGAATTTTCCGGCGTTCGATGTTTTGGGAGGGGGCGGCGCCGCCGCCGCTTTCGCCGCGGCTTGCGCGTCGGCCGCGGCAACAGCTTCCGCGCCGGATGTGCTGCGCAGGCCGCTGAGTTCGTTGAGCTGAAACGCGATGTCGCCGGCGGACTGGAAGCGCTGCTGCGCATCTTTTTCCAGGCAGTGATGCACGATGCGATCGACGGTGGGAGAAATTTCAGTGTTGGTGGCGGTGAGATCGGGCGGCTCGTGGTTCAGGATCGCGCTCATCAGATCGGCGGACGTGTCGCCGCGAAATGCACGCTTGCCGCTGAGCATTTCGTAGACGACTGCGCCGAAGCTGAAAATGTCGCTGCGCGCGTCGGCGGGCTTGCCGCGAACTTGTTCGGGCGACATGTAACCGAGCGTGCCCATCACCACGCCGACTTGCGTGCTGCGATTTCCAGCGGCGCCCCCAGGTGTACCGCCAAGCGGACCCAAGGTCGCGTCAGAATCGGACGGCGCGGGATCGGCCTGCGTGAGTTTCGCGAGGCCGAAGTCGAGAATTTTCACGCGGCCATCGTTGGTGATGAAAATGTTGTCAGGCTTGATGTCGCGATGGACGATGCCGCGTTCGTGCGCCGCCGCGAGGCCGCGAGCCATCTGAATGGCGTAGTCGATCGCTTTGCGTTCGCGCATCGCGCCGCCGCTGGCGAGCTTCTCGCGGAGAGAGCCGCCTTCGAGCAATTCGGAAACGATGTAGGGAGATTCCGCAGTCGCGCGCGTGAGCGGCGGCAGGTTCGACGACGGTGGAGGCGGAGAAAGCACGCCCGTTGCGCCGCCGGAGCCGCCGGTGGCGTGAATTACAGGAGCGACGCCGACGTCGAACACGGTGAGCAGGTTCGGATGGTTCAGCGCGGCGACGGCTTGGGCTTCCTGTTCGAAACGGCGGAGGCGGTCTTGATCGTTGGCGAACGAGGCGGGAAGAATTTTGATGGCGACGTCGCGTCCGAGGCGTCCATCGCGCGCGCGATACACCTCGCCCATTCCGCCTGTGCCGATCAGCGAGAGAATTTCGTAGGGGCCTAGCTTCGTGCCGGGAGTGAGTGGCAAGGTGTGCGGATTATACATCGCCGCCCACGCAACATCACCCCGCGCGTGGATCTGGGGCTAGCAGATCGGCGACATATATAAGGCAATTGTATTGACGCGTCGTGGCCTTTTTTTGAAGCCCATCTTTCGCGATAACAGCGCGTCGTCGTAGGGTTTCAGCCCTATGGTGGATTCGCCGGCAGAGTGTTCTCCTGTTCCGGTATCTCACACGTTCGACCGGAGGAATTCATGAGCACGCACGCGGTGAATGCACTGCAATTGCCGAAAGACGATCTGAGCCGGAAACTCACGGTGGCCGACCCGGAAAACGATCCGTCGTTGCTGCACGTCGGTTTGGCCGGGGACACGTACACGATTACCGTTCGCGGCGAGGACACGGCGGGGAAGTTCTGCGTGATCGACATGCTCGTGCCGCCTGGCGGTGGACCGGTGCCGCACCGTCACGATTTCGAGGAGACCTTCATTCTGCTGGAAGGCGAAATCGAAACCACATTTCGCGGCAAAACAGCGACCGTTCGTGCCGGTGAAACGGTGAATATCCCGGCCAACGCGCCGCATCAATTCCGAAACGTGTCAAAGCAACGGGCGCGCATGCTTTGCATTTGCTCGCCTGCCGGCCAGGACGAGTTCTTCAAAGAAGTCGGCGTGCCGCTCGCCACTCGAACGACTCCACCGCCAAAATTGGACGAGGCCCAACAAGCAAAATTCATCGAGAAGGCGAAGGCACTCGCGCCGAAGTACAAGACTGAGTTTTTGAAAGAGGCGTGAGCGGCTTCAGGTCTGGGACGAAGCTTCACGGTCGCAGGGCGGCTCGGGCGGCCGACCTCTCACCTACCATTGCGTTCCACGTCTCGCGGTTGCCAGCGTAGAGGCGTGTCGTAGTAACCAGGTAGCTAGGTTTGGAATCCGAGGCGGCAAGGCCGTCGCCGGTGCGCGGCGATGCGCAGGCTGAAGCCTACGCTACGGCGGCGCGCTAGTTCGAGGGTTGGAGGATGTAAAGAGTGGAAAGAATCCGGGTGTAGCTGAAGGCGATCACCGAACCGTCGCGAGCGGTGAACTGCCCGTCGAACGCTTGCAGCCCCGCGCGATCGGCAGGCATGAGCGTCTTGATCAAGTCGCGTTTGCCGGTATCGAGATTGACTTTGTAAATCTCAGAGCCGTCCAACACCGAGCCCCGCGTGTTGACAAAAACCGATTTGCTGTCCGCCGCCCAGCCATTCACGTATTCGTTGTGCTTGATTGCTGTCAATTCCTTCCCAGCGCCCCCTTCGAAGGGAAACAGGAACGTCGCTCCATCCCGCTGCCGGCGCGCTACCAGGAATTTGCCGTCGGGTGATACCGCGTGGCGCGGTCCAACGAGCGATTCGTTCGCGGGAGTGAGCGCGCGGGCCGGCCCGCCGTCCATCGATTCCGCATAGATGCGATCGCTGTTGTCCGCCTCGCGGCGTGTGAACACCAGAGTTTTTGAGTCCGGCGCCCAGCTCAAGCCATTGCCTACGGCGCCTTCCACGTTGCGCGGCTGCCCCGCGCCGGTGGAAAGAATCACAAGACCCTGCGGCGCGTTGGGCGAACTGGATCGGACTGCGACCCACTTGCCATCCGGGGAGATCGCGCCGAAATCGCCGTCGCCGAGGCGGATGGCGGGCGAGCCATCGATATTGCGAACGAAAACTCCGTAGGCGTCGCCGCTGGCCTCACCACTTTCTCCGAACACGACGGTCTTGCCGTCGGCGGAGAGGTCGCTGATGAGCGACCAATCGAGCCACGAAAGCGGGCGCGGCGGCGCATCGCCGTGAACCTCGACCACAGCCATCTCAATGCGTTCGTCGCTTTGCGAGTAGAGGACGCGGCCGTCTTTCGCGACGTCTTCCAAATTCATCGCCCCGGGTGTGGCGGCGATAGCGCGCTGGCGGCCCGACAGCGTTACGCCATTCAGGCTGCGCGCCTCGCCCGTCATGGTGGCGGTGAAATAAATTTCATTGCCGTGCCAGGCCAGGCCGCGCGCGCTCGACCAGCGCTGCGTGAGCTGCGTCTTCTTTCCGGCCATGTCCACCACGGCCACGGCGCCTCCGTCGTCGCTCCAGTCGTCGTGATCTACAAATGCGATGTGCTGTCCGTCGGGCGAGACGCGCAGGTTGCCCATCCAGCCGTGGGTTTCGTAGAGCACCTTTCCGAGCGGATACTCAATCACCTCCGTTGAAGGAGAAGGAAACCGCACGGCGGCGATCTGCTTGCCGTCGGGCGACCAATCCGCCGAGGTGACGAACGTGGAGAGTTCCCGCGGCGCGCTGCCCGACGGCGGAATTTCCGCGAGCGTTCCTTGGTATTGGAACGGTCCGGCGACGCGCGTATGGAGCATCACGGCGAGTTCGCCGGAGGGTGAAACAGCGAGCACTGAGGTTTCCGGCGGAAGGCCTGCGGTGCGTGCTTCGGGGCTGTCGAGGCGTTGCTCGAACACGTCGCGGATCGCGCCGTCCCAGCCGGCTGTGTAGAAGACCGATTGCGCGTCGGGCACGAAACGGGCGGTGTCAATGTATCCGCGCTTGAAGGTGAGGCGCGTGAATTTCGGCGGAGCGGGATGCCAGGTTGAGCGCGTGTAGAGCCAGCCGGCGGCGGCCCCGATGGAGAGAAGCGCGACGCCCGCGATGGCGGCGCCGAGTTTTTTGCCCATCGAGGTGGCCTGCGCTTGTGCGTTTGCGGCGGCAGCGGCGATGGCTGCGTTCGCGGCGGTGGCGCTCGTGCTTGTCGATCCTCCGGAGAGCGACTCGAGATCGAAGGCGAGGTCACGCGCCGATTGGAAACGTTCGTTGGGATTTTTCTCGAGCGCGTGACGTACGACGCGATCGACGACCGTCGGGATCGGTTTTCCTTCGCCGGAAAGTTCGGGCGGATCTTCTTTCAGGATAGCGGCCATCGTATCGGCGGAGGAATCACGCTGGAACGCGCGGTGACCGCTCAACATTTCATAGAGGATCGTGCCCAGCGCGAAAATGTCGGAGCGTCCGTCGGCGGGCTTGCCGCGGACTTGCTCGGGCGACATGTAGCCGGCGGTGCCGAGCACGACTCCTTCTTCGGTGACCGGGCCGGCTTGCATCGTGTTCGTGCGCGTGACGGTTTGGCCATCGGCGCCGGTCTGGTGTGTGTCGGGCTGCGTGAGCTTGGCGAGGCCGAAGTCGAGAATTTTTATGCGGCCATCGGTGGTGATGAAGATGTTCGCGGGTTTCAGGTCGCGGTGGACGATTCCTTTTTCGTGGGCGGCGGCGATGCCGTGGGCGGTTTGCACGGCGATGTCCAGCGCCTTGCGAACGGGAAGCGCGCCTTCGCGCAAGCGCTGTTGAAGCGTCTCGCCTTCGAGCAGTTCGCTTACCAGGTAAGGCGAGCCGTCGTGCGTTTCAATTTCGTAGATGGTGAGGATGTTGGGGTGATTCAGCGCGGCGACGGCGCGGGCTTCTTGCTCGAAACGTTTGAGGCGCTCGCCTTCGTTGGTGATCGAGGCGGGAAGAATTTTTATGGCGACGTCGCGGCCCAGGCGCGCGTCGCGCGCTTTGTAGACTTCGCCCATGCCGCCCGAGCCGACGAGCGACACAACTTCATACGGGCCAAGTTTTGTGCCGGCAGCGAGTGGCAAGGTGCGCGGATTATACAACGGCTCACAGGCAACACCAGCCTGTGCCACTCACGTCTCCGCCTACGTTGATCTTGCCAAGCACCGAGCAATTGCCAGAATTGAGATCCAGATACTGGCAATGTGCTCGGCCATGCAGATCCACATTAGGTGAGAACGATTGTGGAATAGACAGACACGTCTGTGGTTGTGTGAGCTCAAACGCAAATCAAAACCACAGGCACGTCTGCCTATTCCACTGGCGTGTTCGCCTAGCGTGGTCGTCTCAAGCACAGAGGAGTTGCCACTATTGCGAGCGAATCACTTCGCGGGTTCTAGGACGTAGAGCGTCGAGAGGGTGCGGCTGTAGCTGAAGGCGATTGTCGAGCCGTCGGAGGAGACGAGTTCGCCGTCGTTGCCGGCAAAGCCGGCGCGGTCGGCGGGCAGGATCGTCTTGATCACTTCGCGCTTGCCGGTGGCGAGGTCGAGTTTGATCACCTGAGAGCCGGTCTGAATATCGCCGCGCGTCTGAAGAAAAATCGACTTGCCGTCGCTCGACCAGTGCCTGGCATATTCGCCCTCGTGAATCGCAGGCACGGGCCGCGGCGCTCCGCTGCCGTCGAGCGGGATGAGCATCATGGTTTGGTCGGCATAACGCAGAGCCAGCAGAAACTTTCCGTCGGGCGAAACGCCTCCGCGCGCCGGACCATAGGATTCGTCAGGCGGCGTGATCGGCTTGCGATTCGTGCCGTCGATCGATTCCGAGTACACGCGAAAATGTCCGTCCTTTTCCATGTGCGTGTAGATCACGCTCTTGGAATCGGCAGTCCAGTTCAACGTGAGACCGCGTATGTCGGCGTCAGCGAGGTGACGCGGCTGGCCGACGCCGACCGGCAGAATATTCACGCCCGGCATTCCGGCGCCGTAGCCGTCGGGACTCGCGACCCACTTGCCGTCGGGAGAAAGCGCGCCCGCGCCGCCGTCACCGAGGCGAATGGCGGGCGAGCCGTCGGTCTTGCGGATGTAGGTGCCGTAGGCCGCCTTTTCTCCTTCGCCGCTCTCGCCGAAGACGACCGTTTTGCCGTCGGGCGTGATGTCGGTAACGAGCGACCAATCGAGCCAGCCGAGCGCGCGGGGCGGAGCATCGTCGTGCACGCCGACCACGGCCATTTCCATGCGCTCGTCGTTTTGTGTGAAGAGCGCGCGGCCGTCTTTTGCCACGTCGAAAAGAATCATCGAACCGGGAGAGGCGGCCACGCTGCGCTGGCGGCCGTCAAGCGTGACGGCAAAAAGCGCTCGCGCGGGTCCCGTCACGGAAGCCGTGAAGTAAATCTCGTTGCCGTGCCAGGCGAGGCCGCGAGCGCTGGACCATCGCTTCGTGAGTTCTTTCTTGTTTCCGGAGAGATCGATGACGGCGATCGAGCCGCCGTCGTCGCTATTGTCGTCGTGATCGACGAACGCGATGTGCTGGCCGTCCGGTGCGACGCGAGGATCGCCCATCCACGCCGTCGATTTATAAATGACTTTGCCGATGGGATATTCGAGCGTTTCCGCCGTCTGGGAATAACGCACGATGGCGAGCTGTTTTCCGTCGGGGCTCCAGTCGGCGGCGGCAATGTCGTCCGATAGTTCGCGAGGCGCGCTGCCGGACGCCGCCACTTCCGCGAGCGTTCCCGAATATTGAAACGGGCCGGCGACGTGCTGGTTCAGCAGAACGGCGAGCTCACCCGCCGACGATATCGAGAGGATTTCCGTTCCACGCGGAAGACCCACCGTGCGCGCTTCCGGGCTATCGAGACGTTGCTCGTACACTTCGACGGGCGCGCCGTCCCACGCGGCGGTGTAGCGAATGGATTGCGCGTCGGGCATGAACTGCGCCGAGACGATGAAGCCGCGCCGGAAGGTGAGGCGCGAGAAATTCGGAGCCGCGACGTGAAGCGATTGGCGCGCGACAAGCCATGTGCCCGCGATCGCGATGCACAGAAGCGCGAGGGCGGCGATGGCCACGCCGAGTTTTTTGCCCATTGATGCGGCTTGTGCTTCGGACGATGCGCGAGCGGCCGCGCTACCCGATCCGGACGAAATGCTCGAGAGCGATTCGAGGTCGAAAGCGAAATCGCGCGCGGACTGGAAACGTTCATTGGGATTTTTTTCAAGAGCGTGGCGGACCACGCGATCGACAGCGGGCGGGATCGGTTTTCCTTCTCCGGAAAGTTCGGGAGGATCTTCTTTCAGGATCGCGGCCATGGTGTCCGCCGACGAATCGCGTTGGAACGCGCGCTTGCCGCTCAACATTTCGTAGAGGATCGTGCCGAGCGCGAAAATGTCGGAGCGCCCGTCGGCGGGCCTACCCCGGACCTGCTCGGGTGACATGTAGCCGACGGTGCCGAGCACCACGCCTTCTTCGGTGACGGGGCCGCGATCGATGGCGTTCGATTGAGTGACGTCGGGCTGCGCGTCGGGCTGCGTGAGTTTCGCGAGGCCGAAGTCGAGGATTTTGATGCGGCCGTCGGCGGTGATGAAAATGTTTGCGGGCTTCAGGTCGCGATGGACGATGCCTTTTTCGTGGGCGGCGGCGATGCCGTGGGCGGTTTGCACGGCGATGTCGAGCGCTTTGCGGACGGGGAGCGCGCCTTCGCGCAGGCGTTGCTGGAGCGTCTCGCCTTCGAGCAGCTCGGAGACGAGATACGGACAGCCGTCGTGCGTTTCGATTTCGTAGATGGTGAGGATGTTGGGGTGATTCAGCGCGGCGACAGCGCGGGCTTCCTGCTCGAAACGCTTGAGGCGTTCGGATTCGTTGGTGATCGACGCCGAGAGGACTTTGATGGCGACGTCGCGGCCCAGGCGCGCGTCGCGCGCTTTGTAGACTTCGCCCATGCCGCCCGAGCCGATCAGCGACACGACTTCGTAGGGCCCAAGTTTTCTACCAGCGGCGAGTGGCAAGGTCCGCGAATTATACCCTTGCGGGCTGGGCCAGACACACCCGTGAAATCTACTACTCCTTGCAGCGCGAGGCAGTGCAACCCTCTGCGACCCTAATGCTGGCAACGCGCTCGGCCATGCACTTGCCGGTGTGCAGTTGTGGAAATAGTCCCACGTGCGCAGACAAAAAAGCGCCGCGGAAGGTGACTCACTTCTCGCGGCGCTCCGTACTGCTGAATCAATACGCGCACGCTGTTGCAACAACTTGCGTTTTAGCTTTGCACCGTGGGATAGCCGAACCGGCTGTCATCCTACGACGCGAACATCGCGCTACTTCCACATCGATGGCGGACTGGACCGTGAACAACATCGCCGCCGTTCAATTTGTCGACACGCCAGCGAATTGCGAGGTAACGTGCCGCCAATCTTCGTAGGACGACAGCCAGGTTGGCTATCCCACGTGTTACGCCTGCTCGATGGTCTTGGCGGCAGAGTCGATCGCGTCGACGATCTTTTGGATCTGTTCGGGCGTGATCGAGCCGGACGACGTTTTCAGCCTGAGCGCGTAGCGGAAATTTTCCACGGCGCGCATGATCTGCGGCGAACGGCCGAGGCCGAAGGCGCTGCCCATATCGTTCATGCGTTCAAAGAGCGCGTTAACGGCGTCTTTGTTTTCCTCAAGGTACTTCTTGCCCTCTTCGGTGATCGTGTAAAGCTTCTTGCTGCCGTCGGTGGTGGTCACCGTGGTGTAGCCCATTTCTTCGAGCATCGTAAGAGTGGGGTAGACCAGGCCGGGGCTTGGCGCGTAGCCGCCATTGAGTTTTTCCTCGATGGCTTTCATAAGCTCGTAGCCATGACGCGGCTTTTCGGCGATCAATTGAAGGAGGACGAGTTTCAGGTCGCCGCCTTCGAAGACTCGCGCTGCGAAGCGCAGTCGCCCGCCAAAGCCGCCGCCCCAGTGGCGTCCGAAACGGCCGCCGTGTTCGCCGTGACCGAAGTCGCCGCGACCTCCGCGGAAGTGCTTGCCGCCGCAGCGGCCGTCAAAACGGAAGCGCCTGGAGTCGTGCTCCGGCTGCCCGTGGCTAGGATCTTGGTGGTGCTCGTGATAGTGTTTCATGTGTTCTCCGATACAGCTTAGATATGTCAAATGATATATCTTAGATAGGCTTTGTCAATATCTTTTTTGAGCGCGACCGCTAGCTCGCAAGTCACGCGTCTTTGTAATGTTAGGCGGGACCTGCGGCACGCTCGGCTATACTGACCCCCGAAGACACACGATGAGCGACTCCATAGATAACCCTTCTGTGCCTCCTCGCGACGTTCCCGGCCCTCGTGCCGCCTACACGAAGCGCCTGTTTGAGCTGGCTGAGGACGCGGCGCGGCTCAAGAAGAAGGATGACGCGTATGGGCGGATGAAGCTGCTGCTGCTGGCGGCTGTCGTTGCTGTGGCCGTGGTGGCGGTGGTGTACCACACGATCTCGATGGCATGGATCGCGGTGCCCATCGCGCTGTTCGTTTATTTCGCGGTGGTGCACGAAAAAGTGTTGCGCGAAGTGCGCCGAGTGGCGCGGGCGCGAGCGTTTTACGAGCGTGGACTCGCGCGGCTCGAAAATCGATGGATGGGAACGGGGCAGTCGGGCGAGCGATTTTTGGATCCGCGTCACCCGTACGCGCGAGACCTCGACATTTTTGGGCGTGGATCGATTTTCGAATTGATCTGCACCGCGCGAACGAAGGCGGGCGAGGAGACGCTTGCACGCTGGCTGCTCGAACCCGCCGACGCGGGAACGGTGCGCGCGCGCAACGAAGCGGTGAACGAACTGCGCGGCCGGCTCGATTTGCGCGAGGACCTTGCGAATCTCGGTGAAGACATTCAAACCGGCGTGCAGCCCGAGGCGTTGGCGCGATGGGGCGAAGGGTACTCAGACACAATCGGCACCGGCACGGAAAAAAGCGAGCTGCCGAAATTTTCGAGCGGCTTGCGCGCGTTGACCGTGGTGCTTAGCGTGATCGGGACGGCAGGCATCGTTGCGTGGATCGGCTGGAGCATCCACTGGCTGATCGTGATCGCGCTGGTGGCGAACCTCACGCTGACGCTCCGCTACTGGAAGAGCATCAAGGAGCAGGTTGGCGCGATCGAAAAGTCCGCGAAAGATCTGGCGCTTCTCGCTGGTGTGCTGGCGCGGCTCGAGCGCGAAAAATTCAGCGCCCCGCTGCTGGTCGCCTTGCGCGAACGATTGCATGGCGACGGGCCGCTCGCGTCCGAGTGCATCGCGAAGCTGAACAAGCTGATTCAGATGCTGGAGTCGCGGCGCAATCAAGTGGTCGCGGTGATCGATCCGTTTGTGCTGTGGTCGGTACAGATCACGTTTGCGATTGTGGGATGGCGGCGCGCACATGGCCCTTCGATACGGAAGTGGCTCGAGACGGTGGGCGAGCTGGAAGCGCTGAGCGATCTCGCGGGCTATGCGTACGAGCATCCGGACGATACGTTCCCGGAATTCACGGACGCGCATGCGAGCGGGTGTTTCGATGCGGCGGGATTTGCGCACCCGCTGATTCCCGAGGATCGCGCGGTGCGGAACGATTTGCGGCTCGATCGCGACATGCGCCTCGTGGTGATCAGCGGGCCGAACATGGCGGGGAAGAGCACGTTCATTCGCGCGGTGGGCGTGAATGCGGTGCTGGCGCAGTGCGGCGCTCCGGTGCGGGCGACGCGGCTGAAGCTCTCGGCGCTCACAGTGGCGGCGTCGGTGTGCATTCTCGATTCATTGCAGGGAGGGATTTCACACTTTTACGCGGAGATTACGCGGCTAAAATTGATTACGGATTTAGCGCGCGGCGAGAGACCGGTACTGTATTTGCTCGACGAGCTGCTGAGCGGGACGAATTCGCACGATCGGCGGATTGGAGCGGAGGCGATTGTGCGGAGTTTGTTTGAGCGCGGGGCATTGGGGCTGGTGACGACGCACGATCTGGCGCTAGCGGAGATTGTATCGACGCTGGGCAGCGCGGCTACGAATGCGCACTTTGAGGATCACCTCAAGGACGGGAAGCTGGGCTTCGATCACCGGCTGAGTCCGGGGATTGTGAAGACGAGCAATGCGCTTCAGCTGATGAGATCGATTGGTTTGGAAATTTAGATGCGAGTGGTCTGAAGGCCAACTCTCCTACACAGGCGAACTCCAGCCTGTGCCACTTACGATCTCGCCTTGGGTGGTTCCGCCAAGCACGTCGTCGCTGCCAGAATTGCGATCGAGATACTGGCAATTTGTTACGCCATACAAGTTCATGTTCGGTGCGAACGCTTGTGGAATAGACAGACCTGTCTGTGCCTTTGGGAAATCAAAGACAAAGTCCGGCGCACAGGCAAGTTTGCCTATTCCACCAGCGTGCTCGCCTAGTTTGATCGCGGCAAGCGCCTGGACGTTGCCAGTATTGTCACCGCTCAACGCCAGCCGCGCGACGCTAGCCAAGTCTTCCACCAGCGCTCATTCTCGAGCATTTCGTGTTGAGTCTCGCTCGGTAGGTCGGGGCCTGGTCCGGGGATCGGGGCCAGCGGCTTTAGCCCGACGCCGGCTCGCAGCTCGTCGACGCGCTGCGGGTCGGCGAGAAGCCAAGGACGAGCTCTTCCGTCGCGAGGATCGTCGATCCATTGGGTACCGAATCGCTGGGGACGATTTTCGTACAATGCGATGCGGTCTTCTAAATACGCCGCGTGCCACGCGGGGATGCGGTTGCTCGCTGTGGATTCGCGCAAAAGCTTTAGAACGTCGCGCTGGAAATCCGGCTCGCCGATCGCGTGCTGAACGATGAGCCAAGCGGCTTCCGCGCCGTCTGCGCCGACTAGTGGTTCGTCGGGCCAGCCTTGGTCCGCGATAATTTCGCGGAGGCGCGAGGCGTTCTTCGTGTGGACGGCTTCCATCCGGGGAACGTAGTGGCCGCCAAGCTCGCCGGCGTCGAGAAGTTCCTGGCGGACTCGGAGATCTTCGTCCCGCATGGAGAGAAGCTCGTTGCGAAGTGGTTCGTTCATGGGGATAACCACAGACTGACAGTCTATGATACAGCGCGCTCCGCGCGCCTAAGATGAAACGCGCACACTGTGTAACGCTTTAGCTCTTGTTCGTGAATGTTGCGTGGTGTGGCGCGAAAGATTTACTAGTTCGCGCTGATGTGTAACATCGAAAAGTGCGATTGGACTGCACGCCGACACGCTGAGACACTGGGATTGCCAGCCGATTGCCCTGCCGCGATCGGGTAAGGCTTAGATGTACCGCATCACCGATTTACATGCCGCGCAGCACGATTCGCTTTGCGGCACGCTTCTGCTGACCTCGTCGTCCGCAAAACAGACAACTCCATTCGTACCGGCGCGCACTTCATCACCTAACCCGCGCTGTGTGCCTATATTCCAAGGAGGAATATATGAACGCTACATTTGCGAACACGAAGTCCGTTTCTGAAGTTGCAGCCCAGACGGCGCGCGTGAAGAGATTCGCGGCGCGCGTTGCACTCACGTTGGTGGCGCTGATCTCGTTGACGGCGATCCCGCACGCGGCCGAAGCGCAGTCGGCGGCGACGGGGAAGTTCACGCTGGCGTCGCCCGCAAAGCTCGGCACGGTGTGGCTGCCGGCGGGCGATTACAAATACAGCGTGTCGTGGACCAGCTCGCTGCCGCTCCTCTCGGTTTCGAACACGGAGAGCACGGTGAGCGAATTCATTTTTCCGACGGCGATCAAGCGGCTCGCAAAGCCGGCGGACGACAAGCTTACGCTCGCGGTAGCGAACGGCGAGACGTACATCAGCTCGATCACGCTCAGCGAACTCGGCTTGAAGCTGCTCTACAACGAGCCGAAGACTTTCGTCGCGAAGCATTACGCGGCACCGGGCACCGCGCTCGCGTCGGACGTACAACCCGCGAAGTAGCAGTTCGCGGGCGTGCGGACAAAAAACGCCCACCCCGAGGCAGGCTCGCAAGAGCCTGCCTTTTTTATTGGAGTGGGCGCGTTGGGGGAATCGGTTGGTTAAAAACTAGTCGCCCGAGCGTTCCGCGTAGTGGTGAACTTCCGCGACCAATGGCCGGGCATCAGCCGGCACCGGCACCTGACCGCTCAGCACCATTTGGCGCGTTGCGTCACCGTACATCGCCTGATCGCCGCTCTTATCCGCCATCACCACGGTTCCATCCAGCGCTGCGCCGGCGAAAATTCCGTGCGTGCGCGAGTAGGACAGAATCTCAGCATCGAGTTTCAAGTCCGTTCCTGCCGAAGCATCGCGCCCGACCGGGCCCGCTGCAACGGAGACGTCGCCGCCCATCTTGAACTTATCGCTGAGCAAGCTGTGTAGCGCGTGATCGTTCATGAAGAGCAGAACGAGGTCGGTGGACGAACCGCCGGCCTGATAGCCGATGCTTCCGCCTTGCACTGCGAGGTACAGCGGAGCGCTCCATCCTTCGGGCGTGCGGCACACGGCCAAGCCGCGTCCGTAATTTGCGCCGAGGATGAATGCGAATTTCTTGTCGCCGGGAATGATCGCGATGCAGCGTGCCTTTTGCAACGCGGACTGCGGGATGCCGTCCGGCGCTTCCATGATTTCGTGAAATACGCGCGTGGCGTTTTGCGTGCGCGCGATGTCGTCTTCCTTGTCGGATGCGGCCAGCGAAACCGCCGGCATCGCCGCGAACACAATCGCCGCTAGACTAATTGCCCACTTCTTCATTGTCGCTCGCTCCTTTGCGTATGAATGGCTCGATCCGGTTCTGGCGAGCTTGGGGCGCCCTTGGCAGAAACGGCTCGATCGTTTGTTCGCCTGCCAGTCAAGGATCGGGTTTCGGCGCGAAATCCACCATCGGCTGAACGCCTTACAGGGGAGTGGGAAGTGACTTTAGGTAGGATGTGTCAATTTGAAGCAGGTAGGGCCTGGCGGAAGACGGCCCAGGCGAGATTGAGCGCGGAGAGAACTACACCTACGAGAAACGCAAACATGGCGGCGAAGAATATCCAGATCATGGATTCGAAGCGCTGAAAGAGCCTGTCCGAAACGAAGCTTTCCACGATCATCGTGAACAACGCTAACGCGACGAGCGCGAAACTCGCGATGCCTACGAGGCGATTCGGCGGATGCGTTGCGGTGCGGGCGATTCCTACGTATGAAAGCGCTAGCGCGGCGCAGACTATAGCGGCGAAAGTCTGCCAGTAGAAAGGGCCGTAGGCGACTCGGGCGATGGCGAGTCCCATCGGGGAAAATGGCAGGATGCCGAAACGGCCGAGGACCGCCACTACGAATACGATCGCACCGAGGGCGCCGAAAAGTTTCGCGCTGAGCATCGCGTATCCTCCGCGCTGAGTGATCTGAGCGAAATCCTACACCAAAAGTCGACGCTAGATGCTGGTAACGAGGTTGGT
>JBEKJW010000058.1:0-27317 GCA_050011035.1 Candidatus Acidiferrales bacterium
TCGACCTGCGTTTTCACGACGGCGAGATTTTTGTGCGTGCCGCCTTGCAGGATGAATTTGTGTCCTGCGCTCCGCAAATTGCTCATGCCGCCCGCGTAGATCCAGACGTTGAGCGGAAGGATGGCGCAGAGGGCGGCGAGAATTTCGTCGGCCTGCCAACCTTTGCGCTGCTGGTTGACGATGTCGGATTGCAGGAACACGCCGCAGCCCATGGACAGCTGGGGCATGGATTCGGCGTTAAAGGCGCGTTCGGCCATCTCGCTCATCGGGATGTTGAAACGCTCCGCGACGCCTTGCAGGAACGCGCCGTTGCCCGACGAGCACTGCGAGTTGAGGCGGAAATCGGTGACGGCGCCGTTGGTGAGCAGCATGATTTTTACGTCGACGCCGCCAACGTCGCAGATGCAGTCGGCATCGGGGAAAAAGTGGAGGCCGGCGCTGGCGTGGGCGATGGTTTCGACGACGGGACAATCGGCGCCAAGGATGCCTTTAAGGAGATCTTTGCCGTAACCGGTGATGCCGAGGCCGACGATTTCGCCGACGCCAATGGCTTCACGGACCTGGCGGAAAAGCGCCTTTGCGTCCTCGATCGGATTGCCGCGGCTGAGTGCGTAGCAGGAGTAGAGCAGCTCTTTTTCGGGCGATAGGCAGACGGCTTTCGCGGTGGTCGAGCCGAAGTCGCAGCCAACGAGGACGCGACCGAGAGCGCCGATTTTGGGTTTCGATGGCACGGGGATCACCGGAACGGGAGATGCCGCGATGTCGATGACGGTGACGGCGCCGCAGGCGTCTGCGGTGGCGGCTACGACTTCGGGCTGAGCTTTCGCGGTGCTTGTACTCATCTCCGAGTAGTGCGATTTGAAATTGGAGAGATCGTCGGGATCCTTCCAGAGGCCGCCGCGGCCGAGCTTTTTCTTTTCTTCGTGCTGGCCGACTTCAATCCACCATTTCAACTTTTCGAAACCGAGGTAAACACCGGCGGCGGGCGGTTCGCCGCGACCGATTTCAACGCAGCCCTGCGCGGCGTAGTAGAGCGCGTCTTCCGGGACGACGATCATCGAGGCGGGATCGACGTCCTTCGGCAGGTCGACTTTGCGTTCCTTCCAGACTTTCTGGAGGTGATGGCGCCAGGCTTCTTGGAGTCCGGTAAAGAAAAGATTGGGGCCACCGAGCAAAAGAATTTCAGGAGCGGGCGTATTGCCGCGCGTGAGCGTGGCGAGATTCTGGTACACGACAGCTTCGAAGAGCGAGGCGATGATTTCTTCGACGGGGACGCCGGCTTTGAGAAGAGTGTTCGCGTCGGCTTCGGCGAAGATGCCGCACTTGCTGCTGACTTTGTGCAGCGTGTAGCCGTTGTAGCGCATCTTCGAAAGCGATTCGGATGAGATTTCGAGTTTGCGCGCGGTTTTCTCGATGAAGGTGCCGGTGCCGCCGGAGCACGCGGCCTGCATCAGCACCTGTTTGCTTTTGGCGCCTTCGTTGCCGTTGAAGAAGATGGTCTTCATGTCTTCGCCGCCAATTTCGCTGACGAAGCGCACGTTGGGATGTGCTCTTTCGACGGAGGCGGCGACGGCGACAACTTCCTGAATAGTCTTGCCGCCGATCAGAGGTGCAATCAGTCCGGCGCCGGAACCGGTGAGGAAGACTCGATCTTCGCCGGGGACGAGGCCGTTTTCTTTCTCGAGGCGCTGCAGGAACTCGAGAACTTTTTCGGCCTGCTTGGTGTTGTGGCGTTCGTAGGACTGCGCGATGACGCGACCGTCGGCGGCGACCAGAACGTATTTGCAGGTGGTGCTGCCAACGTCGATGCCGCACAGCTTGCCGGTATTCGCTTCAATGTTTGCGGCGCGCAGCGCTTCAGCAGCGAAATTAACGCCGCCCGCGTTCGGTGCGATCTGAATCAGTGAATCAGACGCCATCGATGATCCTCACGTTTTGTGGTTACGCGTGCGCCGCGATCGCGGCGGGTTTCAGTCCCCGATCCTGAGCCAAATGGAAGACGTAGTTGGCCGCGGTTCCGGAGTTGCCGTGGTGCGGGACTTTGTAGGTCGCGCGGCGAAGTTCAGGATGGCTGGCTTCGTATTTGCGAATCGCATCGATGGTAAGACCGGTTTTCGCGAGGGCGGCTTCGAATTCGGATTTCGCGCGCTTCTTCGCTTCGGTAAGGATCATCTGGCAGCGTGAGAGCGCGTGAACCTCCGAGTCGCCCTTGATTTCGATCGGAGCGTAGAGAAGATCGGGGTATTTTCCGAGAACGTTGGCCATCGAGCCGATAGACATCGTGTTCGGCATGCAAGAATATGGTGAAAGCTCGCAGGTCATGTGCGCTTTCTTGTGGTGATACGCATAGAGCGCTTTGCCGATGAGCATGTGGCCTTCGCCGCCGCGAAGCTCGAAGTGATAGAACGGCGCGGCGAGTTCGCGAAGCTCTTCCTGGTCGGGCAATTCGTTGGGAAGGCCGCCGAGAGCTTTGCGGAATCGATTGTAGGTGCCGCGAAATGCGCGTTCGGCTCCCACGAGCGCGTAATGCTCGAGACGCGGGTGCTTCGGGGTTGCGTGACGATTCTCAAGCTTGCGGATCGTGGGGTGTACAAGGTAATCGAGCCAAACTGCCACGGGCGGCGGGACGACTTCGCCTTCCTCGGATTCGAGCCAGCGCTTGATGTTGTAGTTCCCTTCTCCTTCGTGGGTCTGGAGCCAAAACTCACCGGTGATTTTCACCTTGGCTTTCACGCGCGTGCGATCAACCTCGATCATCGACCACATCTCGTGGACTTTGCGCAGCGCTTTGGTGAAGTAGTCGCCGATCAGGTGCCATGCGAGCGTCCCGGCTTTGTGTTTTTGTAGCGGACGATTCTTAAAGACTCCGTAGAGATACTCGACGCACTCGTTCAGGACTTTATCGGTCTGTCCTGGAACGACTTCGTAGGGCCGCGTCATGTACTCGAGGTCCATCAACTGGTCGGAAATCAGGATGGCCCAAATGGTGCCGAGGCTGAACGGCAGATTGACCTGGAGGCCGCCGCCTTCGGAGTCGTCCTGATCGAGATTGTCCTGGGCCATCAGGAACATGCGGAAATCTTTGAGGCCGAGGCCCTCGAGAGCCATGGAGTAGGACTCGTGATACTGGCCGAAGCGGCAGGGACCGCAAGCACCGGCAGTGAGGAAGACGAAGTTCTTTTTTACTTCTTCCTTGCCCATCGTTGCGACTTTGTCTTTAAGCGTGTTGACGAGGCTGCCGGTGGTGAAAATCGTGGGGCAGCAGGCGCCGACGTCGATCAGTTCCTTGCCGGCGTCGAGGTCGTCGCGCTTGATGTTGGGGAGCGGCTCGGCTTTGTAATTCAGATTGTGGAGGTTGCCCTGGATGAGGCGCTCGTGCTTCCAGGTGAGGCCGCCGAACAAGATGGTGACTTTGTCGCGTTCTTCGCGAAGGAACGGCTGTGGCTTGTAGGCCTTGTAATGGTTTACCGGTTTCGGAGCAGGACTGACCGGTTGCGAAGAAGAACTGATATTGACCAGCTGCGCGGTTGCCATCGTGTTTTCTCCCCAGGGCGCGGCTTCAGTCAGAAGCCGAGCGAAACGTAGCGATGCCGGTTAATGTTCACAATCGCGCGGAACGGCTGCGCGAATGCCGAACGAGCTGACGGCTGACGATACCTGCCGGAAAAGAAGGGAAAAATAGCGCGAGCGAAGGCGTTTGATTCCCGAAGCGGGTGCCTCCCGTGCTCAGTCGTCTCAGTTCGGTTGATCCCCAAATTACCCCTGAGATCCCCACGAGTGTGAAGGCGGGACGACGCATGATGGCATCAAGTCGCGGCCAAGTGCAAGCGGAAGTGTGATCTACGTCACGAGATAGTGAGATGGCGGTCACACAGCTTAGTGCGCCCGTTTTGGACGCTACGTGCGTCGGCGACGGGCGCAAGGGCGAAGAGATCACGGAGCGCTCCGGCTGGATGACCAGACTTGCGAAGCGGAGCGGCTATTGAGCAGCGAGGCGAGCAAAAGCGTGCAGACGAGAGTGAAAAGGACGAGAGCGAGTCCGTACTTAAGGCTGCCAAAGTGCGTTGATAGGACGCCAACGCCCCAGGGGACGCAGGCGCCACCCAGAATTCCGACACCGAGCAGTTGACCGGCAAGAGCGCGAGCGGCTGCACCGTAGGCGCGGACCATCCACGACATCAATGAAGCGAAAACTGGTGCGACGCCGGCACCGGCAACGAAAGTGCCCACGGTGATTCCCACGAGGCCGTTCGCGGAAATCAAAATTGCAACGCCGACGATGGCGATCGCGAGAGCGAACTGAACGACTCGAATTTCGGAAACGCGCTTGAGGATCGTAGGCGCGACGGCACGTCCCGCAAGCAAGCCGCCCCAGAACAGCGACGGCGTAACGATCCAGGCGCGGGAGTTTGGATCGAGAATGCGATGCGAGTAGGAAGCGACCCAGCCGCCGATCGCGTTTTCGGAGCCGAGATGGAGAAAGAATACGACGCCGAAGAGGATGGTGACGACGAGATACGAACCACGCGCGGCGGAGGCTGAGGATTCGGATCGCGGAGCGTCAATCGTGACCGGGAGATCGAGCGGCAGGAAAACGTCGCCGGAAGTGAGCGCGACGAGGAATGGGCAAACCATGGCGCCTGCCGTCCACGAGAAGTTAATCAGATTGAGGGCGCCTGCGCGGCCTGTTTTCGCGGCTTCGCCGATCCAAAGATTCGTCGCCGGACTCAGAAAGCCGAGGCCTGCGCCATATATCGAGATCGCGACAAGTGTGCCGATCCATTCGAAATGCCCGAGCGTGGCGACTCCAATGCCGATCAGGCAAAAACTCGCGAGGAAGGATTTTTTGTAACCCCAACGCGGGATGGCGTAGCTGGAAATCGCGGAGCCCAGAATCGCGGTCAAGAACTGGGCGAGAAAGAAGTAGCCGGTCTGCGCGTCCTTAAGCGACCAGCGCGCGGCGAGCATCGGGAGGATTGGGCCGAGCAGGATGGTGACGGCGCCCGCGACAATAAATCCGGCGTGAACGAAGGCGGTGAGTCCGCGGCTGGAATCGGAAGAAGCGGCGAGAGTGGGGCGGGCCGTCGTGGACATTGAGAGCTCGGACGAACGCTGGGCAAAGTGTCCCACGGCGAACAGGTGCGCACAAGCGCGCTAGGAACCAGCGCGATCCGGTTCAGCGCGCGCTAATCAGGCGGTTGCGGCGGCCGTATCGTCCACCGCGTGGGTGCCGCGATGATTCGAGACGCGGTCGCCGGTAGCGCCCTGGCCTTTCAGGAAATATTCCAGGTTGCCGCGAGTGATTAGGTGCGGCGAGAGAGTGAGCTTCTGCGATGAAGCTTGCCCGTCGACAAGGAATTCGTGGAGCAAACGGAAAGCCATGCGGCCCTGCGTGCGCGGTCGCTGGAAGATGGTGGCTGCGACGGAGCCTTTGCGAATCTCGTCGACGAGAGCGGGAAAGAGGTCCGTGGCGATGATGGTGAGCTTTTCGAGAACGCCCATATCGCGCGCGGCGCGGATCACTGGAATAGAAGCTTCGGTGGTGATGTAGACGCCGACAAGATCGGGATGCGCAGTGAAGAGAGCTCGGCTCTTGGCGTAGGTTTCGGCTTCGACGTCGTGATCCTCGATCGCATCGACGAGTCGCATGCCCGGATGGAGTTGTTCGAGCGTGGACCTGAAGGCGTCGCGTTTCTCTGCGTGCTCGGTAATGCCGCGATCGCTGAGCGTGACGGCGACGGACCCTTTGCCACGGCAGAAACGTCCGATGAGGTCCGCGGCGAGCGAGCCGCTGACGTGGGTATCGATGGAGACGAGAGCGAGGCGGCCCGAATCCGGCGCATCTGTGGCGACGCAGACGACGGGAACGTCCGAACGGCGGCTGTTGTAAAGCCAAGTGCGGAGAAGATTCGGACGCGTGGGAAACATGATGATTCCGTCGGCGCCGGTCTTCATGGCGGCCTGAAACGCGAACTCATCGCCTTCGTTCAAATTCGGGAAAGTGCGGAACTCAAGCTGCACGCTATCGATGCCCTGAGCTCTGGCTTCTTCTTCGATGCCGGCGCGGACGTCGTCCCAGAACGAGGTGGTTCCCTGCAGCGTGTTGATCGAGATTTTCGTTTTCTTTTTCTGCGAGAGATAGCGCGCAGCGAGATTGGGGCGATAGCCAAGCGACTTGGCCATGCTAAGGACTTTTTTCTTGGTGAGCGGATTTATGCCTTCGCCGTTGCGAAGGGCGCGATGAACTGTGCCAGTGGAAACGTCAAGAGCGGCTGCGATGTCATAGACGGTGATCGGACGTGCCATGACTGCCTCCCGTGGGTGAGCGGGTGATGTAAGGGGCGCTCCGGCATACACGTCCACCTGGGTGGCAGGAGGACGCGGCGGCACAGCGACAACCCACCTGTATTAAGTACCAAAGCGGAGCGAAGGTCAACATAAAATAACGTTATTCTACTGAGTTCAGGGAGGTGTGGTGAAATTTTACATGTTGATTTACGGGGTGCTGGAGTAGAATGCGGCATTCTCATCAGGGTTTGGCGGCTTTCTTGCGACGTCCGGGTTCCCGCACCTGAGGACGATCGACTGAAAGAAAGTGAGCGACTCTTGAAAACCCGCACAGCAGAAGAAATGGGCGGCCCGGTTGCCAAGGGTAAAGCCGTCACGTTAAAAGCAGTTGCGGCTCGAGTTGGGCTGACGGCCGGCACCGTGTCGGCCGTGTTGAATAATTCCGCTGCTGCGCGATCCGTTCCCGAACGTACGAAAAAAAGAATTATGGCCGCAGCGCACGCGCTGGACTACCGGCCGAATCATTTTGCGCGATCGCTACGGGTGAGGCGGACGTTTACGATCGGCGTGATCACGGTGGAAATCGGAGACGCATATGGATCGATGCTGATCAGCGGAATCGAGCAATATTTGCGCAAGAATAATTTTTTCTTTCTGACAGTGGCGCACCGGCACGACAAGAAACTGCTCGACACGTATTCGCAGCTGCTCATTCAGCGCGGCGTGGAAGGCATCATTTCCATCGACACGCAAATCGGTGAAACGCCGAGGCTGCCGACCGTGGCGATCGCCGGGCACGGACACACGGAAGGCGTGACGAACGTGATCCTGGACCAGAGACGCGCGGCGGAACTGGCGCTGCGGCACCTGGTGGAGCTGGGGCACCGCGAGATCGCGTTCATGAAGGGTTCGACGTACAGCTCGGACACGGATTCGCGGTGGAAAGCCGTGTGCGAGGTGGCGCGCGATCTGGGGCTGAAGATGCGGCCGGAATTGATCGCGCAGCTGGAGGGATTCGATCCGACGCCGCAACTCGGCTATCCGCCGACCAAGAAGCTACTGGCCCAGAAGCGGCCGTTCACGGCGCTTTTTGCTTACAACGACATTTCGGCGATCGGCGCGATTCATGCGCTGAAATCGCGGTGCACTACACGCCGAGCTTGACGACGGTGAGGCAGCCGCTTCTGAAAATGGGCGAGACGGCGGCGCGGACGTTGATCGAGAAACTGGAAGGAAACGATAAACACGAACAGGAACTTTTCATCGAGCCGGAGCTGGTAGTGAGGAAGTCAACGGCGCAGGTGAAACCGGCGTAACGGCTATTTCTTCGTGGCGCCCGGAGTCGAGGCCGGGCGAACTTTCTCGAGCGGCACAATTCCCTCCCCTTCTTTTACTCCAACGAATTGATTGGCGGCGACGTTTGTGAGCGTGGTGCCGGCGCCGCTGGGCCAGGTGATTTCGATTTTGTCCGCGTGGTCGTGTGCGCCGAGGCCAAAGTGGAGACGCAGGTCGTTTTGCGAGATGTAGCTTCCGCCGCTCAGGACTTCGCGCGTTTGGACGAGATCGCCGGCGGTGACGCGGACGCGCGCGTTGATGGCCAGGCGATTGGATTTCGTGCTGGCGAGTTCAAGGCTGAGCCAGTGGTTCGCGGCGCCGCCCTGATTGCGGAGGATCAGCGGCGCGCCAGTTAGATTTTCGATCACGATGTCGAGTCTGCCGTCGTTGAAAAGATCGCCGACAGCGAGACCGCGGCTCACGCGATTGACTTGAAACGCGGGGCCCACGGCGGTTGTGATGTTCACGAATTTTCCGTTGTGCTGATTGAGGAATAGAATCGCGGGCTCGCGATAGCGCGCGCCGGACGGCAGAGCGTCGACCTGCGGGTAGACGTGGCCATTGACCATGATGAAGTCGAGCCAGCCGTCGTTGTCGAAATCGAAGAACGCATCGCCCCAGCCGACGTAGGCCGTGGTGGGTTGGGCGACCCCGGCGACGTAGGAGACATCGGTGAAATTGAGCTTGCCGTCGTTGCGGTAGAGCGCGGTGTATTCGTCGCTGAAGTGCGTGACGGCGGTGGAGAGGCGGCCGGAGTTGTTGTAATCGCCGATGGCGACGCCCATGTTGGCTTGTTCGGCGCCGTCTTGATTCACGGCGACGCCTGCGTCGAAACCGATTTCCTTGAAATGGCCGGCGTTGTCGCCTTTGTAGAGGTAGTTGCGGCCGGCGTCGTTGGCGACCCAGAGATCGAGAAGCGCGTTGTCATCGAAGTGCGCGAAGACGGAGGTGAGGCCGAAAGCTTCGGGAGCGTCGCGGACGCCGGAGGTTTTGGAGACGTCCGTGAAGGTGCCGTCACCGTTGTTGTGATAGAGGCTCGACGGTGAACCCTTCAGACCGCGTGGGCCGCATTGAACGGCGATACCGCGGTATTTGCACGTGGGACTGGAGCCGAACTCGGGCAGGTCTTTCAAGCTGAACGCAACGTAGTGAGAGACGAAGAGGTCGACGAATCCGTCGGCGTCGTAATCGCCGAAGGTGGCTCCAGTGGCCCACATTGTGTCCGAGGCGAGGCCGGCTTGTTTCGTGACGTCGGTGAAAGTGCCGTCGCCGTTGTTGCGATAGAGGACCACGCCGCCGAAGCAGGTGACGAGGAGATCGGGCCAGCCATCGTTGTTGTAATCGGCGACGGCGACGCCTTGCGCCCAGCAGGGTTCGCCGACGCCGGCCTTGGCGGTGACGTCGGTGAACGTACCGTCGTGATTATTGTGGTAGAGCGCGCCCGAAGATTTTTTTCCGGCGAGGGCCATTTCGACGCTCTGGGAATTGGTGAAATAGATGTCGGGCCAGCCGTCACGATCGTAGTCGATGAGCGCGACGCCGCCGCCCATGGATTCGACGATGTAGCGCTGTTCGGGGCTGGAGAGGTGCTCGAACTTGATGCCGGCAGCGTCGGTGACGTCGACGAGTTGCGGAACATTCGCTGGTGCTAGTTGCGTGGCGGAAGGTGCTGCGCTTTGTTGCGGAGGGGCGGCAGTGGTGGTCGCGACGCATGTGGTGACGATCGCGATGAACGTTGCGGCGAGAGCCAGAGTGCTCACGTGTGAGCGGCGCGAGTTGAATTGGTGAGAGGATGGCACGTCGTCGGGTCGCGTGCGATCAGCGGCCTTTGTTGCGCGTGTGAACGGCATACAGCGAGCTACGCGCAAGGATGAAAAGCGTTGAGCGATCGGCGCCGCCGAAAAGAATCTGCGAGGGGCGCTCGGGGACGTCGATCGTATCGATCAATTCGCCTGCCGGACTGTACACGTAAATCTGCCCGGCGGCGAGATAGACGTTGCCTTCGGAATCGACGGCGAGCCCTTCCCCACCACGATGCGCGAAGAGCTTGATATCGGTGAACACCCCGGACGAATCGACTGCCGCGGAGTAGGTGTTCTGTTCGTCTTCGTTCGAAACGAAGATGCGCTGGCCGCCGGCAGGAGCGGGGGCGAGACCGAAGGCGCGGATCACATCGTGCATTTTTGAGCCGTAATACAACTCGCCATTCACGAAATCGGCGCCGGTCGGGAGGACAGTGGTGCCATCAAGCGAAAGGAATTGAAAGGGCTTCTTTGCGGAGACGGCTTCGAGGAAGTCGTTCTCGTTGCGCCAGTAATCGACAGGCAAAACGATGGTGAGCCCGGGGCGAGGTTCTGCGGGCTGCGGCTTCAGGAGGGTGATTTGGTCGTCGGTGGATTTCGGATCAAAGGCGTAGACGGTGCCGTTGCCGCCGTAGGAGACCACGTTGAGATTGCCAGCCTGATCGAAGAAGAGATTTACGGGGTCGAGCGGATTGTCGCGAACGATCGATAGTTGCGAAGAACCCACGTCCCATTTGTAGATCGTTTGTTTGCGCGCGTCGACGAAGTAAAGATTGCCGGTGGAATCGACGGCACCGCCGGAAATATTAAAGAAGCCGCTGGTGAGGCGGTCGACTTTAGCGCGCGGCTCAAGGACGGATGAGTTTTGAGCCGGAGGCGGCTGCGGCGCGTCGCCGGACACGGAGAGCCAGGAGAATTCGCGCTGGCGGAGCTGAAAATCGTGCGTCATGTCGAAGACGGAATTGTCGAAGGAAACTTTCGCGTCGCTGTAGACGTGGACGTTGCGGAAGCGGATGTCATGAGAGGCTGACACACGAATCGCATACGGAAATGGCTGGTAGCTGCTGACCACGCGATACATGTGCAGGTTCGCGAGAGTGATGTTGGAGGAGTTGCGAATGTCGAGTGGGAGGCAGAAGCCGCTCTCGCCGCGCTCTTCTTCGGTTTGGAGCGCATAGAGCTGCCAATTCGAAACGCGATCGAGTACCACTTCGTTGCGAACGTGATGCTCGCTCGAAAGCTCGTAGACGCGGCCGGGCGTCGACGTGTTTGAAACGTAGAGGCCGGCTTGGGCGAAAGTGCTCGGAGTCCAAAGCCCGACGAAAGTACCGCCGCCGCCAGTGATCCACAAACTCGGATACTGGCCGTCCCAGCGGCGATTAATATCGGCATCAGAGGTGTGCGTGTTGTTGTAGATCGACGCCCAGGCTTTGCGTGCATCAGCGGCAGAGGCGTTGGGATCGATGGTGCCGTGACCGCCCAGGAAGCGGACGTCGTAGAGCATTGAGTCGCTGCCCGCAGCCCACTTGGCGGCGACGGCGCGAGGATTGATGCCGTTCGTGTACAGGCCGATGCCGGAGACGATGTTCGTTCCGCCCGCGGGCGCGTCGATGAGCGGCTTGGGATTGCCGACGCCCTGAAATGCGGGCGTGCCGTCGGCAAGGATGATGCGAGTGATGCTGGGGTGAAGGCCGATCAGGGCCGTATCGGATTTGAGCGCCAGAGTGTCGGTGACGAGGTACTGCCCTGCTGGAAAGTACAGCGTCTTGTGCTCGGCGATGGCTTTTTGAAGCGCGGCGGTGTCGTCGGTGGTGCCATCACCCGCCGCTCCGGCGGAGCGGACATTGAACCAGGTGTCCATCGGAGGGAGTGCGAGAATGTCCGAAGGAACGGGCGCGGGAAGATCGGAGAGCGGCGCTGCGTCGAAAACATCTTCGATATTTCCGGGAGCGCCGAGATCGCGATAATGAAGCCCGTGCGAGAAAGTAGCGACGCGATAGGCGGATGAAGGGCCGGCGACCTGCTTGTTGCTCTCGCGAAAGGACGCGAAGATAGCGACGCCGCGGCAGACGACTCCTTCCATATTGATTTCGGTGCGCGGATTCGATTCGTTACTAATGACGAAGGCCGGGCCCGAAATGTTTTCGAGGCGCGCGTCCTTCACCCAGAGTTCATCGGCGTACTTCGGATCAATTTCGATGGCGGTGGGGACGTTTGAAAATTGCGGACGGATGAGCGTGAGGCCGGCTTCGTGCTCACGGATGGCGGCTTCGCGCTGACCATCGAAAGTGGAATCGATAATCGTGAATTGCCAGCCGGGCGACGGCTTGCGCGTCCAGATGCCGTAACGGCCACCATGGAAGTGGAGATCGTCGGCGAAATTGCCACCATCGTGAATTCCGGCGAGGCCGGAGCCGATGCGAAAGTCGATGTGCGCGAGGTAACAGTGCTGCGCGTAACGGGAGCGGACGCCGACGGCGCCGGGATTGCCGTCGCCGACTTCGATGTCGATGTTGCTCATCGCAGAGTAAAAGGTGCCGGGAGTGGCGTCGCGAGGAGGCTCATTGCCCTGCGGACGGCCACCGGCGAAGAAAACCATGTTGTTAGGAGTGGTCTCATCGCCCTGGAATCCGGGCGTATTGGCGGCGAGAACGAATACAGGACGCGTGGCGCCAAAGCCAATGATGCGAATGCCGGGCCACACGTAAACCGTGTGCGTGAGGCGGTAGCGGCCGGACGGGATGAAGACGATGCCCTGGTTGCGCGTTTCCTGGACCGTGTCGATGGCTTTTTGGATGGCGACAGTGTCGTCAGCGGCGCCGTCAGCTTTGACTGGGAAATGCTCGGGCGTGAGATAGATCGCGCGGGGTTCATCGACGCGCTGCGGGTAGTAGGACTTCGATTGCGACTGCGCGGCGGCGCTCGCGGCGAGAATGATGGAAGCTGCTGCTACGGCGAACGATCTGTAGCTGGGGCGAAAGCTCACGGGGCACCTTTTCTGGCCTGATTCATTTCTTCAAAGAACCACAAATTCACAATCAAAGCATTTCACAGAGAAAACCGAGAAAAGCGGAGGGCACGGAGATTGCGCGCCCAGCGCAGAAAGTTTTCTAAGACAGAGAAATCTCTGTTGTGTTTCCCCTAGCGCTTGGTGTCGTCGGCAGATTTTTCGTCCGGATCCTGATCGACACCCATGTCGTGATAGACAGTGCGGAGCTTTTCCTTCATGGCTTTGTACTTCTGATATTCCTCGAGCTCGTGTTGCGCGTCGGCAGTCCGGCCAAGCTGCCGGTAAACGCCACTTAGGCGAAAGTGCGCGAGCGAACTCGTGGGATCGACTTGAACCGCATGTTCAAGCAGCGGCGCGGCCTTTTCGGGCTGGCCCATCGAACTGTAGACCTTGGCGAGACCCACGGCGGCATCGGCGTTGTTGGGCTGGACCTCGAGGGCCTTCGAGTAGTGCGCTTGCGCTGCGTCGAGATCGTTGGCCTTAGCGGCGATGTCGCCGAGGCGAACCTCGGCTTGCGCGTCCGACGGATTCACAGCCAGGGCGGCTTTGTACTCGCTTTGAGCTTCGGCCACTGCGTCGGATGTGTTTTGCGTGCTGAGCATTTCAGCCAGCTCGAAGTGAAGGCCCGGAAGATTTGGATCCAGCTTGAGAGCTTCGCGATAGTTTTCAACGGCTCCGGCGGTGTCGCCGCGTTTGGCAAGTTCGTGCGCGATGGCCTGATGGAGGCGCGCGGAATTCGGATTCACGACCGTCAGACTCAGGAGCGACTCTTCGGCGAGATCGGAATATAGGCGATAGGCGGTGTAGAGAAGTGCTTCGTCGGTTGGCTCCAGTTCGCGGAGTTTGCTGACGATGGCGGCGGCGCTATCGAGTTCTCCGGCTGAGGAATACAAATCGATCATCTCCATGCCGGTCTGAATCTGGACGTTCTTTTCGGTGAGGTTCGGGAAAGCTTTTTCGAGATCGGCGCGAGCCGCGGCAGAGTCGCCGGTGCGATGTTCGGCAATGCCGAGGAGCGCCTGAATCTTCCAGAGTTCGGGCTTGAGGTCGAGTGCGGAGCGTAGATTCGGGATGGCGTTGGCGTAGTCGCCCTGGAAAAAATAGATCACGCCGAGATTGCCGAGCGCGTCGACGTTTTTGGGATCGAGCGCCACAATGGCTTTGAATTCGGGAATAGCTTCCGTGGGCTGGTTCGCTTTTAGGGCGGCTGCGGCTTTCTGCAGATGCTGCTGGATTTCCTGCTGATGGCTTTGCGCACCGTGCGCCGAAACGGACTGAGCAACAGAATTAGGAGCGCCACAGAGAAGAAGGACGAGAAGCGGAGCTCCGACTGCGATTTTTACCATTGAACGATTGTACGACCGGCCCACAAAGATTTCGAACGGTTGCCGCACAAAAAAACAGGAGGACGGCGCTGCTCCGCCGTCCTCCTTTTTGGGGTTGGGTGTTTAAAAGTTAGAAGGTGATCTTCGCACTGAGCTGACCGCTGCGCGGAGCGACGGTGATACCGCCGTTCGGAGCAGAGGGTCCGATCACACCGAAGAGTCCCCCGCCGTAGGTGTTCGCCGGGGGTCCGAAGCTCGGGTGATTGAATACGTTCACCCAGTCGGAGCGAAGCTCCAGGTGAACACGCTCAGTGAATGCGAACTGCTTGGCGAGCGACATGTTGAACACGGTCAAACGCGGACCGAACACGTTGTTGCGCCCACCATCGCCGAAGGTGCCATTGGCCGGTTGCGAGTACACGGAGGTGTTGAGCCACTGAATCTGACCGCCGCCAGGGCCCGCACCCGGATTCGAACGCGGGTTACCGGAGACGTCCGGATACTGACTGCAACCACTGCAACCCGAGTAGGTTAGGTTGTTAGCGGTAACGACCGTGAACGGGTTTCCGCTTTGCGTGATCATGGTGCCAGCAACGCGCCACCCGCCGATTGCGGCGTCAACAGGTTTGCTGACACTGTTGGCGAACCGCTTGCCGTTTCCGAACGGCAGATCGTAGGACACGTAGCCCTTCACCGCCTGCGGAATATCAAAGTTCGAGTTTCCGTAGTTGGAGGAAGGCGTGTTGATCTGCCAAACCTGCGTGCCGCCACGGCTGCCCCAACCAGAGGAGTCCTGGTCATCGAGGAAGTGTGAGTACACGTAGTTGAAGCTGAACAGAAGGCCATTCGTGAAGTGCTTGTTGATGGCCAGCTGTAGAGCGTTGTAATTCGAAACGCCGTTGTACGTGCTGCCGGTCAGGTTGCCCCACAGCGGGTATGGACGGTTGGCTTGAATCACGCTCGCGGCAGCTGCGCCTTCGGCAAGCAACGTCGGGTCGGTGATCTGGTTGAGGTCCGTCGTGTATTGCAGGTGGTAACCGTGGCTGCCAACATACGCCGCAGACACCATCATATCCTTGCCGATCTGGTGTTCGACGCTCAACTGCCACTGATTGATCTGGGCGGGACGAACGTTGTAAAGCGCGATCGTCTGGCTCGAATACACGCCCGGAGTGCAGCAGTACTCATTCGGGTTGCGGGCATTCGGCGAACCCACAACGTAAGTCAGAACTGAGTTCGCCGTAGCGGCTGATGCGTCCAGATTGATGAGCGGTAGTGGACCGGTTCCGCTGTTCGGGTCGGTCGTAGTGCCTGTGCTGGTAGTCAACGCGCCTGCGCCGTTGATCGAGCCGTTCAGGTAGGTGTCCTGGCTGTAGTTGTACGAGTACATACCGAAGCCACCGCGAATAACGGTGTCGGGACGCCAGGAATACGCAAAACCTACGCGAGGGAGGAAGATATCCCAGATCGGCTTCTCAACCGAGTTACGGTTGTCCTGGCCCGCGAACCACATCGAGCCGAGGCTGCCGTTGTAGTAGTTGACCAGGTTCGGATCGAAGCCACCGAGTGCATTGTTGATTTCGGTGAAGCCAGTCGAACCGACCCAGCGTAGACCGAGGTTGATCGTCAGATTTGGCTTGACCTTGAAGTCATCCTGAACGAACGCCTGCGGGCTCTTGAGACGTGTGTACGACTTCTGCTGGTTGGTGGCCGCCCATTTTTCGACGTCGCCGAGGATGAAGTCCGCAAGACCCGAGCCGCTCGTCGTGTTGCCATTGAGAGCAGTGTATGCGCCGTTGAATGTGAAGTTACCGGCGGTGACGTTGCCCCACGGCGTGGTGTTGCCCTGCCCCATCAGCACTTCGATACCGAAGTGGAGAATGTGGCGGCCCTTCACGAGGGTGAACGTGTCGGACGGATCGTACAAGTTCTCAATGTAGACTGCGTTGGTGCCAGGTTGCAGCAATTGCGAAGGCGATGCACCGTAACCGCTGATCGCGATGTTCGGGAATACATCGGCCTTGGAGTACTGCAGGCCGAGAGTCGTCGCCGCATCGAAACCGATGGTTTGCGGAACAAACCAGTTGCCCTGCTTGGTGTAACCCATCCGGAACTCGTTGACGAAGTTCGGAGTGATCGTCCACGTGTCCGAGTATTGAACGTTGTAACCGTCAATGTCACCCGAGAAGCAGTTGAGCGGGCAAGGCGACTGGTTGACGTTACGGCCCGGGTTGTTCTTCTGCGCGATCGAAAACGTCATGCGATTGTTGGATGAGTAGTCGTAGTCGATGCGGCCGAAGTAACGGAGATTCGGGTTCGGTGCAGATTGGGTTATAACGTAGTTATTCGTGATATCGCCTGGATACGTGATGTGGGTGTTCGGGTCCACGAATGGTGTTCCGGCAGCGTTCGGAAGCGGATAGTACGCAAGCAGCTTCAGAGCAACCGGATCGGCCATGCCCGCAGGAATCACGTTGTTCGGGAATGGCGTGGAAGCGGAACCGGGACCGGTGCGAGTGTTCGGCTCGTAGATCGTTGGGTTGCCGGAAAAGTCGAAATCGCCCGGGAAGGCGGTGCCCATGCCGCGTTCCGCAAGCGTCGGAACGGTGCTGGTTTGCGCTGTGGTGCCGCCGTTGTTGTAGATCTTGTCGCGAACGAAGAAGAAAAACAGCTTGTTCTTGATGATCGGACCGCCGATCGAACCGCCCCATTCATCGTAGCGAAGGAACGGCGTCTTCTGCGGCACGTAGTTGCTGCCCACTTGGGTCGGGAAATACGGCGCAGCGTTCAGGATGTCGTTCTGCCAGAACTCGTAGGCCGAACCGTGGAAACCGTTCGAACCGCTCTTGGAGATCTGGTTAAACACCGCGCCGCCGATGCCGTATTCAGCCGAAAACGAGGACGTGGTGATCTGGACTTCCTGCACGGCTTCGAACACGAGATTGTCAACGTTGTTGCTGACCGGGAGCTGGGTGACGGCGCCGTCAAGCAAGTAGTTGGCGTAATTCGGCAGGTTCCCGTTGATCGAGATGGCGTCGCCGGCGTTGTACGCACCGCTGCCTTCGGACATGGGCTGCGAGGGAGCACCAGTCGCGCCGGGCAGAAGGATGTTGAAGTTCGCCCAGTCGTTGCCGGTGATGCCCGCGCCGATCTGCGGCAGAACGCCGATGGTCTTGGCTTCAAAAATCGTGCCGAGGTGGCCAGTTTCAGTCTCGAGCACAGGAGCGCCCGAGCCTTCGACAGTCACGGTATCGGAAACGGCGCCGACTTCGAGCGCGCCGTCTTCGGTGATGACGTCGATTTGTAGAGTAAAGGGACCGCGCACGGTCTTTTTGAAGCCGGGCGCGCTGAAAGCGACTGTGTAATTGCCCGCAGGGGTGGAAACGGTGTCGTAGATGCCGTCCGCGTTGGTGGTGAACGTCTTCACTTCACCAGTGTCGACGTTCGTCAGCGTGACAGTCGCGCCACTAATTGCCGCTCCCGTGGGGTCGCTGACCGTGCCGCGGATTTCGCCCGTGTTACGGCTTTGGGAGAAGGCGGGGAAAGCGACGAACATAAGCAGGCACGCTGCGACCAGGCAGCGCATAAAACTCTTCATGGAGTTCCTCCGGCGCTAATTTGTTGCCAAGCAAAACTAAGTTTTCCGCGCTGACCCTGGGCCAGAACCGGCGAAGGGCGACCTGCTAGGCGACTCCATGAATCGCAGGCCGAGGCTTTACAGCTTCTGGCGCTGCTGGAGCGGCATGGGGTTCAAATCCGCGCCTCGTCAGGCACAAACTGCGAATTCAAGACACACCACAACCGTCCAGCGCGACGAGCGGTTTCCCGCTGCCGGCTCGCGATGCTCCCGGGTGAGAGAGCTTGGAATATCGATCTTTTACTTGCTTCAGTCCCAGCTAGTATTTTCAGACTACTGGCTGTTGGAGCGATTTAGCGGCAAGAGGCGTTTCTTGTCAAGTTAAAAATAACGATATTCTTTGGGCAAAACAGCCGTTTTTCGTATCCGATTACGGTAAAAGTAACGTACCAAAACGGGAAGACATCGGAAACGCCGATAAATAGGACCGATTTGTAATATCAGCGTTCCTGATGGGGGTCCAAAACCGGCTAAACGGAGGCAGGTCAGCCTACTGTATCGGTAACTGTTTCGCGGTTTCACGGGCGAATTGGAGTCGTGAGGCAGCCGGGGAGAAAGCGGCCTAGGGCCGAGAGTCGGGGCACGAGCTGCAGCTTTGGGGGCTCGCTCCCCTGCCCGGGAGGTCGAGGGGTTCAAACGCTCCTTGATTGGAGGCTTTGGTTTGGCTAGGTAGGTCTTGCGCGCATGGAATGTGGCGGAAGCGTGTGGGAGTCGAACCCACCACCCTGCCCGCGAAGGACAGGATCAATGGCTTTGAAGGCCACGAGGATCACCGGACCCTTTTCGCCTCCGGAACTGACGAGCGGTTAAGAGTACGAACCTTACCGAACGTATGCAACTCCAACTGTTCCCACCTTCGCGGATGGTGGTGTTGGGTCTGGTTCAAAGAAGCAGCGAAGCTTCGCGATTAGCCGTTGCCGCGTCTTAGCCGAGTGCCAACCCGGCTACGACTGAGGGATCACTGTCATCAGATGGTCCTGATTTCACGCCGCCTCGCGCACATTCTCAGTTCGGGTAAGGCACGCGCAACAAGGTGCCTGACGTAGACGGCAAAACGTAGCGGATGCCGACATAGACCATGCTGAGATGCGCATCCCTTGGATTGCCCGAGGCGACGAACCAGGGCGCGCGACTGAGATATGAATATTGCGTGTAATACTGGAGCGCGCCGTGTCTTTCGCTCTTCCAGAAAGTCATCAGCCAATCGAACGTGGCCTGCTGAATGATGCGATTGTTTGTGTTCGGTGAACCGGGACCGCCGTAACCGATAATGGTGTTGGGATTCGTAGAGTTCGTCGTATCCGGAAAGAAATTGCGCCCATAATAGTCAGCACCGTAATAGACCGCGAACGCTTGCTTCTCGCTTGCTCTCCACTCGAGACCGGCTGAACCCGCTCCAGCATGCACCATGGAAAGACTGATGTCGGTTCCAGCAGCATTAGGGCGAACCACGAGCTGCGGCCCCGTTCCGACCAAGTAGTGAGCGCCGCCGTCGCTCCAAAAAACGTTGGCGAGGACGACGAGCTTGTTGGGCACCAATTCGTAGTTCATAGCGACTTGCCCGCCACCACCGAACGCCCTGTGCGAGTTGAACGAAGAAGATCCAATCGGCATCACTGAAGCGTGCGCGCCCGTGAAAAAAACCGTGAGTTCAGCGTGAAAGTGTCTGCGGGCGAGATCTGTGTCGTACGTGGTTTTGGCGAGAACTTCCGGCATCAGGTTCGCTGCTCCCGCGTTGGCGTTGTTATCGAATTGCGTGCCAACCGAAGTGAACTGAGCAGGAAGAGTGATGTAGGTGCCGATATATTGGTTGGGGTTTTCAAGACCTGCCCCGATCGCCCAATGCTCGTTCACATGGTAAGCGATACGAAATTCGGCCGCCCTCGTGTACGGCACTCCGACGCCCAGGTTCTGATCTTCGTTGTACGTGATTGCCAAATCGGGGGGCATCGGCCCGATGCCAGTACGGTTCGGCGTCAGCCAGCTCCACGTTTGTCCGCCTAAAATCTCCCAGTTGCCGCGCTTTGCGTACCCAAAGTAAAGGCGCAATCGATTCGTAAGGCCGTTCACGCTTTGATACACGTTCGGCGCGCTATTTCCGCTGAAATCGCCCTCGACGTAGCCGATGAGGTCGTGGCCTGGCCTATTGTCCTCGATCTTGAAGTTCAGGCGGGAGAACTGCGCCGTGCTGCGGAATTCAGTGTCGCGTCCTTGAGCCGTGTTGCTGAAAGGAATGCCGCCGAAATCCGTGGCGATGTTGCTTTGCGTGTTCGTGGTTCGAAAAATATTCTCGAAGTCGACGAAACCACCGGGCGTAAGAACAGCGTCGCCGATTTTAATGGACCCTACTGGAGCTTGCCCGACACTCAGCTCCGATTGCTGACCCGCGGGTTTGCCCGATGGGCTGGTAATACCATTGCTGAGTTCCGGCGAAGGGTTGGACGAGCTTGTCTCTGTTCCCGTCGGATTCGGCCGAACGGCTGCGGCAGTAGAAATTGGCGCAACGCCCGGCGGGCCAGGCTGGCCGCTTTTCAATTGCGCTATTAAAGCTTGGATTTCCTGCTGTTGTGAGGCTACCTGCTGCTGCGTTTGCAAAAGCGCCTGGCGGAGAGCCTGCAGCTGAGTTCCAACGTCTGAAGAGTTTGTAGAAGAATCGGACGGTTGCGTGGCGGACTGGCCAAAGGCAATCGCCGGCACCATCAACAGAAACCATACACTTCGTAAAAAGATTCGCATCATTAACCTCAGCGCGATTTTGTGGGTGGCGCTCGTTTGAAATCGTTGCCACACCAGTCCCCGGGCATTGCCGCGCCCCGGCCTTCAGGTGCGGCAATCTGGCGGTAATTTCAGACTGACGAAGATTGCGTTGGCAGAACCGGGCTAAGCCATCGAGTGTCCCGGTTTAGATCGACTCCAGTGACTCGCGGGCATGTCGAATATTGCCCTCGACTGTGTCCACGACTTCCTCGATGTTCCCGGAGAGAACCATCTTTCCCAGGGCCAGCGCGAAACCGACGGCTTGCAACCGATCAGCATGTGAAGGTATGGAGAGAGCGTTGGGATCGGTCACCACGTCGATGAGCGCGGGCCCTGGGTGCTCCATTGCCTTCTTGAGGCCCGAGCTCAAGTCAGCGGGGTTTTCGATTCTCACGCCCATCATGCCGATGGCTTCGGCAACCTTGGCGAAGTTTGGATTCTTCAGATCCGTTTGGAAGTCCGGAAATCCCGCGGTTTCCATTTCGAGTTTGACCATGCCTAGAGCGCCGTTGTCGAACACGAGGACCTTAATTGGGAGATCGTACTGAGTGATCGTCAGCAAGTCCCCCATGAGCATAGCCAGGCAAACGGAGTTGAAATGATAAAAAATGCGCCCATGAAAGAATGTGAAAACGGGGAGAAACTTCCCGAGAGGTTGATCCGCGAAGAGCTCTATCGCATTTTAGCCAGCGCAGTATTCGCTCAGTCTGAGCGCCTTGGGCGATTCCTTAAATTCACAGTCGAAAAAACATTGGCAGGAGATGCGGGCACGCTAAAGGAATACCTGATCGGCACGGAGGTCTACGATCGAAAGCCTCCGTACCGTCCAAATATGGACTCTATCGTTCGAAGCGAGGCACGCAGGCTCCGCGTGAAGCTGAGGGAGTATTACCAGTCGTTAGGCAAGAATGATCCCGTATGGATCTATTACCAGCCTGGTAGTTACATACCCAGATTCCAAGGGCAGAGTTGCCGAGCCGACGACAGTACGTCGAGGATTCGGACGGTGGGCGACCTATTCGCTCAAGAGATTGTAAAGCGTACTCTCGAAGCCCCACCGGGCGTCCGAGCCTTTGACGTTCAGATCGTCTTCGAAGGCACAGTGCGCGTGGTGTATCCAGAAAGTGCGCAGCCGAAGCCGGTCGAGCCGTTACCCGCCCGTAGTGCCTCCAAGCAAACTCAGGTGCGCGAAGTGTTTTCAATGCCAATGAGAAAAGTGCGTTAGCGAAGATGATCCATGGGGAAATGCAGGTGAGATATGGCACGTGGTATTAGCTCGGCGAGTTCTACAGCGGCAGTTCTCGATTCTCGGCTGCACAACTCGAATAACAGAAGTGAATCGGAAATCGTCGCGCAAGCGAGAAACGGTTCCTCAATCGCACTCGAGCAGTTGATGGATCGATACGCGCGGAGACTTTTCCGCCTGGCGCTGAACGTCACCAACAATCACGAAGACGCCGAAGAGGCCGTGCAGAACGCCTTCCTAAAGGCTTTCCGAAACCTGGATACGTTTCGCGGGAATTCCCGCTTTTACACCTGGATTGTGCGCATCGCTCTGAATGAAGCATTGATGAAAATCCGCCGGCGTCACCCCACGTTCGTCTCGGCTGACGACGATGGCGAAGGGGGCTTCAATTCGGTTGTGGAGGGGATCGAAGATTGGGGGCCCAATCCTGAGGAGCGTTACTCCCAAGAAGAGCTTCGTCGCATCCTCGATCGGTGCATCAACAAACTCAGCGCCAGCAACCGTATCGTTTTCCACCTTCGCGACATTGAAGAGTTTTCAAGCGAAGAAACGGCCCGGACTCTCAATCTTTCGGTTAGTGCGGTGAAGGCCCGATTGACGCGGGCACGACTTCAACTGCGAAGCTTTCTGAATGTCTACTTCCGCGATCGGAAAAGCGCGGCGTCGCGTGGATGAGTTCCACCCAGGCAACATCTCCCTTCGAACCACCCTTTGAAGGCCATCAGAAGTCTACGCCAAACGCGAGCTTACGACGCCAGCGAGCTCCATGAGTGCAGATCCGTTCGCCGCTGAACGACTCCGTCTTCGCATACGAGCCCACGGCCTAGGCCGGGACGACGACACGGCGGCATTGGGCGACGCCGCTTCAGGTGCCTCGAAAAACCTCCCTGATCCCTTAGCGGCGGCGCCTGAAAGTAATCGTGCGCGCTCGCTATTTCTGACGTCTGTGGATCAGTGCTTGGGGGAGCCGGCGGCGAATTGCTTGCGGGCGATTTCGATGAGCTTGGGGTCGGTGCAGACTTCGTAGTAAGAGCGAGTCCCCTGCGCGCCGATTTTCGCGCCTGGCAGCAACTGACGGACGTAGCCTTTGCGGACCACGATGGGCTCAATGGATTCGCCGAGCGGCACTTCGCCCACGAAAACTTCGGCGCGCTCCTTGCCCCACGGCATTGGGAACGTGCCGGCGAAAGGCGAGAGAGCAATCTCGGCGCTGAGTTTCTGAAAGCCTTCCTCGTTCAATTCGATTCCATTCAAATTGAAGCGCACGAGCAGCTCTTCGCCCTCTTCGGCTTCGGCGTCCTCCATGAGCGGCTGCAGGAGGAAGACGTTGAAGGGCGAGACGTTGTCCTTGAAGATGCGCTTCGAGATTTTCGTGCAGCTCGAAAGGCGGTCGGAAAGATTGAGCGCCTTCGAGATCATGATTTTTGAGCTGCCGTCCATCCAGAGCGACGGCGCGGAGTCCTGGAAGGCGACACCTACACCGATTTCGAGCGGAGGAAGGTCGGTGGTCTTGGCGCGGCCATTGTAGGCCTGCGTGACGGCGAGAATTTCGCGTGCAAGGACGCAGGCACGGGCGACGCCGCGCATCGTGGTGCGCGTGGCTTCGGTTTCATCGATCGCGAGAATGATCGCATCGCCTTCGATAAAAACGGTGGCTGCGCCGTAGCGTTCGAGCATGCGCTTCACCGGTTCGTGCAGGTTCATGCTGAAGTGCGACGCGGGATTGAGCCCTTTCGCGAGCAGGTCTTTGGTGATACCGGTCGAGCCGCGGACGTCGGCTTTGATGACGGTATGGTTGATGACGACGTCTTCGACCGGTCGACTCTCCTCCGGCATGAGCAATTCGTAGAGGCTTTTGTTTACGCGCGAAAGCGTTCGCGCTTGCTCGGAGCGGACTAGGTTGATTCGCTCCATCCATGCTGCGACCTGCTGGTAGTTGCGACGGTCACGGCGCAGGCGCATGAAATCTTCGACAAAGCGGAGGCCGACGACGCGCTGCTCTTCGCGCGTCTTGCGGCGCATGTTGCGCGAAGTGTCGAGCATGCGCTTCGCGGAAAGTTTGCGCGCGGGAACTTTTTCGAGAAGCTGTTCAACGCGTCGAGCGTCGTCCTTATTGACGAGAGCCTTCTTGAGCGCCTGCAAGTGAATCGGCGGGCAATAGTCGGCGTGAATTTTGCGCAGCTCGTAGCCGGCGATGACATGGAGCAGCAATTCGCGCTCTTCGAGTCGGTGAACGAACTCTTCGAGCAACTCCGCGCGGATTTGCGGGCTGGCTTCGCCTTCGGTGGTAGGAGCTTCGGGATCGAAGAGGCGGCGCGCGTTAGACGGTTGGTTGAGGTAGTCGCCGAGGCGGCCTTGCGTTTCTTCGTTGAGGAAATCCATCCGGCGCTTGGCCGATTCGATCTGCGGGCTCAGATCCTCGAGGCTTTTTTCAATCGCGGAGTACTTGCGGCGCAGGTCGCCGAGTTCAACGGGACTTAGCGGCGTAGATGGGCCTTTGCGCTTGAAGAAAGTGGGAAACAGACTGTCGTCACCGCCGCGACCCGACGCTTCGTCGATTTCCTCTTCGAGACGCGCGAGGTTTGAACGCAGCAGACGGCCCTGTTCGACGAGACGCTCGTGCTGCTTGCGGGCTTTTCCGAGGTCATCGTTGTCCGTGCCCATGAGCACAAACTCGCGAATGAACTCGAGCAGCATCGAATCGAAAATATCGAAGCGGTCGGGATCGTTGACGAAATTGCCGAGCAGGATGTAGTGCTCGAGGAAAAGATATTCGTCGTTGCCATTCTCGACGAAAAGCAACCGGTTCTGGAGAAGATCGTAGACGTCGCGATATTCATCGCCGAACAATGCGCGGCGGGATTTGGCGAGAGTTCCCTCTTCGACTTCGCGCCAGACCTTGCAGAGCGTTTCGCCGACCTGGCGGAACGTGGCCTTCTTGTCGGCCTGGATGTCGGCGATCTTGGCGCGCATCACGTGCGCCTGTTCGCTGTGTTCGAAATGCTGACCGCGGGCACGAATCCAGTCTTTGCACTCAACGATCAAGCTCGCGAACTGACTATTGGTTTCGAGAGTGAGGTGCTTCAGGAGCGCGAGTTGATTCAGGATGTCCGGCTCGATGGACTGGCCGAACTTCGCGCGCGTCAGCGACTCCTGCAAAATTTCGCTGATCAGCTTGCGGAAGGCCGCATGTTCGGGCGCGCCGGACTGTTTGCGGTCCTTACCGTAGAACAAATTGATGTTGACGGCCTGGCGGATCAAATCGCCGACGTACTTTTTGCTGAACTCGGAAAAACGCTGGCTGAGAAAGACGTCGTAGTGGATGTTATCGACGCCGACATTCAGCGTCGTGAGTCGAATTTCGGCGGAGTACGGCTCCAGCTTCATCCGGGCAGGATGGGCGGAGGAGCTGATCGTGCGGATGTCTGGCATGAATGGTCGAGACGCGTCGAATTTTCACTGTAAAGGTCTAGAATTGAAGGCGCAATGGACCGATTCCAAACCGTCAACGGCGGTCAGGGCACAATGCACCCGATTGGGACAGTCGACCTGCGGCCGCCCGATTTTGGGGGCACGGAAGGGCCTGCGGAGGCCGTTCCGGGGGCTCTCGCAGGCGCCCAGGGCCGTTACGGGACGTGCCTGTATTTTGGCCGGCGTGGAGAGCGGTGTACGCGCCGTGCATTGGCGTCGGGGTTTTGCTCAAGGCATAGGGCCACAGGCACTGCGGAGCGGGCAGGAGCTGCGCAGGTCTCTTCGGTGGCTCAAGCCGAGCAGGATTTCGAAGTCCAAAAGAAGCGGTTCGTGAAGGTGGTATTTTCACTGCTCGGATTCGCTGCGGTGCTTTGGCCAATCATTGCCGATGCTGTTCGCGCGATTTTGGCGTTGCTCCGCGGCCGCTGAATTTAACGCCGCGGCACATGGCGCGCTGGCGACGCGTTCGGGAATTCGTTAACATTGCTGGCTATGTCCAAACTACTTGAAGGCAAGACAGCGATCGTCCTCGGCGTGTGGAACAAGTGGAGCATCGCGTACGCGATCGCCCAGGCATTCGCGCGCGAAGGCGCGAATTTGCTGCTCACGTACCAAAATGAGCGCGCAAAGCCGACGGTGGAAGAACTCGGTAAGGAACTCGGCGCGACGGGATTTTACCCGTGCGACGTGCAAGTGGAAGGCGACATCGCAAACCTGACGGAGTTGCTGCGAGGCCACAAGCACAAGCTGGACGTGATGGTGCACAGTCTGGCTGGCGCGAACCACGAAGACCTAAACCAGCCGTTTGTGAACACCTCGCGCGATGGATTCCGCACGGCGCTGGAAATCAGTGCTTACTCCTTGATTTCGCTGTCGAAGGCGCTGGCGCCGTTGATGACCGAAGGCGGCGCGATCATGACGATGACGTATTTGGGCTCAACGCGTGTGGTGACGAATTACAACGTGATGGGCGTGGCGAAGGCGGCGCTCGAAGCCGAGGTGCGATATCTGGCCAGCGAGCTGGGCTCGCAAAAAATTCGCGTGAATGCGATTTCCGCGGGGCCGATCAAGACGATCTCGGCGCGCGGAATCAAGGATTTTTCGAAGGTGCTGGATTTCGTGCAACAGCACGCGCCGCTGCGGCGGAATACGGACATTGCCGAAGTGGCCGATACGGCTGTTTTTCTTGGAAGCGATCTGGGGCGTGGAGTGACCGGCAATGTGATTTACGTGGACGCCGGCTTCCAAATTATGGGTTTGTAGCCGCAGGGCCGGGCGGTTTTGTGATGCGAGTTCCCTTCCTTATCCCGCGAGAGCTACGGGTTGCGATTGTTGTCGCAGTAACGCTGCTGGTGTGTGTAGCTTCCGCGAGCGCGCAAGTCCCGAAAAATCGCAATCCGGGGCTCACCTGGACGCCACCAAACACCGATAGCAAAATCGCTGATCTGTCCGACACGCCATCATGCTCACTGCACGACGTGATGAAACAAGTGTCCGAGCGTGCGACCGAATTCGTCGACGACCTCCAGAAGTTCGACGCGATCGAGCACTCGCAGTCCGCGGAGTCGAATCCCGACGCGCAGTCCTTCAGCTCCGAGGACGCGCGATTCGATTTCATGGTGGAGTTTTCGACGGTCAACGGCAACCTTTCGCTGAAGGAGTCGCGGCAGGAACTCGACCACAACGACGCGAACGCCGCGAGTCTGGAAGACACCGGAGTACCGGCGCTGGTCCTGGTTTTCCACCCGGACTACACGGACGATTTCACTTATCAGTGCCTGGGCGCGGCGGAGTGGGACGGACAACCGGCGTGGGTTGTCGCGTTCCACCAGATGAAAGGAAAACGGTCGCGACTGATGGCGTTTCGCACGCCGACTGGAAATTTTGGCGCAAAGCTAAAGGGCCGGGCCTGGATCGCGCGAGATTCCGGGCAGATCATTCATCTCGAAACGAACCTGATTGAGCCGATCGGGTTGATTGGATTGATGTCGAACGCTGTTTCGATCGACTACGCGCCGGTACAGTTTCATTCCGCAGACGTGAAATTGTGGCTGCCGATAACGGCGATCGCCTACTCGCAGTACGACAAATACACGATCGTGAAGAAACACACCTACTCGGACTTCAAACTGTTTTCGGTGGGGACACAGTCGGTGATCGAAAAGCCGAAGATTCCGGGGTCGGAGCAGGGTGCTCCGGCTGCAACTGCGCCGGACCAGAAACCTGCGGAGCCTCCGCGACCCAAGCAATAAATTCATTCTGACAATTTAGAGTGCGCTGCGCGTGTGGGCTAGCGATGGGCAATTGTGTGCAGTTCGAACGGAGCATCGATGATGATCTTGCGGGCATCGTCGGCGACATGTTCGAGGTGGACGCGCACGACCGGCCAGTCGTAATGCATCTTGAGGCGGTCGGGCCACTCGACGATGACGATGGCGTTCTCGGC